>JAAYYB010000302.1 GCA_012515615.1 Fibrobacter sp.
ACACATCAAGGTAAACTTCACCAATCAGCCCCGATGGCCTGCCGTTCATTCTGAGCATGTTGTCAAGGGTGTTAAGAACCCCGATCTCCAGCTCGTTGCGTTTAGGTTCACAAACCGAAGTTATGTCAATCTCCATGGGGTGCCAGTTGAAGACACGAAGCGGTTTGTCATTAACAGAGACACTTGTTGTGCCTGAAACCTGAGAGAATCTCAGTACCAGTTTTTTATAATCATTGGGAATCTCAAATGATTGCTTGTAAACGCCAGTACCGCTGAGGTATGGATACCCGTGCCTGGTCCAGGAATCATTACTTACCGGTGCGCCGGAGTTGTCGATTGTCCAGCCGTTCTGCCCCTTGCTGACAGTGAAATTCCCCAGAATCAGCGGTGGATACAGAATTGTACTGGGGTCGGTAACAAAACCGGTAGTCCTGATTGAAATCCGGTTGGAACCCTTAACCAGACTGCTCTTGATATTATAAAGAATCGTATTTTTCCCGAATAACTGTTTTACTGAAAGTGGAATCTCGGGTATCGGATCCGTTGAAACGGTGTCACCGGCCTGGATCTTTACTGCAGCAGCTGCAGTATGCCTGTTTACCCTCGCACCATTCACACTTACTTCTATCTGGTTTTCGGCAACAGGAAGCCCATTAAGCCCCCCAAGCCCGTTCAGGAGAAAGTAACAGCTTTCCGGAATAATTTTAGCCTGAAAATTAGACTCATAGAAATGAGAGAACCCGCCAGATTCACGACTCAGCCCTATTCTCAAATTCCATGTCGCCATTGGCAAAGCGTTGAGAGACTGTGCCTCAAAAGCCCACTGATCTTTAAAAACAATTCTATAACTGCGCTGAGGCATCGAAAAGGGGTTTATCCCTTGACGCTGACGCTTCGATGAACCCTGCTGTGAAATACGGGTAGATGAGCTCACGATAAAAAAGGTGCTAATCGGTGCAATATTAATCGTAAAAGCACAACGAGAGTCCTCTTTTTCAATCTCGTCAATTTCAACAATATCGCCGGTTTCACAATCTATAGCGGCAAAATGCTTACTCTCAGGAAGCTCAATTCTGGCCGTGTATTCTTTGGTATCAGAGGTGTTGTGAATCAAATACACATCATAGCCCTCTGATGCACCCCAGGCACTGTAGATATCTGTTCCGGCTTTTCCGTTAACGGTTAATTTTACGATCGGCTTTACATTCAGTGATTCTTCCAGTGCCGCAGTAGAAACCACCCTGGCTCTACCTTTTTTTGAAGTGGTAATCTTCTCAATGCGGGAAGTTACAGACGCCGTCACGCCATCTTCTGTTGTCCCCTTTGGAGCCTCATCTAAAAAGATCACATTCCCGTCTTTCTGCAGGAGTTTTTCAACAAAGGATAAGACTTCACGTGATATAAAGGGTGGATAAGGGATCAGAAGAAGCTGGTAATTTCCTTTTCGAATACGATCCGCAGTGCCGAATTCACCGTTTGTACGGACAGTGCAGCTATTCAGGAATTCTTCATTGACTATATCATAAGAGATGCTTGACCTCTCAAGACTTCCAAGTACTTTCTGAAGTACGAGGTTACCTTTAATAACAGTTTCGTTATTTGAAGGCACATAGCCTGCGATCATCTGCGCAGACGGCGACAAAACCGCCACCTGACGATTCCAGTGAAGATCTTTCAGCATCTCCTGTGCCCTTGACATATATCCGCAAAGCGGCTTCATGTGCTCCCATCCGGGTGCATACCATGCGGGATTAAACGGAGTCTTAAGGTAGCTGCGCTGATCAACGTTGAAATAACAGCCGTCTATCAAAACTTTAGAAGTGCCGGCCAGCATTCCTTTATCAAATTCACACTTCAATGACTGTACGGTGCCGGCATTTCCGGCACGGTTACGCCCGACAACCAAAACTGTCTCGCGGCGGTACTGATTGGCATTGGTATCAGCAACAGTACGCAGTAAATGATAATTCTGATCTGTTCCATCAAGGTTCTGCAACCCGACAAAAGAATACGCCATCTCGGATGGAACAACCGGATCAATTAGCCCGTTTGCGTTGCTCAATAGATTTCTCTCCGGACAGAGAACCCATTGCGATATACGGTTTTTCTTTGCCCACGCCTCCAGAGGCGAAGCAAACCTTTCATACATAGACTGCAGAAGAAAGGTATAAATCTGCTGGCGTGTTTTAAAGGCCTGAGTACAGCTTTCATAAAACAGAGCCGGTAGCAGCTTTATGAGCTCTTTTTTATACTTTCCACGGAATTTTACAACAAGATCATCATCCCACGGAATTGTATTGTCCGCAGGAAGCACTGCTGGCATTTCATTTAAAAAGCCTTCAAAGGTCGTGGGCACATATTTCACAAACAATGGTTTAAGGGCTTCAAGAACATTCTGAATGTATACCTGTGCAGTCCTGGGATTAAAGACATTAGGTATGTATCCCTTTGCCGGCTCCCTGGTATATTCTTTACGGAATACAAAAATTTTCCATTCCCCATCCTGCACCTTCCAGACTATCGGAGCATTGGCGTTCTTTGATGTAAGCTCTTTGACATCAGCAAGATTCAGAAGGTTATTCTGCAGTTTAGCCAGAAGGACATAACAGTCCTGCGTATCAGTAATCTCGATTACACTCTGTCCGGCAGGATTAATAATATCGGTGAGTTTAAGCTGCTGAGCCCGAAGTTTTCTGGACTGATTCATCTCATTTGCTAAAGCACGGCTCCAGGGGAGTGAGAAGTCTTCTGCAAGACGAATTGCGACCTTTTTCTCGCTGGCTATCTGAAGAACAGTTCCAAAGAGCTCAACAAATTCTTCGGAGTTAAAAGCCGGCTCCATATCGCGCCCCGGCCGGATCGCTATCCCGCCAAAACCCTGCGCAATTAAAGAATTTAACTGCTCAATCATAACATCTTTATTGATGTTGAGATTCCAGATCCAGACCGCCCAGGGTTGAGATTCCCGACCCGGCTTGGTGATAGCGTTTTTGAGATTCTTCAAACTAAACTCCTATCATGAAAATTGAAATTATCTGATAGAGTAATCAAAATAGAACTCCTAAGGGATTCCGTTAACCGCTGAAATGAATTTCAGAGGGCAGTTAGAACAGAGGTCTAACGATCTGCACAGAATATATTTATTAATTTATATCAAATAATTACTTTAGTCAATTCCTTTTTATACCCGCCTTTTACATACGGGTAGCTTAATCCTTTTCATTTCAACGACTTACACAAATTGAACTAATTTGATTCAAAATTATTTAATCGTTTAAATTTGATCGCCTGTACACCCCTGTCTTATACCCGCAACACCAGTATCTTTTCCTTAATGCCCTCTAATGCCTTATCTTACTTAGAGTATCCAGAGCCAGTCCAATTGCCTGTCTGGCATCAAAAGCTTCTTTAAACCGGGACATATCAACCACACCAATTCTCTTAAGATCCCATGAGCCTGGAAAGTAAATAACTGTCTTTCCTGTGGCCAGCGCTAACGCAATCTCACTGAGAGTACCGTATTCACCGGGGAAAGCAATCAAAACATCGGCCGTATTGACCACCAGAACATTCCTGGCTACACCCATTCCTGTCGGAACTGCGATATGGACAAACTGATTCGCATCACTTTTAACATTCCCGGGCAGAAAACCCAGCACTTTGCCCCCGTTCTCGAAAGCACCTTTGCTGACTGCTTCCATGGTACCGCCAAGTCCGCCGCAAACCAGAACGGCACCCCTGACAGCGATATGGCTACCCAGTTCATATGCAAGCTGATAGTTCTCAGGTGTGGCAGTACTGCCACCTACAACCCCGATAATCGGTTTCTGCTGAAACAAGATCTCCCCCCGGAATTATCTATTCACCAATGATTTTAATCAGAACCCTTTTAGGGCGTCTTCCATCAAATTCCCCATAAAAAATCTGCTCCCATGGCCCGAAATCAAGCCTCGCGCCACTTACCGCCACCACGACTTCCCTTCCCATGATCTGACGCTTCAGGTGAGCATCACCGTTATCCTCTGCTCCGTTATGCCTGTAGCTGGAAACTGGCTCATGGGGGGCAAGATTCTCAAGCCACTCATCAAAATCCCTGATTAAGCCCTGCTCGTCATCATTGATAAACACACTGGCTGTGATATGCATCGCGTTGACAAGGCACAACCCTTCTGAGATTCCACTCTCTTTAAGAGCAGCCTCAACCTCACCGGTGATGTTGAAATAATCCCTGCGGTGAGGTGAGTTGAAGGTAAGAACCTTCCTGAAGGATTTCATAACTGCATGCTGCCGGTGCGCGATAAAAGCTGTTCACGGAGTTTCTCAAAGCCGCCTTTGCCCAGAAGCGCAAACATGTTTTTCTTGTAAGCCTCTACTCCGGGCTGATCGAAAGGATTTACCCTGAGCATGTAACCGGAGATCGCGATTGCTTTCTCGAAAAAGTAGAAGAGCTGACCCAGAGTTTTCTCAGAGCGGTCCTCAAGGGAAATTGTAGCCGACGGGACCCCTCCATCGACATGAGCCAGTAAAGTACCTTTGTAGGCATTGAGGTTTATCTCCTCGAAGCTCCTTGATGCCAGATAATTCAGTTCATCACTGTCATCATCAAACTTGGGAACCTCGACGGTGCGGTTTGTCTTCTTCAACAAAACGAAGGTCTCAAATACGTTTCTTATACCTTCCTGCATCCACTGGCCTAATGAGTGCAGATCGGTTGTGTAGTCCAGTGCCGCCGGAAAGATTCCGGTACCGCACTTGCCTTCGCTCTCCCCTGCAAGCTGCTTCCACCACTCACTTACGAAGTGAAGCTGCGGCTGGAAAGCTGCCATGACTTCGGTGGTAAACCCTTTTCTGAACAGGATGTTCCTGACAGCGGCGTAGTGGGCCGAGAGGTTGTTTTCGTAGTTGTCTCCGCTGCAGAAATCCATCGATTCTGATGCGCCAGTGAGGAGGTTTCTGATGTCAATTCCGGAGACTGCGATAGGGAAAAGACCCACCGGAGTGAGAACAGAGAACCTGCCGCCTACATCGGAGGGGATCTCAAAAGTAGTGTACCCCTCTTCCCTGGCGAGTTTGCGCAGGGCACCTTTTGCAGGATCAGTAGTGGCGATAATGCGCGATGCGGCTTCTTTTTTTCCGTACCGTTTTTCCATGAACTGGCGAATGACCCTGAAGGCAACTCCGGGTTCGGTTGTTGTTCCGCTCTTGGATATCATATTAACCGCCACACTGCGGTCCTTGACCATATCGAGCAGGTCCGCGATGTAATCGGAGTTTATGGAGTGGCCGGCAAAAACGACTCTGGGCTTTCTCATATCCTCAAAAGATGAAGAGAGAAATTCAATCGCCGCGCGTGCGCCCAGGTATGATCCGCCGATTCCCACACAAATCAGGATGTCGGCCTTTTCTTTAATTTCAGAGGCTTTGGATGCAATGGAATCTACGACTGACGGGGAAATGGTCCTGGGGAGATCTAGCCAGCCCAGAAAATCATTACCCGGACCGGAGCGTCCGGAGAGCATCTTTTCGGCTGATGCTATTGACTGATTATAGTTTTCCAGCTCATCTTTGTTAATGAAGCCGCTGAGCAGCTTGTCATTATAGCTTATTTTTGCTTTTGACATGAGAAATCCTTTGTGAATTTGACACACAGATAATTATCCCGATCCAACCCGAAGTCTCAGAGAAAATATATTCCTGAAGCTTCTCAAGGTACACTGATTTGAGTATTACATATAAGTGTGCTGGTAACAGACGAAATGCGCAACCGGGGAACGGAAAAATCATTTACTTATTCTTTGATGATTCCCTGAGGTTTAGAGAAATTCACTATGACAGCGCCGTTGTATTCATGCGGAAGCCTCTTTACAATAAACTGGGCCTTAAGTAAATAGTAACAACACATCACCTCAGCAGGAATCGTGACACTGCACAAAGTTATGCCAGGAATCATCCAGGCCGGCGAACGGATCCAATCAGTATCGCCTGAACCCAATGCCGCCACAGGAAATGCAATGACAGTTATTCCAAGCCAGACCACACCCGGAAGGCCGATCAATGCAAATAAACCGGACCTTTTTTTGTATTTTGTCTCCTGATCAAAAATCTCCTTCACATTTTCATATTTACCGCCATCTCTTATCAGCTGTTCACTACTCACGTATTGACTGTAAAAATTCAAATACCCGTCTCTCCAGTTATGATGCCTGACGAGCCTGCTTAACAAAAGCGAATCCTCTGCAATACCTGTCCCGAACAGGCTGTCGAGCCTTTTTATGTCTTTAAGCATGGAAGATTGGCTCAGGTGATACCTGCTGAAGTTTTTATAATAGTTTTGAAGGGTGATCTGTGAAAAACAGTTAAGAACAGTTATAAAGAACAGTATCAGGCCGACTTTTGTTGCGCATGTTTTCATACAGCAGTCTCCAGGAAGTTGCTACCTCCCTGAAATGCCCTACAAAAATCTCTGCACCAGGCTTTTTTCCCTCACCACGGGCCTGGCAATTGACATCATTATGACACCACTTTTAAAAATCGTTACTGTACCGGTCGACTCAGAGATGGTCACAGCCAGTGCATTTGTACAGGAGGTGATTCCCGCTGCCGCCACATGCCTTGAGCCATACCCCCCGGGCAGCGAAGGAAGTTCATCGGTAATCTGGGGCCTCAGATAGCTTCCGGCCGACAGAACTATACCATCACCGGTTACTATGAATGCACCATCGATGCTTGCAAATTCCTTCAAGGTCTCAACCAGCCCCGGATCCAGGATATTTCTTTCAGCCTCGCTGTAGCCGCGGAAAGGGTTTATTATAAGCTGCCTGACATAGGCATTAACTGAATTTGTGTCCCCCAGGACAAAAATTGTTCCTACCGGCTTTCCCTCACGCCCCTCAATCGCAATTTCACCGGCCAGACCTATTATCCGCTCCAGCACCTCAGGCTTTACATCCGGTGGAATGATGTTATGTGCTGATGTAAAATAGAATTCATACTCCAGGGCAATATCGATTGTGACAACCGTATCAAAAACACCGTTTTTAGAATTGCCGGATATGCAGACCACCGTATCCTCTTTACCGATCAGACTGCGCGAGAGTGCAAGCAGTATTCCTATTTTCATCTGTCCTGTGCGGGAACCCGGTATTGATGGTGCCTGAAGGATTCCGGAGATACGCTTATCTTTTATCAGGTCAAATCTGGTTTTATTGCTGGTAACTATAATCAGCCTGGGTTTACTTTTAAGCTGATCGAGGAAGTCGTTGTCTTTTGATGCATCTGCAAATACCATCAAGGCCGAAGCCTTGACATCTCTTGCGAGTTCGACTGCTGCATTTATCAGCGGATTGACACTTTTCTTTGATTTCTGCAGCTTTTCTTCAGGAATGCCTTTTTTCATGGATTCAAGTATAATCCTTAGATCTGTGGTGCCCTCAACAGAAAGTATCTGCTCACGCACAGAATCGGTCTTGATAAACGCTGCGATCTCGGAGAGAATCTGCAGCTGTTTATTGTTGTCTGCATCATCCCTGGCCACCAGAAGAATAATTATGTGAGCCAGTGCTCCTCTCGCAGCATCGTAACTTATTCCAGCCAGACTGCGGCCCACAATTATCGCGAATTCTTCTTTAATCGGACCGCGGGCATGAGGAAGGGCAAGTCCCTGGCCTATGAACGTTGATGCGGATTCTTCCCTCTTCAGGATCTCATCCAGTAACGTCTTCTGTTTGCGTACATCGAGTGCTTTACATAATGTAAGCGTGATTTCCTTGAAGGCCTCCACCTTCTCTTCAGCTCTCAGCTCAACGACTGTTGGTAGAACAAGATAGTCTTCAAAAAGCAAAATTCACCTCACAGTTTTATCGATTGGGCAAAGTAATCAATTATTTCCTGTTTCTTTATTGATAAACGTCCGTTTTTGAAACTGACCGCTTTTGTCCTCACAAGATGTTCTATTCCGGTTTTAACAATCGACTCTGGAGTTTCCGTATCTACCTGCTTCAGGTTGCGGGATACTTCAGCCAGTTTCTTGAGAAGCGAAGGGATCTCAGAAGAGATCTGATCTGTGCCTGTAAATTTTCCATTCTTTAGTATAAAGGCAACCAGATGAACCGGTAAAATCCTGAAAAGATTAATAAACCTGGCCTGAATTACATCACTGACCTTCTGCATGGAAGCCCTGTGTGATGAAAAATCGTCACGGGCATTTTCAATTCTGTTTGCAGAAACATCAACCATCTCGCGGACAGAAACCGGGGTTTCATAATCGACGTAAATTTTCCCGTACTTCTTTTTTCCGGTGTATTTTGCGGCCATCGCCGGAGCATAAGCAAGTATATCGGCGCCAAAATACATGATATTCCCCAATATTCTTTTAAATGCTGGATTTGTACGTTTGCGGTACGACTTGCCTTTCAGAAGCATTTTAAAATAGGGAAGGTCCGGAGGGTATTCATATGAAACAGCAATCGGCAGAAGATAAACATCACTCTGAGGATTCTCAGCCTGCAGAAGCACCGAGGCGCCCAGGATGCCGTATTTTATGTCAAGCATCGAACCAGAGTAACTCCTCCCCCCCTCTGGAAAAAGTATTACCGCCTGCCCACCCTGAAGCATAGATTTGACACTTTTACAAAGGTTACGAACGTAGTTGCGTTCAAAACCGGTATCACGTGAAACCGGAAACGCTCCCCAGTTCTTGAAACGGGGGCCCAGATAGGGAAGATTGGTGAGATTGTCACCTGCGGCAAACCTTAATCCTCTGAAACCTTTTCTGAAAAAATAATGCCCCACCAGAAAATAATCCGTATGGCTGCGATGAGTGCTGACAAGCATCAGTGGACTCTTCTGAATCTCCGGTGGATTGAGCTCCGGACCGTTTATCTCTACCCCGGAAAAAGCAGTATCAAAGAACCTCTGTACGCTTCCACCTACATTACTGATTGCCTGATCAGACGAGTGCATCTAAATACCTGCCTAAAAACAATAAATGTTAAATTAAACTGGAAAAATAGGATTTGAAGAGATTAAAACCAAGGTAAATTATAGATACAAGTTAAAAGCCGAAAGTTAAGTTCAGATGCCAGATAAAGAATCTGGCTTAAAAACGAAAGTCACAACCCGGACATTCCGACTTGTGACTTCCTAACTTCCTGACCTGCAACCCGTAAATTTTAGGCTACATCTTCCATTTTACCTACTACATCCACACCATCTTCTCTTTCCGAATGCTCAATTTCAAAGCATTCGCTCTCCTTTTTCATCTGCTCGATCAGGTCTTCTCTGCCGATCAACTGTAGATGACGGATTCTTTTGTACTCGTTACGGTGTTCAGGACAATATTTGGGATAGATATACTGACGAGGATAGATCTTGACCTCAAACTGATGATCACATCCTTCAAGTGCACAGTTCATTACAAGGGTTACTACTTCAGTGTAATTATGCTTGAAAGTCTGATTCTTGATATTGACATCTTCAGGCTTTGTCCGCTTTCTGATACGGTATCTGTCCTGGCGGTGTTCGGGACAATACTTTGAAATATGGATGCCAAAAAAGATCTTTCCGCATCCCGGATACTGACATTTCTTTTCCCGAAGCTTTTGACGGCGCCGCGATTTAGGTAGCTGCATGTTGTGTAACCCTCCACACTCAGAAAAGGATTTTATTTAGAGGAAATTTGTTCATATTTTTGCTAATTTGTTTTTCATGAGGCACTTATAATATATGGCCAAAAGTCCCGAAATGCAATTTGTTTCTCACTTATTTTTAATTTTTAAAACCGGAGATTTCCTTCCAAATAGGACCTATTTCCTTTTATTGCAATCACTTACAGAGATATTGACAGAGCCGTTCCACAAAATTATTTTATCGCGCCCGATTGACATCGAGGACTCCCGTTTCGTCAAGGTCTCCGGCTTTTCCCCTCCCCGGCGCACTATTTTCCTCTAATCTGGCAATAATAGATGAATTTCTAACGTCCAGATACTATACTTATCAAGTACGCGTGCCCTAAATTAATATTGATTCATCTTTCCAGTTTATGAAAACCCGAATTACAAGAGATCCAGCAGAAAAACAGTCTATCCTTGTTCCAGTATTTCTTAACCTTGACTGGGTTTCAAGATGCGATCTGCTTTCCGGTGAAAAAAGCAAGACTCTGATTCTCGATTTTTCAAAGACCGAAAAGATCGATTCCGCCGGAATGTCCTTTATCCGCCTGCTCCACTCAGCTTATAAAAAAGCGGGCGGTAAACTGATTTTACGGGACCTGTCACCGGATCTGCTCAAAAATCTGCAGGCATGGTCCTCTCCCGCAGGCCAGCATATTGAGAAGAAGAAAGAGGAGAATTTTCTGGTCAAAACCGGGGATACAGTTCTTTTATTCAAGGACAACGCTGTAAGTGCGATCTCAGTTCTTACTGAAATGCTTTACTGGGGAACCCTGGGTCTCCTGAAAAAAAGAGACTTCAAAAAGGGAGTTCTTGGCGAGCAGATGTATCAGCTTGGGTTTAAGGCATTCGGCATAGTAGGCCTGCTTTCACTTCTTATAGGGATTGTGCTTGCTCTTCAGACTGCAATTCAGCTTCGTACCTTTGGAGCCGGTGTTTTCCTGGCACCCCTTCTTGGTATAACAATGGTCAGGGAAATGGGTCCTCTGCTCACAGCCATTATTCTGGCAGGGCGGACTGGAAGCGCTACAACGGCTGAGATCGCCACTATGGTTGTAGGAGAGGAGCTTGATGCGCTGCAGACTATGGGAATCAACCCTATTCAGTTTACAGTGGTACCTAAGTTCTGGGCCATATCCATCACAATGCCCATACTTTCAATATTTGGCACCGCAGCGGGGATTCTGGGCGGCTATTTTGTCGCAGTACTTTATCTTGATTTAGGATCGAGTCTTTTCTGGAACGAACTGGGAAAAAGCCTGGCTATAAAAGATGTCTTTGCAGGTTTTGTGAAATCGCTTGTCTTTTCCTGGCTCATTATCTGGATTGGCTCATTTTATGGCTTCAGGGTTCGCGGAGGTGCTGAGGCCGTGGGGAAAGAAACTACCGCAAGCGTCGTAACCGGAATCTTTATTATCATAATTGCCGACGCGATCTTCTCCTTTATTCTCTAAGGGAACCGAATTGAACCAGAGCAACTTGAAACCCGTGGTGGAAATAAAAAATCTGGTGGCAAAGTATGGTGAGCGGGTCATATTGAAAGATATAACCACAAGTTTCCTTGCATCCGAAATTAGAGTGATCCTCGGGACATCAGGATGCGGAAAGACGACACTTCTAAGATCAATAATAGGACTCCTGAAGCCATTTTCCGGAAGTATCCGGATTTTCGGCACCGAGATATCTGATCAGGATGACCCCGGGACCGTGGAGGTACTTAAAAAAGTCGGTGTTCTTTTTCAGAACGGGGCGCTGCTGGGATCCATGACTGTAAGCGAGAATGTTGCATTGCCTCTGCAGATGCACACCGACTTACCAGATAGTATAATTAAAGAGATAGTGCGTCTTAAGCTTGCGCAGGTCGATCTTCCTCATGCGGCAGACCTCTATCCCGGAGAGCTCTCGGGGGGAATGAGAAAAAGGGCCGCTTTGGCCCGCGCTCTGGCATTGGACCCGCCGCTGTTGTTTTGTGATGAGCCCTCTGCCGGGCTTGATCCGGTGACATCGGCGGGTCTTGATGACCTGTTGTTGAGGTTGCGAAAGATGCTGGGGATTACAATTGTGGTTGTAACCCATGAGCTCTTTTCTATAGAAAAGATATCGGACAAAATTACATTTTTATATAAGGGATCGTTGCTTTTTGATGGTCCCTTGTCAGAGGCAATGAAAATGAAAGAAGGTCCTGTTTCAGACTTTTTCAAGCGGCAAGAACCGGGCAGTACACATGATAAATCCGGTGATAGCGATTTCAATCTGGAGATTTCAGGATGAGCATTTCAAGGTCACAGCGCGCCCGACTCGGAGTGTTTGTAATTGCCGGCATAACTCTTCTGCTGGTTTTCGCGGCTATTCCCCTGGGCGTGCGACTTAGTGACAAATACAACACTTTTATTGCATTCTTCGAAGGCGAATCGCTCAGCGGACTGGAACAGGGTGCGGTAGTAAAGTTCAACGGAGTACCTATCGGTAAAGTAGAAAAAATCTCCTACAACCCCAACAACCTCTCCAGAGTAAAAGTCGATCTTAAAATCCAGCAGGATTTCCCTATGAAAGTCGACATGGTGGCCACCACAGGGGCAATGGGGATTACCGGACTCAAATACGTTGAGATTTCCGGTGGGAAAAACGAATCAGACCTTCTCAAGCCTGGCTCCGAGGTACCTACCAGAGTCTCAATGATCTCATCGATTACAGGCAAAGCGGAATCGATTGTCGCTAAAGTGGAGCTTCTGCTCAATCACCTCAATCAGATCACCGAACCGGACAGTCTGCGTTCGATAAAGATGATTCTGGACAATGTGGCTTACATATCAAATGATGTCAAGGGTTTTGTAAGTGAGACAAGACCACAGATCGAAAAACTGACCGCCTCAACCGGAAACATAATATCCAAAATAGATGCAGCAGCCGGTGATATAGAAACCTTCACCAGTTCTTTTAAAAACAGTGTCTCTCCGGATCTGGTAAACCGAACATTCACCATGGTTGATTCCACTGTGCAATCTCTAAAGAGCCTCTCAGAGAACCTTTCCCTCATGATCCGCCAGAGCAGGGAAGATTTTGCAGTCAGTATGGAAAATATCAGGGAGGCATCAGAAAACGCCAATCAGCTGACCAAAGTACTGGCTGAAAATCCATCACTGCTGCTTAAAGGCGAATCACAGAGGGGAAGGGAGGTCCGATGAATTTGCGGATATTATACCTGTTGGCATTTTCCGCATTGATAGCAGCCGGATGCGGCACTGTGCCGGTCAAGCAGTATTACATGCTCAATTACATGCCGTCTCAAATGCAAAAACGTCAGAGCCCGACACCTTATCCGGTTACAATCCGACTCAGAGAATTTGACATTGAGGAAGCATACAACCGCCCCCAGATTGTATACCGACAGAGTCCTTTTCAACTGAAATACTATGTATACCGCGTCTGGGCCGTTAAACCTGCACGCATGATTACAGACCTGGTTCACAAACATCTTGCCTCATCAGGTCTTGTCAACAACGTTGTAAGGAGATTCGATGAGAGCCACAAACCACACTATGAGCTCAGCGGCATAATAGAAGCGCTTGAAGAATACGATAGTGATGAGCTCTGGTTTGCCCATCTTGCATACAGAATCAACCTGGTGAGGATCAGCGACGGTGGTATCGTTTACACCAAAAGGTTCGATCTGCGCAAAAAGGTCTATCAGCATGAACCGGAATTTGTGATCCGGGAGATGTCAGCTATCATGGAATTATCCATGGCACAGGTGATTAATGACATGGATATCAAACTGGCACAGGATTTGGGCATCGGAACACCTGTTTCAGGAATAGAAACACCAGAGTTTCAGGATACGACTATCATCGAGGTCAGGAATTGATGCTCCGGAATCAGCTGTATTTTAAAGCAGTGCTGCTTATCAGCATTCTGTTTATCTGCCCCAGGGGAGAGCTGCCGCCAGATCTTCCCGGAGAAGAGATTACCCAGGAGTACATCAATTGGCAAATCCCCACCGACTCTCTTAAACAGCAGGAATCAGAGGGAACAAATCGCACTACTGCCTGGTACGATAAAGTGGCAAAGACCTGGGAAGCGCCGCCACTATCTGAACAGATGTCCTCCGATAGAATACATGTCCCCCTCGGTAAGGGGGGAATATTTATTCCAAGATTTACAGATGCCAAAAATGAGCCTGATGTGGAAATTATAAATCCTGACGGGCATACAATCGGCTCCGGGGAAACAGGAACAACCTATAACGTAGAACCGGGATCTTACTATTTAGTTCTTGGGAGCGGATCGCATCGCCAGCGCATCGTGAAAAACATTGACGTTAAAGAATCCAGAATTACTCCTGTGATGCCCGAATGGGCCGGCCTTACCATCGAAACCGTTGACACGAATGTCACCTCGTTCAGGGGTGAATATGAACTGGTACGTCTGGATGATTTTGAGTCATTCGGAAGAGGGTTCGGGGCCGACCTTAACCTGGGTGAGTCCGTAAAGACATGGATTCTCAAACCCGGCACCTACAAGATACTTGGAAGAGGAGAAAGTTTCAATACCCTGAAAAATTTTGTAACCGTGAGACTTCTTCCCGGTGAGCTCGTCAAGTTCCTCCTTGTCCAGCGCCCCGATAACATGGCAATCATCAGCGGCGGCACGGTCGATATCTCACCCGGAACCAGAATCGCCTCACACTGGAAATATGGTGCAAACGTTGGCGGGATGCTGCAGTTCAACGGTGAAATTGACCGGCTGGAACAGCACAGAGAAGCAATTTCTTCTATCTTCAGTCTAAGCTCAAGCATCTGGCTCCTTTACAACTATGACCATCATGAGTGGGAATCTGCAATACGTTTAGATGAAGGCCTCAGCCTTTCGGAACTGGACCTGACCAGCGGTGTAGACGATTTCCGCATCAACTCCCTTTACATCTGGCGATTTTTGAAGTGGTTTGGCCCCTTTGGCCGCGCTGAATTCAGAACCAACCTGCTTCCAAGACGAGTCAGGCTTGATGATTACAACAAAAGTGAATTCTGTTTTCTCCACAAAGATTCATCTGTTACCGACAAAAGTTTCAGCACACAATATCAGATTTTCGACATAAGCCCATCCTTCTCCCCATTTACTGTCGATGTGGGGGGCGGAGCAAACTTCGATGCTGTCAATTCAAACTTCTTTGAGCTGAAAATAAGGCTGGGTGCAGGAAGTTCTTTCTCCAGCTTTCCGTCAAGATACCAGAGTATCAACCCTGAGCTGTATTCGGACTCTCCTTATTATTTACGCATGAAAAACAGTATAGTACTGCAATCTATGGATGAGACCAGAATCTTTGAGTTCGGACCTCAGGGATCAATAACCGGCAATCTCATGATAGGGAAACTGGGAACTGCCGGAGCCGAACTGAAACTCTTTGCACCTGTTGCTCCTGAAATGCGAATCACAAAACCGGACTATGATATCTCAGCCACTCTTAGCTGGCGGCTTGCCCGTTCTGTCACTCTTGACTACGACTATGACTATCAATTGAAACAACCCCAAGACCCCGATGCGCGGGTAAATAAAAGCACTCACAGAATCTGGCTGAGATTCGCATACAGCAGCAGATAAAGAAGGGGCTTCAGCTCCCAGGGGGTCAGGGGAACTGAAAACAAATGATGTTCCAGTTGTGACCAGGCTTTGATTTTTACCACCGTGTTTTATTCTACCCAAATACGACTTAATGGTTCATTAAAAATGAAGTTTGATGAGGACATTGTTCAAGATACAGAAACAATTGGCAACTGCAAGAGGCAGGAGAATTGAGGAAATGTGAAGGGGGATTCACTTCCCCTTCACAACCGGTTCTGCTTTTGATTCTAAATCCTTAACTTCAGATATAAACTCACAGATATCCTTGAATTTACGGTAAACAGAGGCAAATCTTACGTAGGCTACTTCGTCAAGAGCATAGAGCTCAGCCATAACAAACTGGCCTATATCATAACTTGGCACCTCCATTTTGCCTGACTTTTCTATCTGGTTCTCTATTTTGTCAACTATGCTTTCAATTTTCTTCATGCTTACCGGTCTTTTCTTGCAGGCGGCAATTATCCCCTGCATCAACTTCTGCCGGTCATAAGGTTCACGTCGCTGATCACTTTTTATTATAGTCAAAGCCACATTCTCAATATACTCATATGTAGTGAATCTCTGACCACAACGGAGGCACTCCCTGCGCCTCCGTACCGCCTGCCCCTCTTTACTTGAGCGGGAATCAACTACTTTATCTTCACCATGACTGCAGAAAGGACAACGCATCGGTTCACTCCAGATCGAAAGGGTTGTGTATTATATACGAACCAACACCATATATAGTACAATATACAACCAGAGATTTAAAGGTGCAATACAGGGTCAGGCCTAATTTAGAATTGTTTTGAAATAAGAATTCCAGCCGAAGAAAAATCAGGTGAAATAGACGGCTGCAGATGAAATGATGTGCTTGTGACCCCTTTGTAACGGGTTTTTGCCCTTATGTCCACAAAAGCTACAAGCCTGTTAAGAACCATGGCTCCCAGACAAAGCGATGCTGCGGTCTTGAATCTGTGTGAGTTCTTTCTGATTTTCCTGTATTCGTCTTTGTAGTAATCAGAATCCCATTTCCAGCTCAGCCTGCTGTCTGTAATCTCATCACCGGACTGGCGGTTAAGACGTACGGCTTCATTGTAAGAATCCATGTCATCAAATTCACCAACCATGTTCCAGTAATTTTCATCCTCCCGCCCCTGCACAATCCTCGCATAAGTACCAGCGTAGCCACGGGAATCCGTCAGCAAACCTTTTGAATGCTGGTTGCAGAATATTGCGCCGAATACCGAGAGCACATCAAGACTTATTAACGCAAGCGCAGGTTCAGCTTTGCCAAGATAATGATGTCCCAGACCGGGGATCAGAAGTGATGCAGCCATGGCAAGGTTTGATGATTTCATGGCCCTGTCACTCTGCCGTGAAAAAACATCTACACTGTCGGTAATAATATCCTGAACAGTGACCTGGGCAGAAAGACCGCTCCACAAGAGCAACGGTAGAACAATAGAGAGAGTATGTTTCTTCAAAATCTCACCTGCAAGGCGTAGCCCGGGGCCGTTCCATTTCCAGTAGCCACGCTCTGCTCCTTAATATTTATTCTCTGCCAGAAACTCTGCTTTCCAAGAAGCTTGTCATTATATGCTTTAGCAGTGATCCCGGCATCGATTGCACTCACTATATGATTCACTAAAAGCAGAGTCAAAACCCCTTTAGATGTCCGGTAGTGGCCGTTAGAACGGGAAATCTGTTCACTGTATTTTTTCTGGTTTTCTGAAAACCCGTACATTGCACTACTGGTGTCATCACCGGCCCCCTCTTTGTAAAAAAGGTATTCCTGCGCCTGCTCTGGATCAACATCATATTTACTATATATGCTTTCATATTCGGGCTTGATTTGAAAATTCGTATCCAACCCCGGCTCAGCATCATCCCAGCCGTGAACGAATGCAAGATCAGCATCACGAATAGTGCGGTAATAGGTATCATCCCTGTTTTTGATATTGACTTCTATAAAGGTATCCGGATCAGACCCCAGAAAAATGTGATCATATACAATAGAATCTGGAAAGTGATTCTTCAGTTTATCCAAATAACTTTTAAAATTTCCGGCCGAGTAGTGCTTATCAGCAAATTTATTAGCTTCATCCTTCACACTTCTGCCCTTGACCGCAAAACCCACCCCTACGCCGATTACGGCGGCTTCAACTGCCCCGTAAAGAACAGCCTTTTTGCCGTTGTGAGCATAGGACTGCCCAAGCCCTGGAAGCAGCAACGAGAGCATGATCGCCAGCTTAGGAGATCTGTACTCTGTTAAATTGCGGGCGAAATTGATTGGTTGCATCTTCTCGACTTTGGCAACAACAGGTTCAGACTTCTCCTGCACAGGCGCATTAGCCTCAGTCACAGGACTGTCAGACTGCGCCGGTTTCTTTACCTGATCAGAGGAGCCCTCAGGAAGCTGTTCCGTTACGGTTTCCGCAGAATCGGCTTTTCCTACCTGCTCCGAACTGATCGCTGCACTATCTGCCTTTTCTGCCTCTTTCTCCTGAGGTTTGACAGATCCCAGAAGATCTTCCTCTCCACCATCAAGAATCAGTTCCTCTTCGCTTTCGATTATCTCTACCTTTTTCTTTTCTGGTTCTGCGATCTGAGAACTGCTGTCTTTATCTTTGACAGGCTCTGCAACGGTTTGCGAATCAACTATTTGAGCTTCTTTATCACCATCAGTTGACTGAACCTGTGAAGTAGCTAAAAAGGCGATGGAAAAAATCAGCAAGAAAAATGAAGACTTCATATTACTCCCATTTTATGGAGTCACTACAACCCCAGAACATCCTTCATGGTATACTGACCGGGTTTGTGGTCCCCAAGCCATTTTGCGGCCACAACTGCTCCTTTGGCAAAAGTCGTTCGACTGTGAGCCATGTGCCTTAACTCGATTCGCTCACCGATCCCTGCAAACAGAACAGTATGATCCCCGACAATATCTCCCCCGCGCACCGCATGCATTCCTATTTCCCTTGGCGGACGGGTTGACTGCGCAAGACCTGACCTTCCGTTCTGCACCGCATCGGCGTAGGGAACTCCCAGAGACTCTGCAACAATTTCGCCTAAACGCTTCGCAGTACCGCTTGGAGAATCCTTTTTGAACCGGTGATGCGCTTCGATGATCTCGATATCGAAGAGGTCCTTTAATCTTGAAGATACAATTTCGGTAAGGGAAAAGAGAAGGTTTACCCCAAGACTCATGTTCGGACTGACCAGAACCGGTATCTTTTTTGAAGCAACCCGTGCCAATTCATAAACTTCAGGGCCCAGTCCGGTAGTACCAACTACCAGACCGGCGCCTAAATCTGCAGCTTTACGTAAAAGGGCACAGGATGACTCGATAGAAGAGAAATCTATGATGACAGCCCCGGAGATATCCAGCCCGTCGAAGGAATCCTTCAACTCCACATTCAGAGGCCCTTTTCCGATCAGAGTACCGTAGTCCTGACCGGCTTTGGGATGCCCTGTATATTCAACACAAGCCGCCAGTTTAAGCGTGTTATCTGAGAGCACCACATTAGCGATCTCCACGCCCATTCTCCCCAGCGCACCATTTAAAACTATGTTCAAGGCCACAGTTAGTTTACTCCTTAATGCCGAGGTTGTACTTACATAATACGGAGATAAGTTCCTGTTTATTGCGTTCGCTTATGGACACCAGCGGCAAACGTAAAGTCCCGGCATTCATTCCAATAAGGTTCATCGCGGTTTTTACAGGTATTGGATTTGTCTCCACAAACATCGCCTGATTCAAAGGAAGAAGCTCCTCATGAATTTTGAGCGCGACATCCATGTTCCCCTTAAAATACTCATCAATCAGCTTAACCATTCTGTCAGGGACAATGTTTCCCACCACGGAAATTACACCTTTTCCACCAATTGCCAGAATCGGCAGTGTCAGAGCATCGTCACCGGAAAGGATCGTGAGACGGTCACCACAGCGGCGGTGAATTTCAGAGATCTGGGTTACGTTACCACTGGCCTCTTTGACACATTCAATGTTTTTGAATGCGCACAGCCTCTCAAGGGTTTCCGGCAGCAGATTTACACTCGTTCTGCCAGGGACATTATAAACTACAATCGGGATTTCCACACTTGAAGAGATAGCCTTGTAGTGCTGGAACAAACCTTCCTGGGTAGGTTTATTGTAATAAGGTGTTATACAAAGAAGTGCATCTGCGCCTTTATCCTGGGCATGTCTGGCAGCAGCAATTGACTCTTCAGTATTATTTGAGCCTGCGCCTGCGATGATCTGCACTTTGCCTTTGGCCTGATCTATTGTGATATCCACTACCCTGTTATGCTCTTCCCAGGAAAGAGTAGCCGATTCACCGGTGGTCCCGCATGGAACAAGCCCGGCAACACCTTTGCTTATGAGAAAATCGATATTACTGCGCAAAGCCTGTTCATTAATGGAACCATCATCCCTGAAAGGGGTAACGATAGCTACGTAACATCCTTTGAAAATCATTCAAGTTCCTTTCAATAAAAAAAATGCCGGGTCTTTAAGTCGGCCCGGCATATATATCTTTATTTATTCACCGGGCTTTATTTTTCCTCTTTTACTACCCAGACCTTCAACCTTGCGGATACATCTTTGTACAGATTGATCTTGATATTGTATACGCCAAGCTGCTTTATGGGTTCAGCAAGATCTACGTCACGCTTCTGGACATCGAAGCCTTCCTTTTTCAGAAAATCAGAGATTTCCTGAGCAGAAACAGAGCCGTAGATTTTTTCTTCTTCCCCTACCTTCACCGGAATAGTGCAGGGGATCTGCTCGATTTTCTTGGAAAGCTCTCTTGCCACTTCGACTTTCTTACCTTCTTTGCGTTCAGCTATCTTTTTTGCCTCAGCAACATTTTTCTTATTTCCTTCAGTCGCCGGTACAGCGATTCCCTGAGGAATAAGAAAATTCCGGGCATAGCCATCCTTTACCGGAATGACATCCATGGCTTTACCCAGCCCATCATAATCTTTTTTCAGAACCACTTCCATAGTTAAATCGCTCCTCTCATTTCAGATCAGTTTATTTTATGTTTTCCGCTACAAAGGGTAGAAGAGCCAGATGGCGTGCACGTTTGATTGCGACAGCCAATTTTCTCTGGTTCTTAGAACTGACACCTGAGAGACGGCGCGGAACAATTTTTCCACGTTCTGTGACATATCTGTAAATGATTCGGATATCTTTATAGTCGGGTTCTACCTTATTCTGTTCAAACCAGCAAACTTTCTTGATCCTTCTTCTGGGACCGTTCTGATTAAAGCCGTTCCGTTCTCCTCTATCCATTCTTTTCTGATACATTTTTTCTCTCCTCAATTATTCATTTTCATCATCGATTTGGATTGGCAGATCACTTTCGGGAGATTTTTCCCGGCGGGCAGCGGCTGCAGCTCTGGCAATATCATTTTTGACATTGCGCTGAACAGTAAGATGGCGAAGAACGCGATCGTTCAGCTTGATATATTTGTCAAGAGCAATAACCGTGTCTCCTTCGCCTTCATAGAGGAAAAGGCAATAATAACCGGTCTTTTTCTTTTTAATTGTATAGGCAAGCTGACGCTTTCCCCATACATCCGTCTTCTCGAAACTTGCACTCTGCTTCAGAAGGTCTTCAACCATCTGCTGTTCTTTCTGAAGCACATCATCGGGAAGAGTCCCGTCAAAAACTACCATTGATTCATACGGCCGTTTCAAATTAAACCTCCTGTGGTCTAAGGCCCCGAGCTGCCGAAAGCCGGAGCAGGATCAATTGTTAAATTTATTCATCACCGCATCTATTCCTTCGGTAAGAAAATGAATCGATGCAACGACTGATTTTGTAATTACCTGGTTCAGTACTTCTTCTTCCTCGCTGGAGAACTCCCCCAGAACAAATTCTTTTAAGTCCCGGCCTTCAGGCGCAGGACCAACCCCGATTCGAAGGCGGGGAAAATCGGAACCGACATATTCGATTATGGATTTGAGTCCATTGTGGCCGCCGTGGGATCCCCCTCTTCTCGCCCGTATAACACCAAGCGGAAGATTTATATCATCCACTATTACCATTGTCATACCAAGCGGAATTTTAAGTCTCTTCACCAGGGCCTCAACAGCCACTCCGGAAGAATTCATAAAAGTCTGAGGCTTAGCTATTAACACTCTTTTATCTGAATCCAAAACTCCGGACACAAAAAAAGAATCGGCAAAATGCCCGGCGACTGGAAACTTCAATTTCTGAGAAAGAGCATCGGCAACCCTGAAACCTACATTATGCCGAGTTCTGGCATAATTTCCGGGGTTGCCCAAACCAACAAAAACAGCATCGACTGAGTCGGGTACAGATGTCCCGGGGAGCAGCTTCCGAATGAAAGAGAGCAACCCCATGGGCCGGGACTATTTTTTCTCTGCTGCAGGTGCTGCTGCAGGTGCTGCTGCTGCTGCACCGGCTTCAACTGCGCCTTCTGCGGCGGGCTTGGCCACATCTTCCTCACGAGTAGGAAGTGTGACAACAGCCAGAACTTCGTCCGGAGATTCTTTGATAACGATATTAGGAATAACGACATCCCTGACGTGAATAGAATCTCCAACATCCAGAGCCGATACATCAATACTGAGTTTCTCTGGAATATCAGAAGGCATACACTCGATTTTCACCCTTTTCACAGGGCTGCCCAGTACACCGCCGTTATCTTTAACTCCGATAGGAAGACCGACAGTTTCAACAGGAACCTGGATCGTAACTTTCTCGTTCATGGCAACTTTCTGAAAGTCAATATGAAAAAAGACGTTGTCTTTCAGAACATGCCGCTGGACCTCACGGATAACCGCAATCGACTCATCCTTATCCTGTAACCCAAGATCGATAAGGTGAGTGAGTTTTCTTGTACGAACCAGTGCCTCGAATTCTTTCCCGTCTACCTCAATATTAACAGGTTCATGATTGCGGCCATAATAGATCGCCGGTACCCATCCCTGCATGCGGGCTTTGCGGGTATAGGATTTTCCCGATCCATTGCGTGATCGCGTTTTAAGTTTTATTATGTCCAAAATACCTCCTGGAATAAGAATTATCAGAGTCATAATGCTGGGGCGGAAGGATTCGAACCCTCGAATGCGAGGACCAAAACCTCGTGACTTACCGCTTGTCGACGCCCCAGTAAAAAAACGGCAATCTTTTAATATAATTTCAGGAACAGGAAAAATAAAAGAGTGTATGCAATATTACATTTGTGATATCCACAGCACACCTCCTGATATGGAAAAACCACAGATCCTTTTGACATCGGCTCACTATATCTGAAATAAAACTGTATCGGATAGTAACTCTTTTACCTGACTTACACACCCGGATCAGGGCAAATTGCACTTATCCCTTGTGCATAAAGGCTTTCACAAATCCCAGATGTTCCACCGGTGTGAAGCATCTGCGATTTATTCAAACCTTTCTGCTACTAGGTCTATACACACTTCGTTTCTTCCCGGATGCAAAGGCAGGTATTAAGAAAATGAAGCAGAATTAAAATGCAATTTGTCTTAATATCAGTCAGAGAAAACAGTTTTATGCGACTCGTTTTTTTAAAGTACCGGCATTTAGTAATAAGTTGAATAACCCGATGGAGCTTAAATCTCTTAAATACTTGCAGTTATGCAGTGCAAAACAATTATTTTAATATTTTTTACATAACCAGAGACGGATTGAGAGAAAAGATCATGGTAGCAACCAAAAAAGATATTCTTTCATTACTGGATTTTTCCCGGGAGGAAATCACCAGCGTACTTGAAAGTGCATCCGATCTCAAAAAAAACCGTTTGAAATCGGACCCCAAAGCGTTCAAAGACCGCACCGGAGTCATGATTTTTGAAAAACCATCACTGAGAACCCGGATAACTTTTGAAACCGCCATAAATGAACTCGGCGGTCACCCAATAAACCTGTCCGGTGAAACAATCGGAATGGGTAAACGGGAGAGCGTCGAGGATGTAGCCAGAAACCTTGAACGGTGGGTTCACCTGATAATTGCCCGGACATTCAGCCACCGGACGGTTGAACTTCTTGCCCGTTCCAGCAGAATTCCTGTTATCAATGCTCTGACAGACAAATTTCATCCCTGTCAAGCACTGGCATTTGCACTTACATTATATGAAAATATCGGGGAATCCCGGAATGTAAAGGTTGTATTTGTCGGCGACAGCAACAACGTTTGCAATTCCATCATGGGCCTCTGTGCAAAAGTCGGATATGATTTCACAGTTGTATGCCCGCCCAGTTACGCTCCAAAAGATGACATTATGAAGCCATGTCTTGAAGCAGCGGCAGAAACCGGCTCCCGCATCGTGGTTACACATGATCTCCTGGGTGCGATTAAAGATGCGACAGCACTTTATACTGACGTATGGACCAGCATGGGCCAGGAGGGCGAGACTGAAAAAAGGAAACGTGATTTCACAGGTTACCAGCTAAATGAGAAAGTCCTTTCCCTGGCACCATCCGGGGTGCTTGTCTCTCACTGCCTTCCGGCTCACCGCGGTGAAGAAATAACAAGCGAAGTTCTTGACTCAGAACACTCCATAGCCTTTGATGAAGCTGAAAACAGACTTCATGTACAGAAGGCAATCATCTTACACCTATTCTCCTGAATTCGGGAGGCAGATTTTATGAGTGAAGACAGAGTCCCATTCGGGATCAAAGCCCTTGACAAAATGATTTCAGGAGGTCTCCTCAGGGGTTCTGCGAATCTCCTTGAAGGGGCCCCAGGCACAGGTAAGACGACCCTTGCCATGCAGTTCATATATAATGGTATCACCATGTATAACGAACCAGGCCTGATAATCACATTTGAGGAGTTCCCACAGCAGTATTACCACGATGCATTGCAGTTTGGCTGGGATTTCAAGAAGCTGGAAGAGGAAGGAAAGCTGAAAATCATCTTTTCTGATCCCCAGACCACAATTTCTGAATTCGATAAAATGGACGGGGTTTTTGTGTCCATGGTGGAGAAGATGGGTATCAGGAGAATGGCAATCGACAGCATGACTCATTTTGAATCCATAGTGGCAGATCCCTATGAACTTCGTGAGGTCGAGACCCGCCTTATTAATGCCATAAAGCGGGAAGGTGTCACAAGCATTCTCCTCAAAGAGAACGACAGCCTGCTGGGGCAGATGTCACAGATGACAAGCAAAATCCCGTTTATAGTTGACTCTTACACAGTGCTTCGATATGTGGAAATCGACAGCGCAATTGAAAAGGCCCTCTGCATTCTTAAAATGCGCGGCAGTGATCACCAGAAGGACATTCGCTGTTTCCGTATCACATCAAAGGGTATAGAAGTAGAATCAAAGTTCAGCGGCCGCGAGGGAATCATGAGCGGAATAACTCATTCTACGCCACAGGATGCATTTGTCAATGCATTCGGGAAACATTGATGAGCTCTTTTTCCGTAAGCATTGAAGCGTTGCTTCTGAGCGGCTATGTCCTATTCAGCAGTCTTCTGAACCTGATGGCATTGCTGATCTCGGCTTTTTACCATAAAAAATTCAATCAGGCCTCTCCCAAGGCCGGGTTTATTATAGCCATTACTCTGGCTATTCTGTTCATAGTGGTTTTGTTTATCGATGATAACAGTGTTCTGTTTCAGGTCGCATCTGTTTTTGCGCTCCTGGGAAGCGGAGTTGCGTCAGCACTCAGCATAACAGGCCTCTTCTTTACAATGAGGAAGATCCGAAAATAAAATGATCTATCAGCAGAGCCTGTTCTTTTTCGATCTCTCAGCAGTCATTCTTATGGCTGTGCTGGCCTATTTAAGCAAGCGCCTGGGCGAGGCGCTTAAAATCGGGCCTTACTACAAGATCCTCTACGCCACGGGAATGCTGATAGTATGCGCAATAATTCTTGACATGGTAAATGAAGCAGTTACACTTAACCTGCCGATTTCAGTAATTTCCATATCTATGCGCTTTGCAGCCGGTGCTGCGGCTTTTCTTGTTTGTCTGAAATATTGGAAATGGTTGTTTTCAGAGTTTTTCAGAAATTGAGGTACGGTGCCTATGCCCAAAAAAATACTGGTAATTGAAGATGACAAAGACATCGCAGATTTGGTAAAATTAGTACTGGAAACCACAGAGGACTTTAAGGTGGAAACAGTACTTGATCCGCTTAAAGCTTATCAGACTGTTAAATCTTATAATCCCGATGCGATTTTACTTGATCTTTCAATGCCTAAAATGGATGGGTGGGCCGTATTCAAAATGATAAGGAGCGATTCGTCTTTTTCCAGAGTACCCATTGCAATACTCACAGCAAAAAGCCAGCAGTTTGATGAGATGGTCGGACTTCATATCATGAACGCCGATGCCTATATTACTAAACCTTTCGGTAAACAAGAATTGATTGATAAAACTTATGAGCTCTTCAATAAAGGAAAAAAATAAGCGGATTCTGGTAGTTGACGATGAGGTAGATGTTCTGGATTTTCTGAAGATCTATCTTGAGTCGCTTGGATGGGAGGTTTGTACAGTCCCCACTACCGAAGCAGCATTCAAGGAGCTTGGCAACAGAGCATTTTTCCTTGTACTGACAGATATCGCCATGCCGGATATGGATGGTTATGAGTTTATCAGCAAAATTAAAGATAAAAAGTTTCCTTCGGAAATGGCACTGATGACAGGGTTTGGTTATAATCCCAAGCATACTCTTGTAAAAATTTACAAGACCATTCGTTACCCCTGCCTTTTCAAGCCGTTTAACCGGGCCAAGGTTGCAGAAGCCGTACAGAACGCCTGGAACTCCTATCACAAGGACCTGGACACATAATCCGCTTCAAACAGACCCGTGCGTAATATTTACATCAAAGAACCAGCGGCGGGCTTGTTAAATTTCAACAGCCACAAGCCTTATGCAAAATAGATATATAGTCATAAAAGGTGCCCGCGAGCACAACCTTAAAAATATCGACGTCTCAATCCCCAGGGACTCCCTCACTGTAATTACCGGACTTTCCGGCTCTGGGAAGTCTTCTCTTGCTTTTGACACACTTTATTCGGAGGGACAACGGAGATTTGTTGAGTCTCTATCCACCTACGCCCGTCAGTTTCTGGGGCTGATGGAAAAACCGGATGTCGATTCTATTGAAGGTCTCTCCCCCTCCATCTCAATTGAGCAGAAAACAACCGGGCACAATCCACGCTCCACCGTTGGGACTATTACCGAAATTCACGACTATCTCCGTCTGCTCTTCGCAAGGGCTGGAACCCCGACATGCTTCAAATGCGGGAAAGTAATCTCCCGCCAGACAATCCAGGAGATCACCGACAGAGTTATGGAACTTCCTGAGGGCACCAAATTTCAGATACTGGCTCCGGTTGTATCAGGAAGGAAGGGAGAATACAGGGAGCTGCTTGAGAAACTACAGAAAGACGGATACTTGCGTGTAAATGTAGACGGGATAATTTATACCCTGGATGAACAGATTCCTCTTGACAAAAACAAGAAGCATACAATAGAGGTTGTCATTGACCGTCTCATAAACACTCAATCAATTCGCTCCCGCCTTACAGATTCACTCGAAACGGCTCTAAAGCTCAGTACAAACGGAACGGTAAAAATTGACCGTGGTGACAGCGGTGAACTGGTCTTTTCTGAACTCCTCTCCTGTCCCGACTGCAGCGTCAGTTATGAAGAGATAACACCCAGGATGTTTTCATTCAACAACCCCTTTGGCGCCTGCGAAAGCTGCACGGGTCTGGGCTATCTTATGGAAATAGATCCGGAACTCTGTGTGCCGGATAAATCCCTGACTATAGGAGAAGGTGCTATCGTCCCCTGGAACGGTGCTTCTACTCAGGGCAGCTGGAATAACCAGATCCTCACATCTGTGTGCCGTCATTTTAAAATCCCATTGGATAAACCATTCTCCGCGATCTCAAAAAGACACCGTGACATACTCTTTTACGGTTCAGGCGAAGAGAAGATCACTATGGAGTGGGAGGCTGCGAGCAGGGAGAGAGAAGGCAAGGGCCAGTTCAAGAGAACCTTTGAGGGAGTAATACCAAATCTGCTGCGTCGCTACAGGGAAACCTCCTCGGAAGATATCCGCCGCTGGATCGTGGATTTCATGACACAGCGGCAGTGCCCGGTCTGTAAAGGCGCAAGACTTAAAAAGGAAAGCCTGTCGATCCTGGTCGGGAAAAAGAATATCGCCGAGATTTCTTCCATGTCAATTCAAAAGACTGCAGATTTTTTTGATTCCCTGACTCTTGGCAGCAAAGAAACAATAATTGCGGGTCAGATAATTAAAGAAATCAGACAGAGGATCGATTTTTTAAGGAACGTGGGTCTCTCATATCTTACCCTGAGCAGAGGCGCTTCGACCCTGTCGGGCGGAGAGGCACAGAGAATAAGACTTGCCACACAGATCGGTTCACGTTTGACAGGAGTAATTTACATCCTTGACGAACCGAGCATCGGACTTCATCCCTGCGACAACTCCCGTCTGCTCAAGACCCTGATTGCGCTTCGGGACCTCGGCAATACAGTCGTTGTAATCGAGCATGACAGAGAAACGATGCTTGCGGCCGACTACCTGATCGATATCGGACCCGGAGCCGGTGTTCATGGCGGGAAAATTGTTTCAGAAGGGACACCTGCACAGGTCTGCGCAGACAAGAACTCTTTAACAGGCGCATACCTGTCCGGCAAAAAAGATATACCGGTCCCGGCCACAAGGAGAAAAGGAAACGGCTCTGAACTGATCCTCAAAGGCGCCAGCGGAAACAATCTGAAAAATGTTGATGTCACAATCCCGCTTGGAATGCTGGTATGCGTTACCGGGGTTTCCGGATCCGGTAAAAGCACTCTTATTAACCAGACACTTTACCCCGCGCTGGCCAGACATATTTATCATTCCAAAACCCATCCACTTTCATATAACCGGATCACGGGACTTCAGAACATAGATAAAGTAATAAATATGGACCAGTCCCCTATCGGCAGAACCCCCAGGTCAAACCCGGCCACTTACACAAAGATTCTAGACCTGGTGCGCGAGCTCTTTGCCTCGCTTCCGGAAAGCAAGATACGGGGTTACAACGCCGGCAGGTTCAGCTTCAATGTAAAGGGCGGCAGATGTGAGTCGTGTGAAGGTGACGGGGTACTGAAAATAGAGATGCATTTTCTTCCCGATGTTTACATCCAGTGTGAAGCATGCAAGGGTAAACGGTACAACCGTGAAACACTGGAAATATTGTACAAAAACAAAAGTATCGCTGATGTTCTAAATATGACAGTTGATGAGGCGCTGTCGTTTTTTGACAAGATCAGCACGATTAAGCACAAGCTTTCCGTGCTGTCTCAGGTTGGGTTGGGCTATATCCATCTGGGGCAGTCTGCCAACACTCTTTCCGGGGGTGAGGCACAGCGGATCAAGCTGGCTTTAGAGCTCTCAAAGCGGGCAACAGGCAGGACTTTGTATATTCTTGATGAGCCTACGACCGGTCTTCATTTCCAGGACATCCTGATGTTGATGAGCGTAATAAAAGAGCTTGTTGACAAGGGTAATTCAGTTGTTATTATCGAGCACAATCTGGATGTGATCAAGTGTGCTGATTATGTGATAGATCTGGGGCCGGAGGGAGGAGACAAGGGCGGCACGATTGTAGCCTCAGGAACTCCGGAACAGATTTCCGCCCATCCCCAGTCAATTACCGGCTGTTTTCTTAAACCTTTACTGAAAAAGTAACACATCTAAGTTAACCGTTGTTTCGGCCCGCCTCTGAGTAATCCCACTATAAATGAGATCACAAAAAGGGCTATGAAAATATAGAACAGTATCTGGGCAATTGAACCGGCAGTAGAGGCAAGCCATCCAAAACCCAATACTGCGGCTACGATTGCCACGATGAGAAAGACTAAAGCCCATTTCAACATATTTTCCTCCAGGAAAATGGTTCAGATAGATTATTAAAACGCAAAAATCATTCCATAGATCCTTTAAATAAGCTATTTTGTGATAAGTTACTTATCTAAGGAGGTTTTTTTAATGGCTGGAAAGAATATCGTGCTGTTCGGCCCGCCCGGAGCGGGAAAAGGTACCCAGGCAGTGAAACTCAAGGATCTGCTTTCTATTCCTCATGTTTCAACAGGTGATATGTTCCGCTATCACATCAAGAATTCCACTCAGTTGGGACTTACCGCAAAGGAATATTCCAATAAAGGGCAGCTTGTTCCGGATGAGGTTACAATCGCCATGGTTAAGGACCGTCTCTCACAGCCTGACATGAAGAATGGTTTTCTTCTGGACGGTTTCCCCAGAAGTGTTCCTCAGGCGGAGGCTCTTGACAAAATACTTACAGAGCTCAACATGAAACTCGACCACGTTGTGAACATCTCGGTTTCTGATGATCAGATCCGTGCCCGCCTCGCAAAAAGGGCATCTATTGAAGGACGTGCGGATGATGCTGATCCGAAGGTGATCCAGAACAGGATCGACACCTACAAAAGCCAGAGCGAACCCTGCCTTGCCTATTACCGCCCAAAAGGCATAGTGCATGATATCGATGGAATAGGGGCTATCGATGAGGTCTTTGAAAGAATCAGCAGCCTATTCTGATTTTACTCAACAGGTTTTCATTTAAAAGAGGGTTCCTGGCAGGTGCCCTCTTTTTTTTTATCATAGTCGGGGTCGGTATTCAGCAGAAAAACCTTTTGACCAGCCCAGCTCGGGGTGACTTACAAACGATAGGGCGGCACCGGCCCTGCTCCACTCTGCAACCACCCCTATACCGATCATTACCGGATTAGCCGATACTGCCGCATGGATCCCCAGCCAGCCAAAAAGCCTGTACTCCTCTCCAAGTGTAAACCTGACCGGCTGTGCCCGTGACGGGATTACCACTACTGTCACTCCCTGTGCCCCGAAAAGGTTGCGTTTCGTGTGAATACTGCCCCGCAAAAGGAAAGGGGTATCGGAACCACTACGGCTCTCCTTCAGTACGATATGCTCTGCCTGAAACATAACCGCGGCGTACTTGAACGGTACCCAGATTGCGGCTCCCAGTTCTCCAAGAGTTCTGGCCGTCTCTTCTTTTCCCCGAACAAAGAACCTGTATCCTGTTGCCTCAAGACTGAAGCCCCTGTATCCCACTGATAAAAATCCTGTCTGACTGTAAAAAATACCAAACGCATTGAACTGAGAAACGGCTGCTTTAATTTTTATGATTTTTCCGGCGTAACCTGCTCCAGAAACCGCTCTGTAAATAAGCCTGTCTTCTAAATTGTCCATCCGATCGTAGTAGGAAACCGCCCCCACAGAGATTACAAGCCCGCTTCCGCTATGTAAAGCAGCAGCAGGAAACCATGGGGACCGTCCCCCCATTCCATCATCCCAGATAATGGTTCCCAAATTACCCATCAAATAGCCTGACGGGAACGGATCATCCATACCTGAAGCTGCGGTAACGCACACGATTAGTAGCAACGCTGTAATTATCGCCACAGGACACCTTTTTTTCTGATCATTACACTATTTCCAGATCTCTGAATAAGGGCTATGACAAAGAACGGCCCCACAGCCGCTTTCTGCCCGTTGTCAGTCTTTCCGTCCCATAGATATTTCCTGACAGCAGGACCTGAGAAGGTACGAACCATTCTTCCTTCAAAGCTGTAAATTGACAATGAAACAGTGCTTGAGGAAGGCACCTTCAAAGTGACTGCCAGCAGATCATCAGTTCCATCTCCATCGGGAGTAAAGGGTATCGGGCCGATCTCCATGGATGGATCCTGAGTGGTGCGCCAGAAAAGGGAACTATTGGGGAAACCAGGTGTTGCTCTCAATGAGAGATTCCAGGATTCCGATGACAATCCGTCATAATCGGGTCTGGCTCTCTCAAGAGACTGGTTTTCCCACTTTGTAAACCATGCGCTTTCGAAGCAGGCAATGTCACAAAAAAAACCGGATCTGCCTGTCAGAAGCAGAGTATCTCTGTAGTTATCAAGAGTGTGCCACACTGGAGGCTCAAGGACGTTCTTGAGTCCGGGATAACGGGCACATAACGCCTCAGCATCTTTAGTCACAACCAGAAATCCGCCCGGTTCCAGGAACCTGTCTGTTGCGCTCAGAATTGCCGTATCGGAGCTGTTCCCGAATTTCCATCCCGAAAGATTGACTGTCATGGATGAGGTATTTACCAGCTCGAACCACTCAGGCTCACCTGTCAATGTTCTGGGAGAAAGTTCATTTATCCTGACGACCCCGCCAGACATCCTTACCCCGGAAAGATCAATCAGCCATTCCGTATTGGCCATGGAAAAAACCAGATCAAAATTGCCAGCCGTAAACTCCGAAATCAGTGTTGAAGTAAGAGCTCCGGAAACAATTTTCCCGCTGTTTAAAATTTTCCTTACCCCTGAAGAATCACAGTACAGGCACCATCGCTGCGACTCTTTGCCGCCTCCGGGTTTTCTACATTTTATCGTGCAGGTTACCAGATCTTCAGACAACTCTTTTTCCCTTAACCTCCAGTCAATAACCCAGCCATTTCTCAGCAGTTCACACCTGCCCGGTGTAACTGAAGCGGCACAGTAATCATAAACGACTGTGTCAAAGAGGATAGAAACTGGTACAAGAGATACCCCTTCACGATTTACAGGAGAGGATAGAGAGATTTTTCCATCGGTGTTGAGCGGATAATCAGAAGCAAAGCAGATAATTGAATCGATCACGATTTTTGTCCCTTTATAAAGCATCACACCTTCATCAGAGGCCAGCCCGCCTGCACCAAGCTCTCTGTCACCGCACATGTAAAGAACCGATCCCTCTGCTATAGGTAATCTGCAGGACGGGTTGCGGGTTACTGCATCTCTGTAGTCAGGATCAAGTATAACAGCGGTCTGCCCGGGAAACAGAAAACGGGTAGAAACAATACAATCGGGGTGTCCTGAAACCGGCTCATCGACAGGCACTATTGAATCTGATTCGGTACCGTCTGTGATATAGAGACTGTCGATAAACAGAGTGTCATTTCCAGAGTTAATCAACTCGATAAATTCGTGACTTGCTCCGCCTCCGATTGCGGATTCCGCACCGGCAGGGTCCCTGTGAATCTCTGAAATGAATATATCAGCGGAAAAAACGTAAGCAGCCAGAAGAATGAGAATTCCCGGGAATTTCATTTTCACACCTGCGTTGTTCAGTTTATTTCAGGGAAACTTGGGATTAAAAAGAAAAAACAGAAAGATTCGGAGTTATAAACCAGAAAGCAATAATTAAAGTACAATAAAGTTGCAGGAAATAAAACTGTTTTTTTAACCTTAAGGCAAGCAAATAAGATAAAAATGCTCCCGTGGAGAGTCACTAACTCATCTCTGGGGTGATAAGGTAACACGCCAACATTCCGGCGATGATCGAAAGCCACCTCTACTCACTTCGTCATTCCGGCGAAGGCCGGAGACCATCTTCTCCCTGCTTTAGCCATTCCTGGATGCCGTTCTTCAACGGCATGAGGCATCGTGAAGGTTGTGCTACAAAGCTTACTTTCGTGTACAACGTCTCCTCTACAAACAAAAGGTAAGAGAAAAGGCAAAAAATCTGCCCCCGGGAGTGTCGGTATTATATTATTATACTCTGTGCAAAATCGGTTTTGAGAACAACCATTGACCGCTCCAGAAGCAAGGAGACCAGAATGTCGCTTTCAGAAGTGATTAAGACTGCTCTTGATCAAGTCCAGAGTATAGCAAGAACCGAAACAATAATAGGAGAACCGATCAAGGCCGGCGATGTTACTGTGATTCCGGTTTCCCGTGTTTCTGTCGGATTTGCGGCAGGCGGCGCAGGAAAGGACCAGAACTTTGCCACAGGTGCCGGAACCGGTGGAGGAATCAACATAATTCCTGTTGCTTTCATTACAATTATAGGTGACAAGGTGCAGATACTACCCATCGAACCCGGTGAACCCAGCTTGAACAAAATTCTGTCCCTGGCCCCTGATGTTATGAGTAAAATCTCAAAATATCTGAAGAAAAAGGACGAAATCAAACCGGAACAAGAGGATAAAAAGTAACCATTATCTCTGCTCACTGTTATTCACTGCAGAAAGAGCAGATTAGAACGGAACAGGAAGAATCGGGAGATTAAATGTTTGATAGAGAAGATCCGAAGAATATCTGGGTGTCACCGGAATCCATCGATGGAAGCGGAAGCTATGACAGGCCATACAGTTCTTTAAAAGAAGCGCTTGATCAGGTGCAACCCGGAAACACGATCATACTGAAAAACGGCAGTTACACAGGGGATGTTACAATACAGGTTTCAGGAAGTGCCAGGGCACCTATCCGGATTCTCCCCGATGATGGAGCAACAGTCGAGATTCACAATTCATGCTGGTTTTTTTACGATACATCCGACTTTGTAGTCTCTGGATTTACCTTCAGAAACGCCCCCTCCGGTGCAATATCGATTATAGGCGAATGCAAGAGAAACAGGTTTGATTCTCTGCAGTTTATCGATTGCGGCTCCCGAAAAGATGCCTCATGCACAATGTTTTTCGGAGGCTCAGGCGGTGAATTCAATGTAGTAGATAACTGCAGATTTCAACGCAGCGCAGATAATGAAAACAAACTGTCATCTCCTGAAAACGCCTCTATAGGGCTCATGATTTCGCAGGGAGACGGCGATGATTCCAAGCGGCTGAGAAACTGCATCTTCAGGCAAAACCATTTTATTAATTACGGTTACGGAATAATGGTCGGAAGCGGTGATTCCAATGATAGTCAATATGGACACGTTGTTGAGTACAATACTGTTGAGAACTGCATTTCGGAAGGGATAGTTGTCAAATGCGGAGACACACAGATAAGAGGCAACCTTGTCATGAACTGCCCCGGCAAGTCCATCACCGTGCTCGCGGGAACTGGAAGCATGATTGAAGACAACCGGATACTTGACTGTGGCAGCGGAATAGCCGTCAACGGCCAGGGGCACACAATCTCAAACAACTGCCTGATCCGCTGTGGGAGAGAGGCAGTCAGGGTTTGCGCGAAATCAAACGGAAACAGCTCTCCGGCAAGCAGTCTCTTTATTGAGAGCAACACATTCATTGAATGCGGTTCAGCCGCAACAGAGGCTAAACCCCGTGTAGCCGGGATCACCATAGAGCCTGGTACAACCTGCGCCGTCCGCCGGAACCTGGTTTACGGTGAAGGGGAAGTCTTCTACATTGTAAAGTCAATCTCTTACCGTGACAATCTGGAAAATATCGAGATCTCCACACCTGCCCAATATGTGATCCAGGACAATGCAGCTTCCGGGCAGTGTCGTGAAGCAGAAGGTTTTTCCACAATAGCGGTGGAATTCTCGACACCTGAGTCGGGCAATTACGAAAACCAGTCCGGTTATGGCGCAAGCGGCTGGATGATGCGTTCGGAGGGATTCGATCCCCACATGGATGACATAGCAGAGGAAGATGACTATCTGGACCCGGATTCATTTGAAGATGATGACGGAGAGCTTATCATTCCGGGAGAAACAAACCAGTCTGACCTTTTCAGCAGGTATTTTGAGATGGATGAGTCCCAGACCATTGCAGATGAAGGGTAATTTTTGGGGCCGGAGAAAATTTCACCACAGAGGCACAGAGATCACTGAGATTAAAAACAATAATGGTTGACAGATGATTTCTCCGTGTACTCCGTATCTCTGTGGTGAATATCCAGATGGACCAAAGAGAAAGAAGTACCACCACAGAGGCACAGAGATCACTGAGATTAAAACAATAATGGTTGATAGATGATTTCTCTGTGTACTCCGTGTCTCTGTGGTGAATATCCAGTTGGACCTGAGAGAAAGTACCACCACA
>JAAYYB010000303.1 GCA_012515615.1 Fibrobacter sp.
AACTACTGTCTGCCGTCCTCTCCCCTAGAATAATGCTCTAGGGGAGGTCTTCTATCCTTAGGAGAAAATCAACTCCCGATAATTCAAAGAATAGAAATTAAATTTACAGAAATAAAGATACACTACCGAAGGTTCTTTGTCTGATGCGACACGGAGCGTTGTTAATTTGAGCGCTTTTTCTCAAAACGGAATCCAGTTAGCTTACCGCACAATCGCCCATGAAATTGGACATAACCTTGGTTTGAATCACGATAAGGAGACGATCCTCAATATTGACCTGAGAAACGACCCCGACGCGAAGAAGCGCGGCCTTAACAAGTATGCCCATGGTTATGCTATCGTAAATGATATGAACAACAGAATCGGGCAGACCATCATGGGATATTCTGAGAAAAGTATCTCGGAAGGTGTTGACCAGGATCAAATCGCGCGTGAAACTATTCCCTTCTTTTCAAATCCGGATATTACACAGCAGAAAGTTGGGGAGATAACCGGTAACGCTGAATTCAACAGTTCCTTATTGAAAATTGGAACCCGTAATAGTTCGGATTTGTGGTGCCAGGCTGATGCAGCTTCAGTTTTGAACAAATTTGCGACTGCTTATGCGAATCTTAACTATCCTGGAAAAAACAACCTGCCTGTAAATAGTTGCGGCGGTCTTCCCAAAACAGATAACACTACAATATCTACAAATCATTGTGGAGCTGATGGATGCATTGGAACTGAACCATGCACAATGATGGATTTAGCTCTTGATAGCACTTTCGCAAGTGACTTCACTATATTGAATAATTATAAGTACACTTCCAGTCATTTAGAATCAAAACCAATCGGGATTTTTATAGAAGAAGGAATGACACGCATATTTGATTTACCTCTCAATATCTCGACTGATAATGTATACCTTGTTAAGATCAAATATTTGATAAGTAATGCTGATGCCAGTTTGGCTGGACAAGCATATGATCTAAAAAGTCGATCGATTGACTATTTTTTCAAGATCACAGCATTTGTGGACAATGTGCTTGCAAGCGACCCGATATTTTTAAGACCAGCAGATATTTCATATAATACAAGTAACAAAGAACTTTCGATTCTAACAGAACTCGAAATTCCTATTTACCTCAAATCTGACAATGAAAATGCACAATTCCTTTTTGAAACAGGAAATATCAATGATGTCTATATAAACACTGTAATATCGGTTAGCTCAATAGGCTTCGAAGAGAGCCAAAGCAACAATTCAAGTTCAGGTAGTAGTTGGGGAGACGGCAGTTCTGGTAGCGGTGGTTCTGTCAGTACTCCTACCCACCCGCCGGCAATAGATATGGCAGCAAGGAAAGTCAGAATATTCACAGATGATTCAAAACTGTTCCCTGATGAAATAGCTGACAAGGCCAAGAAATGGGCTGATGGTGATGCAGCACTATTTCCCGGCTTTACCGGGCTAGTAGAAGTAGACTGGGGTGATGGTAATAAAAAGAAATTCTCTTTTGATAATTTTCACATCATCAACCCACTATTTGACCCTATCGAATACATAGATCAGGCTGCTTACCAGATCCCAGGCAAAAAAATCATGGAGGATGGATACCTGGAGCATACATACGCAAAACCCGGTGAGTACACAATCAGAGTTAGAGGCCAACGATTGACTTGGAACTGGATATGTGAATATGATTGGAAAAACATTTTATTTCTTAATCCACTGCCCACTTGTGCATATCAGAAACACTATCCTTATTTTGATGTTGGGAGTAGGAAAATTAAAATCGTTGAATCGGAACCTCTTGAGAAATTAAATGTATATGTCAGAGATGAAGGTTTTCATGAACCTAATATCAGCAAACCCAGATTGTTTATTGAAAATTCAAGCATCAAGACTATTGAAAACTTCTCAGTTTATTACTATTTCAATACAGAAGATAACAAAGTGCCGATTTTGGAAAAATACTGGGTTCCAGATGCTGATGTTACCCTTGAAAACGTATCTGAAAATGAGTACAGAATCAGATATGACTACTGGGGTTCAATTCTTCCAAATAATGGAGCCGTTATTCCCACAATTGACGGCAATGTAATTGGTCTGCATTACTCGGATTGGTCAAGTTGGGATAAAGCTAATGATTATTCATCCCCCTTGGGAACCTCCTTTATTCAATCAAACAAGATTCTGGTTATTGATAACAGAGGTGTATTGATTCATGGTGACCTGTCGGGCGGGTTAACTACAACTGTTCCACCTCAGAATGAAAATGAATTACCTTCACAGATTAATATTTCTGGTTCTGGTGACATTCCAATCGGAACAAGTGAAACGACTGTTAATTTTATCAATCCAAGTTTCCACCATGGTATGATGTTTACAATGCGGAATATTGGTTTAGACGACAGCGTCACAGTAGAATGGTACGGCGTAATTGATCAGAACCAATCGAATTGTATGCCCCGGTCTGCAAACTTATTTGGAAATGGCGCTCAAGTCAATAATATCTGTACATCCCGTTTAACAGATGGGAATATGCAGATAAAATTGAGAGCAAAGAACCATTGTTCAGTTCACATAGAAGTTTTTGATTGGACAAATGGTACTGGATGCCAATAAAGCATGAGTAAATATAGGGGATCTATAAATCATCTGGTTAGCCTCTTTTTCCTACTGCTTTGATGATACTATTGGGTTGCTAATGGTACCTCTTGAAAGTCAATATATTCCTACATTTTTAGAGAGGCCGCGTCCTGCGGCCGGAAACCAATTTGCAGAAAAGATGGAGAGCTAGGTACAGGCCAGCGCATAACAGGCCAAGGCTGGGCGAGTACGCCCCAAATTGCCACAGCACTGGTGGTAGGCATAATTTCCGGCTATCAAACTGCGAAGACTTGTTTGACAGCCAGTAATTATGCAATATTATAGGTGGCAACTTCAGCCTTGGCCAAGACGTTGGTACGCCAAGAAAGCTTGGCGTCTCTTATATAGTGACCTGTCAAAGAGTACGTTGACAGGAAGTCCATATCTGGTAAGGATTAGCCATCCCCCAGTACCGAGTCTTGCGTGCGAGGAGGAGGTATCCACTTGTCCCTTTAGAAGCAGGCGCAACCGATGTGTGATGACACGGAAGCAATTTCTTTTTGGCCAGACAAGGGAACAAATACTGAACAATTTGCACGAAGTGTAGACAGGGAATTATGCAGGCCACAGGGAGGACCGTAACTCCTGAAGTCCATCGAGCCCCGTAAGCGGCTTAAAACGGAAGACGACATTTTCAACGTAATGGAAGTCAACAACGAAACACCGCCAAGGCGAGGTGTGGAGATTCCGTCGGGGTAATAAGGCGTGGCATGTATAAAGAGAGATGCACAGGAACTTGGGAGGCCCGATACACTCCATGTTAAACGATATGGTAAGATATGCCAACAACAAAGAAGGGTGTCTGACGGTGAATCGGGAGTCGGATCAGTTCACTACATGTTTGCACAAGCAAACTTGGGGAAGGGACTGACGCAATACGCAGCAGGTAAAGGAAAAGTAATTTGTGAGTGCGCGTAACAGAACAAATGAAACTGAGCTCGAGTAGTGTAAGACTCGGTAGACTGATGCAGACCTCACTGCCTGCAATAGCACAAGCAGCAAGAAAAGACAAGACGAAGCGATTTCGTGGACTTTACAGTATGCTCAACAGACACACAATTTAAAGGTTGCATTCCAAGCAATCAGGAAAGGTGCTGCAACGGGAGTGGATGGAGTAACCTATCGTGAATACGAAAGGAATTTATCCGACAACCTTGCAGATCTGGAACAGCGACTTAAAGAGAAGCGATACCGTGCAAAGCTGGTAAAGAATGCAGCTTAGCTTGTTGCCTTTTCTTGACTGAATTACGGAAGCGAGTATTGTGAGGAGCCCAGTGCGGGAATTCTGCACACTGGGATCTGTGGCGGGATTGGCAGGTAACTGCCAATTCTACGCTACCGTGGAAATAAACCGGAACGAATTGATTGATAGACGGCGACAAAGACAAGAAGAAGGAATGAATTATGACAGGACCAAAACCGATAGAAATGCATCCCATGAAGGGTTTTGACCAAGTATGCTTTTTGAAAAACGTGATAAAGAATCCCAACATTATCGTTGGCGATTATACTTATTACGACGATCCTGTTGATTCTGAAGGGTTTGAAAGAAATGTGCTTTACCACTACCCTTTCATGAACGACAAACTGATCATTGGAAAGTTTTGTGCAATAGCACGTGATGTGAAATTTATCATGAATGGGGCGAATCATAAGATAGATGCCATTACAACTTATCCATTCTCAATATTTGGAAATGGATGGGAAAGAGTGACACCGAAAATTGAGGATTTGCCTTACAAAGGCGATACTGAAATTGGAAATGATGTCTGGATAGGATATGATTCGTTGATAATGCCAGGCATTACAATTGGAGATGGAGCAATTATAGCAGCAAGATCTGTGGTTGTAAGAGATGTTGCTCCATATTCGATTGTTGGAGGAAATCCTGCAAAGGAAATCCGAAAAAGGTTCGATGATGGTTTCATAAATCTCTTACAGACAGTAAAATGGTGGGATTGGTCAGCTGAAAGAATCACTAAATATCTTGAGGTGCTGACCTCAAACGATGAATTGGCGCTTCGAAAGGCAATGGAAGATAATATGTAACATTGCAACCGAAGAGATAGAACGGGATGGAGATAGAAACCGAATACAGAAGCGTCAACGCGAAAGACAATAAAATATGGTAGCGTTCCTGTTTACATCCACAGCAAAAAAGCCAAAATGCCTGCCGCAGGCGCAACACAAGCACTTGGCTGTTTTGCAGCACTGATCGACCACGTTCACACAATACTGTCGATACCGCCGAAGTACTCAGTTTCAAGTATAATGGGTTTTGTGAAAGGGCGGCTGTCGCTTGCGATGTTCCGACGGTATGAGCGGATCGGAAAAAGGTTCTGGGGAAGGCACTTGTGGTCGCGAGGTTATTGCGTAAGCACGATCGGGCTGAATGAGGAGCAGATACGAAAGTATGTGCAATGGCAAGAGAAGCAGGAGAAGGATGCCGAACAGCTCGGTTTACAATTTGAAGATGCATAATCACATCAAATGACACAAGCATACCTTTCAGGTATCAATAAATCAACCTCAGGTGGTGGTAATTTGACTTTTATGGATTTTAAGAACAAAGTTTTTTTATACCTAGCTTTAATTATGCAGCTAACAGCTATTTCAAAAGCTGAACAATACATTGTTTTTAATAAACGTGGTGAAGGACTTTTCTTATATAACCCTGTCTTGAATAGCTCCATAAAGGTCTATTCATATTTAAGCAATAATGAACTTGCTGATTTGAAAACACTACGGCAACGGGATAATTCAACTACGTTACTCAACGAGTTATGACCCTTTTAATGCCAGTAGTCAGAAAAGAAATGGTAACCGGGCAATAACTGAAAATGGGTCACTTGGTATGGAAAATAAAATCGGCATGAGAATTCACCTTTTAAAGGCCAATAAGAATTTTAATCGAAAAACCGGCTGTGGAGGGTACGCATACCCTGAAATATCACCTGATGGGCAGAAGATCTGTTACATTTTCAACCAGAAGCTTTGCATTTGGGGGGCACCTTCCTTAATGGAAGAGTTCAATATCGTTACTAAAACGAGAAGACTGGTTGCCAAGGGTGATTTTTCTGACCCTAAATATTCTAATGATGGCAAATGGCTGCTATTCGAGGAAATAAATTTCCCAGAAAGTAAGTATTGGATTATTGATCTTCAAACGCTCAAAAACGCGTGATATGCACTGATTGTCATTCAGCTGCCTGGGCCAATAGTTTACAAATAGCCGGAGAAAAATAAATGAGATTTTGGTTTTCCTGTTTTATGGTTTCTCAAATCATTTGTTTCAGTGTTTTTGCCTCTGTTGTAAAACAAACTGGGGAAATGACATTGACTGTCAACTTTTTTGAAATCCTATGGGATGGTAGTGAAATTATTCAGGAGTCGAAAAAGATTGGGGCCGGTTTTCAGCCTGCAACAACCGCAGCACAAAAGCGCGGCGGACCTGTAGGATTGCTGAGTATAACTTGATAGCCGCACCTTCGTGCAACCTCTTAACCTCTTAACCTCTTAGCCTCTTAACCTCTGGAATTGCCCCGAAAAAATGGACACGTGACTAAGCAATTTTCTTCCGTTTGACAGATTCATATTCTGCTGGTGATAAATATCCCAAAGTAGAATGAATCCTTTTGCAATTGTAAAAACCTTCG
>JAAYYB010000304.1 GCA_012515615.1 Fibrobacter sp.
CCTCTTTGGCTTTCTTTGACTTTTCATATTTAAACTTGCCGTAGTCCATAATACGACAAACCGGCGGATCCGCTGTCGGCGCGATTTCCACCAGATCTAATCTTGCCGCCTCAGCTCTGGCAAGCGCATCACTTATTGTCAGTATACCAAGCGCCTCACCATCATCTGCAACGACTCTAACCCGTGGGGACCTGATTTCGTTATTGATCCGTGTATTATCTCCATCTCTGCTTGACGGACGAAATCTGTTAATAGGAGACCTCCTTTATTTAATTTGACTTTGTGAACCGGGTTTGTTTTCAGCTGTAAGTTGATCCAGAAATTCCGGAATAGACTTTGATCCCAGATCACCTTTTCCATGCTGCCGAACAGAAACGGTGCCCGCCTCCTGTTCTTTCTCTCCGACTACAGCCATGAAAGGTATTCTATTTACTTCTGCATCGCGGATTTTGTATCCGATTTTTTCACTTCTCTCGTCAATTTCAACCCTTATTCCCGCAGTTTTTAACTTTTTCTCGAGTTCCCTTGCATAATCGGCAAAACGGTCGGAAACCGGGATAATTTTAAGCTGGACAGGTGCAAGCCAGAACGGAAGAGCCCCGCCGTAGTGTTCAAGAAGTATCCCGATAAAGCGCTCCATAGAACCAAAAAGCGCCCGGTGAATCATTACAGGACGCATCCTCTGGCTGTTAGCATCGGTATACTCCAGATCAAATCTCTCAGGCATGCTGAAATCAAGCTGAATAGTTCCGCACTGCCAGCTTCTCTTGAGAACATCTTTGATATGGAAATCAATCTTGGGACCGTAAAATGCACCATCACCGGGATTGAGCTGGTATGGAATTTTCTGCTTTTCAAGCACGTTTTTCAATGCCGTCTCAGCTTTCTCCCATACATCCAGCGTTCCAATATATTTCTCAGGACGGGTCGAGAGTTCAATCTTGTACTCCTCAAAACCAAAGGTCCTGTACATATTCATTATGAAAGACATCACCTCTGTGATCTGCTGCTCGATCTGTTCAGGGGTGCAGAAAATATGCGCATCATCCTGGGTAAACTGGCGTACACGGAAAAGTCCATGAAGAACACTGGATTTTTCATGCCGATGCACCAGCCCGAATTCAAAAAACTTCATCGGGAACTCTTTATAGGAATGGGCGTTACTCTTGTAAATAAGAAGGTGCCCGGGGCAGTTCATGGGTTTCACCGCGTGCACCGCTTCATCGATGGTGGTGAAATACATATTTTCTTTGTATTTGTCCCAGTGACCACTTTTGTGCCAGAGCTCTTCGTTAAGAATGATCGGGGTCTTTACTTCATTATACCCGGCTTCAAGCTGCTTTTTGCGGCTGTAATCGGCAATAATATTGTAAAGAATCATGCCCCTTGGGTGCCAGAACGGGAAACCCGCACCCTCCTGATGAAACGAGAAGAGGTCAAGTTCTCTGCCAAGTTTTCTATGATCACGCTTCTGAGCCTCTTCCAGAAGCTGCAGATATTCATCAAGCATCGCCTGCTTGGGAAAAGAGATACCATAGATACGCTGAAGCATCCGGTTCTTCTCACTTCCGCGCCAGTAAGCCCCGGCAGTGGAGAGAAGCTTTATTGCTTTTATATAACCGGTATCAGGCACGTGCGGCCCGCGGCAGAGATCCTGCCAGCCGTCTTGAGAGTAAACACTGGGATTACCTTCGATATCACCCAGAAGCTCTATCTTGTAGATTTCATTCTTTGACTGAAAATAATCACGGATTTCCTGCACTGAGGGTTCGGTGCGTTTGATCGGCAATTTCCGTGACACTATCTCTTTTGTTTTCTTTTCGATAGCAGCTAAATCATCGGGTGTAAAAGGCTTCTCTACATCAAAGTCGTAATAGAATCCGCTTTCTATCGCGGGCCCGATGGCGATCTTTGCTGAAGGGAAAAGTTCCTGAACTGCCTGAGCCAGAACGTGTGAAGAGGAATGCCAGAACACTGACTTTCCTTCAGGAGAATCGAATGTTAATATTTCGACCTGATCCTGGTCATTCAGGGTTCTTGAAAGGTCGGCGACGACGCCGTTTATCCTGGCGGCGACAGCGGCACCCGCAAGCCTTGGGCTTATTGCCTTGGCCAGACCAAGTGCAGATGAACCGTCAGGAAGCTCTTTTGTAGTATCACCAGGTAACTTAATTATCATAAATCACTTCTTTTACCAATAAAACAAGCCACCTTCCCCCCATGCTTTTTTAGAAGCCGGGAGGACGGGGCAGAAAAAAATGGGCGTTACTGGACTCGAACCAGTGACCCCTACCATGTCAAGGTAGTACTCTAACCAGCTGAGCTAAACGCCCTGAATTATTACAGATTTACTGCAGTCGGCACTTCCGGACCAATGAAGCTGTTCTGGAAAATCCTGACGGCAATTTCTTAAAATACGAAAAAAGTGAGATGAAAGTCAAACCAAATATAATAGAACAACTTTCTGAACGGGTTAAGGAGAAATTTCAGATCGCAAAACATTCCTTCTGTATTTAGATAAGAGCGTAAACTCTATATTAATACGCATATTTAGAATGTTTTGATTTATAAGCAAAGCCTGAAATGATCCTTGCGGACCAAACGAATCAAATCTCATTCTCTTTTCTTGCTCCCTTAGTTTCGAAATTGTATATTTAACCTTCTTAAAGATATTTTGCTCTTTGATTCAAAAATTTCAAGTCAGAAAATTTAGTCTGTCTGCAAACTGACACAGTTCTCTGATTTCTGATTTTTGAACATTGGGGTGTCGTCCAATGGCAGGACTCTGGACTCTGGCTCCAGCTATCGAGGTTCGAATCCTTGCACCCCAGCCATTTTTTCGAGCAGCAAGTCAAAAGTCACAAGTTGCAGCCAGGAACACATGCTGATACTTGTAAATTAGACTTGCAGCATTCGATTTCTTGGCCCCATCGTCTAGTGGCCTAGGACGTGTGGTTCTCAGCCATAAAACCGGGGTTCGATTCCCCGTGGGGCTACCACCTAAAACCCTTCAAAACTGCCTGAAAAACGCAAAAAACAGCAGATTTGAGGGGTTTTTTATTTTCCCCTCATTTTTCCCAAATACTACCAAATACTACGAAGTAATACAAAAATGTGAAGGCGTTGTGAAGGCATTTCACATTAACAAACAAGAATTTAACACTTTTTCCAAGACCGCAACGCAAATTTTCAGCCGTTTCCGGAACCTTCCCCGGGAGCGGCTTTTTTTTATCCATCATCACACCTTCAGGAGTAAAACACCATGCCAGAGAATAAACCAGACCAGGAACAACAGGAACCAGAACCAGAGGAGGAAAACAGCAGTCAATCAAACAGCGGGACCTGTATTGCTATCGGGGTTTCCCCTGTGATGCGGTCACAACAAACAAACGAACGGAAACAGGCTTTAAAGCCCGGCAATGGTTCAGGGGTGTTACGGCATGTCTCAGGCTGAGAGCCTTAAACCTTGCAGGAATCAGATAACAATCATAACCCATCATTAAGAAAGGTGAACTACTATGAACATTGAAGGCTGGCAGGAAATGGACGGTGCAAACAAGAGGAAAAAAACGTCTGCAGAGAGAAAACAGACTGAACTGGATCCGGACCAGGAACAGCAGTTACCAGATGCCGAAACACAGCCCGCCAAAGCACAGCCCGAAACTATGCCGCGGGTAATCTCCCGAGTATGTGCCTTTTCTGAGATCTGGAGACAGGATCAGCTTATAAACCAGATGGAGGAAAACGGCTATCTGCATTATGAGACTCACAACATCGGCGGCAATGAATGCCTTCTTCGGTTCAGGAAGCGTGATAAATGAACCAGGGCACAAAACAGTCTATTCCTGGTATCAATCCCAATACAGGACAGTACGGAACATTGTACCAGGTAGACACAGACACCAAAAAGCCCGGCTGGATTGCGTTTGCCTGGGGAATGATCAAGGGCGCCTTCCGCTTTACTTGGAAGGTTGCCCGGACCGCTGATGTAATTATTCGGGATGATTCCTTTTCCAGATACCTTATGGTTGCGGTGCTTTCTGTCATCCTGTTTAAGTACATCGGGGCAGTATCGATAATCCTTATCACTGCCCTTGCCCTTGTTACTCTTATTCGGTTGCTGTTTAATGAAGAGGGTAAGAAGGCATGATGCACATAAAGGAACTGCAGAGAGGAAGGGAGCACAGGCAGAAGAAAGCTTCAGAGAGGTATTGTTTATAAACATTTTTCTTGACAAAGTGTCAAGGTACTACCAGAAAGATGGGTAAATGAGGTCAAGGAAGCGCGCCAGGTTTCCGCGTAAAATTTTTTTTAAAGGCGGTTGAGTTTAAGAGAAAATTGCAGGGTCTAAGTGCCCTAAAAAGCGGAAAAAAGGCATATTATTAGAAAATTGCAGGATTTTTTAACTGGTTAAAATTTACAGGAGATAAAAGGGTGATTTCTCGAAATTCAAATATTGAGAATCAGCTAAAGGAACACGAAAGGCTTTTGCAGTTTTTTCTCCGGCGGCAATTCGGGCCGGTCATCCCTGAAGATGTCGAAAGCGCGGCCAGGATCGGGCTGTATTTCGGGGTAATCAAGTATGATGAAAGCAAAGGTAAGCTTACTCCGTTTCTCAAGGAATATATCACAGGCTTTGCTCTCCGGGAATTTCAGCGACAGCGGTTTTTTAAGATTTCAGAGGCAGACCGGGGAAAACGGAAGGTTGTAGTTGAAGCAATCCGGATTCTTGAACAGCGGTTTCAGAGATCCCCTACCCAGGAGGAGATTACAGAGCATACCGGCATATCAGACGGTGAGGTAATGAATGCCCTGGAGGAAATAGAACCGGTCTCACTCGACAGTCCGGCCGGTGAAGATGGTGCAATGATAAACACCATTGCTTACCCGGAAGAGAGCCCGCAAATCAAAGAATCAGTTTCTGAGGCAATGAATAAACTAAAGCCGAACGAGAAAGCAATAATCTGTTTGTATTTCTGGGGTGGCTTCTCATTGACAGAGATTTCAGAGAAAATGAACGTTACTCCTCAGAGAATTCAACGAATCAAAGAGGATGCCTTGAAGAAATTAAAAAAAAGAGATTAAGCTTTAAATGGAGGTATGCTGTGAATTATTGCCAGAGTAGTTTTTCGGGTGATTTTGTGACCAGGTCGGTAACTGTTTCGGCTGGTATTTCGACAACAAACGAAAAAAGCAGGACTATTCGGACCGTGCTTGTAACCGAAAGCCCGGTAACTATAATTGATCTGGAAGGGCGCAATGAGATTGACGAGATACTGTTGATTGAGGGTGCAGAAATACCTGATTCAAAACAAGTACCGTTATTTGACAATCACAAACGAAGCGGAACTCAGAGTATTCGGGGGTCAGTAAGAAATATACTGATTAACAGAAATGAACTTATGGGGACACTCCATTTTTCAAGTCTGGCAAGTGACTTATGGACACTTGTAAAAGAACAGCATATTACAGATGTCTCTGCAGGGTACCAGGTCTTTAAGAGCGATTCTGTTTACATTGAGCGCAAAAAGGCTAAGGTGATAAATGGACAGATGTATAGAAACGATGGAGAAAGAACGCTTGTAATTCGGACCAGATGGAAGCTGAAGGAAATTTCTTTAACTCCAATAGGGAATGAAAGGTTTCCTTTTTAAAAATCTGGCCAACATTCGCGTGCCAGGGCAATTGAACTGATTCCCGTGCTGATGTTCTCCTCTACATGATTGACCATCAGCTTGCCCGCCGCAATCTGCACGAACTGGACAAGGTTGCACTGCTGGAGGCTAAGAGGCCGATACTGGAGAAGCAGGCAAAGGAGAGGCAAGTTGCAAATCTTAAACAGGGTGATAAATCTCCCGATACGCTAAATTTTGCGGAACGGGGAAAAGGCGAGGTCCGTGACCAGCTCGCCGCAGAAGCCGGAGTTTCCAAGATGACATATACGAATCTAAGGACAGTCAACCAGAAAGGCTCCGATGAACTGAAGGAGGCAGTCAGGGAGAAGAAGATAGGTGCAAGCAAGGCGGCTTCTACCCATTACCATGCACACCCAAATTAAAGCTTTCCACAATCGAAGCAGGGGCAATCCAAGGTAGTTTACTGAATTCATTGACCGGAATCCGTATTGATGATTGTACACACTCCAGGCAATTGCATTGCATAATCTGTTTTAACCGGCACCCATTGAAACTATCCGGCAGATGATCCCGGTAAGATCCGGCACCCATGCGGAAATTTAAACCGGCAGTTTTAAGGGATATTCCGGAATCTGGTGCCGATTACACCGGAACACACAGTCATTAATTTTTAGTTAACTATTTACAATTTGTATTATTAGTTGTACTATTATTTGACTATTCCTTTTACCGGCTAAAGAATTGCCACATTAACAAAGGGGAAGCTATGGAGGCCTTTATAGTTTTAATTCTGATGGTGATAGCCGTTCTACTAATTTCAAAATCAATTCGAGATAGTCAAAAACAGTATGTTTGTACCCATTGTGGCTATACTGGAGTAGCAAAGAGACGAAACCAGGGATCTTTTGTCATTGAACTGACCTTATGGCTATTTTTCATTGTTCCGGGAATTCTGTATACTTTATGGAGATCTTCAAAGCGGCTTATTATATGTCCAATGTGTGAAACTACCAATAGTCTGATACCAGCCAATTCCCCTCTTGCACTTGAAGTGGAGGAAGAAAAGAAATGCCCGTATTGTGCTGAAAAGATAAAGGCAGAGGCTATCATTTGTAAGCATTGCGGGAAGGAACTAAATGCATTTGAAGTAATTAAGGATTCAGGCACTTAAATGCTCCAGAGAAAACCGCTGAGACCGGATGGGATTAAGGGACCGGTTCCCGTGAAACGGAAAAACACTTAATACAGCCAACCATCACGACGGTTTGTTTGATAAAGTAAGGATAAAAAATAGTGGTGAAGTGTAAATGAAAAAGATACTGGTCTTATGTGTTCTTATTAGTCATGTAATTATAGGCCAAGATACTTATACTGCAAGAACTGAAGGCTTTTCAAGTATCATTAAAGACATAAAATCAAAATACAAGTATTTATTAATTTATAATGTAAACCTATATCAAAACAGTTACTCTTCAGGTGTAAGTGTTGAAATCGAATATAGGAGTACATCTGATAAAGTAATAAAGTATATCGATTTTTATTTAACACCATACAATGAAGTTGGTGATTCTGTTAATTGTAGTATTACACACTTGACAAGTAAAAACCTACGGGTTACAGGGCCGCTTCAGCCATTTAACTTTAACGCCTATAACCAAGAGAACAATGTGTCCGCATGGAAAAATGTATGGTATAACAGTACCATTTCATGCGTTAAACTAAACAAAATCGTTATTACTTTTATTGACAATACAAAAGTTATCCTGATTAAAAACATTGCAAACACTTTGGGTGATGGAGTAAAAAACAATTGTTCCTATCACCCTGATTAATATTTTAACCCATCCATTTTCAAAAAAAAATAATCTCCTATTGACATCGCACTCTGAATTGTTGTATACTGAAAATACCTAAACCTAACGCGGCATTATCCCCGGTCCGTGATCCGGATTTTTTATTTTCGGAAATCACAAGGCCAGTCTCCGGTATCCGTGAGGACCGGGCGCACCGTTAGGGCGTAGGTAGACTGGCTTTTTTTATTACCTAAACCTAACGGAGGTACCACATGGTACGCAATTCTATCTCATCCCCTGCCCTTTCCTTCATCGAAACCGCGGTTTATGAGCTTCAGAAGCAGATGCACGAACAACGGATTGAACTGATCCGGGCGGGAGTCGTTTCCAAGGATAAACTTAATGAACCCGTTGCACCTTCACAGTATTGGCTTGAAGACTTTCAGGATATGCCCGGCAGAAACATTGTGATACCAATGCAGGCCGATTCAGAAAAGCCGGGGATCTGCCTTCTTATGGTGGATGCGGAAGGCAAATGTGAGCTTGTCGGACAGTTTATTATTACCGATGAAAACAAGATTGATGAGGTTCACGGTACTGGCTTTTTTTGGGGTTTTTATTCCTTTAAAGAAGCACTGGAAAGGGCTGAACTTGTTCTTATGGAGCAATCAAACATAACCGAAAACGCAGACCGCTTGCATGCTCCTTATGTTCCCAGTGAAGAATGCCTTGATAAATTAAGAGACGGATACAACATTATGGATTTACTGACTGGTGAAGGGGTGAATGCAAGTTCTGACACGCGAGAGGGATATCTGGAGGCTCTATACAGCTTGTGGAAAACAAATATGAAACCAGCACTTGATGAACTGTTATGGGGTTGAATAGCAGACCGGCGCGGAAGCTTAACGGTTTTATAATCCATTGCCGGGTGGTGTCCCGGCTTTATTTACGGCGTAAAGAATTTCGGGGTATTTTCCAAAGCGAAATTGAGAGAATTCCTTTAATCAGGAGAAGATGATTTATGATAGATAAACTAAATTCAATCGAATTCTGGATGCAGAGAGCGAACGCGTTAAACGTTCAGAATATAACTCTTCAGAATAAAATTGACGATCTGAAACTTGAGATCAAGCAATTAACTGTGTTAGCTGAAGCCCAGGAATGCGTTATTAATTCTATGATTCAGAAGAAATCAGAACCGGAACCGGCGCCGGAACCTGAAACGGAGTCCGGCATTGAAACACTTGCCAGGAAGCTATCAGAGGAGGGCCCGGGGATTACCTTCACAGCCAGAGACTTGAACCGGGAAATAAATCTGCTTCTGGTTGATGCGGGTTGCACTCCACCTGTTTAATGTGGAAGGGACAATTATGATCAAGATTGATAAATACCTTCAGGGCAGAGGTCAACCAGCCGGAGAACTCCCTTCATCTTGGAAATGTTACACAAGGGCAGAGCTGGAAAGCATTATTGCCGATATACTTAGGGACCAGAAAACCAAAGGGACGGTTGACCATTCACCTGATGCAAATACAGCGGCAAGAATACAGAATTAACATTTACAAACAGGAGTAATAATTATGAAATCATCAAACAGAGCTTTCACTTTGAATATGGATCTTCAAAACACCCCAGAGTGTTTCAAGGGCTGGCAAGTCACAGCGTTTTTAATGATGTGGGGTTTAGATCTTGCCCGGCGTATGTTTGAGAGGTCTGCAGAAATCGGCGGGGTACTTATGGCTGGCAAAAAAGAAAATGCTGGGCCTTTCGATTTAGGCGGGCAGAACGTTATCTGTTTTTCAATCGATACCGGCAACCTACAAGGCACAGAACCGATTGATATTGACCAGATTTCAATATCGATTACCCGACAGCAGCCAGGAGCGGAAAGCCTTGAACTGGGTGACTTTTTCATAAATGCGTTTGAAGGTAATTTGCCGGGACATGGTACCGGGGTATTCTCTGGAATTGATAATTTGCCCGATGCATTGCGGGTCGTGGAATCGGTCTGTTTGAACGATCGGAATTTGCAGGGGGAAAATCCGTTTTTGGAATTGAAGTGATATTGACCTATAAACATGTTTACATAATGGTACTTGAAAATGGTTTACCATTAAAGCATGTTTTGGAGTGATAGCAGAACTTTGCTTTTCAGAAAGGCGGGAAGGGATGCCGAGAGCGACGAGGGATTTAAATTATACCTATGTTAATCATATGTTGAGAGACAATGCAAGAAAAGACTGGCTTTTAAAAAGAGACATAACAACAGCACTAAGTTCAATGAACAATGTAAATAATCTTGATTTTGTGATTTCTAATCTTGGTGTTTTGGTTGAAAATGGCAAATTGGCAGAGGCCCTTCTTTGGGCGTGGTCAGCTACAAGGACAAATAACAGCGGCCATAAGTTAGCTGATTTACGATATCTTTTCATAACTGCAGGACGTGAAGCATTGTTAAAACATTCAGACAAGCTTCCACATGGTGGACCTTTTGAATTGTACCGTGGTGTAAATGGAATTGGAGCAAACCGCAGAGTAAAGGGCTTATCGTGGACAAGTGATTTTGAAGAAGCTAAATTTTTTGCCGAAAGGTACAAAGACCAGCTCCCTGGGAAACCGGCAGTATTTAAGATTGTTGCACCTATAGAATGGGTTTATGGCTATACGCAAGATAGAGAAGAAAGCGAGTACATTTTGTTGCTTCCACCAGATGCAAAACCAAAGTGTATCTGGAAAGCAGAATAACCTTCTGCTGGACAGGTCCAGGCGCTTAGGTTTTTATTACAAAAAGGCTCCAGCCGGTCAGTAGGTTGGGGCCTCTTTTGTCTCCTCTAAAAATATTTCCCCGAAAATATCGCCTCAGTTTTTCACGTTTCCGCAATTTGTCCCCCATATTCTAATTAGAAAGATTTTGAACACCATTCGAAAAAGGTGATTTATGAGAAAAGAAGCATTTCCAGGAAAAGCAGTTGAGAAAATTGGCATTGTTTTACCGGCCGATAAGTATCGGAGTAAGCTGCGAAAGCTTATGTATTTGACCGATGAATCCACTCAAAGCGCGGCAATGGCAACTGCTGTAAATATGGCGATTCACCAGCTTCAGGACATGCCTGAAGAAACAAGGCCGGGATTTGTAAATGGTTTTCGTGATAAATAATGGCTATTAATAATACACGGTTGCGGATAGGGTAGCTCCCGAAAGCCGGATTTTCGCACCGGTTTCCGCATCTGTTTATTTGTGCGAAGTCACTAGCGAAGGCGACAAAGATGGAACAGTTTTTAGAACTACTCGAACAACTACAAAAAACGTTTACCCCGCACAGCGGAAGCCTTGCGTTCTACCGCACAAGCAATAAAACCCGAGAATTACTTGTAAAGATTTTTCAAGAAATCCGGCTCAATACCAGCCTTTATGATTTCTTAAAACCTTACCAGCCATTTCAAGAAATAGTCCAAGACGCAAGATTTTCTGAGTATCTGCCAGAGATAGCCGGAGCGCGAGGTGGTGCTTTTCAGACTGTTGTGCGATTTCAACCGATATCCGGGAAAATACCAAGTCCCTTCTGCTCGAATTTTTTTTTCAACACGCTTTACATATTTGAATACAAAATAAGCACAAAACTGCTTGAGCTGTTACCAGCCATTAAAGATTGTCAACTTGATAGCTTGATGGAAATTGATTCAGAAAACGATGCAGTTTTGACGTTTGAATCCTGGAAAAAAATTGAAAGGCATTTCCATTCAGTCAAGCAAACGATAATCAACCATGCAAAGCGAGTTCTTTCACATTCCGAATACGAGACACATTTCAAGAAAAAACATAGTCCTAAACACAGCCGTTTAGCGTTCCTGATTCCGGCTGAGATCGCAGAGAAAGTTTATTCTTCAATCCATCCATGAGGGGTGAAAAATGACAAATAACTTTTACGAAATTTTTACAAAATCAATAAACACTAATAAAATCAGGCATTTTGAAGCCAATTTTATTAGACGAAATTTTTACAAAACAGGTGTTATGTTTTATAACAAATGCATGATAGTGAATGATAATGATAATGGATGGCAGATATGTTTTGCAGACCTGAAGATGAACTAAAAAAACGCTTTCGAGAACTTGGAATTAGTTACCGGGATGTAGCAAACTATATTGGCCGTCGATATTCTGTTGTCAATAACTGGATGAACGGCTTTGCATTAATGCCTACAGATGCCAGACTAAAAATAGAAAAACTGATGACAGAATGGCCGCAATCAAAAGTAGTTGAGCAGAAAGAAAATGGCAGATAAATTAATATCACCCGTACCTGATAACGCGCCTGAATTACCGAAACGGCGCGGCATAAAAACTGATTCCGGCTGGATTAACTACGATATTACCCATTATTGGGCGTATCACAGCCGGACCGGTGAGGTTCTGGGTTACACTATCAGGTATGAGACACCGGAGGGCAAACAGGTCCTGCCGCTTACCCTCTGGCAATGCGGTGAAAAACTGAAATGGAAATTCCGTGGATTCCCGGAACCGAGACCGGTATTTAATCAGCACCTGATTACACACAGGCATGAGGCAAAAATTATCCTCACTGAAGGTGAAAAATGCTGTGAGCTACTCCAGAACCTGATCGATCACACAAACTCAGGTAAATTTGTTTCAGCCTGCTGGATCGGCGGGGCCCAGGGAGTTTATAAAATCGACTGGTCGGTGATGCAGGGTCGCAGTGTGATACTCTGGCCTGACAATGATACTCCAGGGCGTGACTGCATGCTGAATATTGCCGGGATACTCCGTCGTATGGACTGCAATCTAAAAATTGTTCAGGTACCTGCAGACCGGCCGGCCGGCTGGGACGTCGGAGATTTCATTCTGGACGGCGCCGATTTTCAAACAGTTTTTAAATTCATTCGTGATAACCTGACAGACCTGCCGGAAAACCTGCCGGAACCGCCTGAGAAGCGGCAGGAGCCTGCCGAACGTAAACCAACACCAGAGCAGGCAGAGGCGGCAATGGCGCCGTTTAGACCTTTAGGTGTGTATGGTGATAGTATTGTTATTTATCCATTCGCATTAAAAACAGCTGTTTTTATTAAGGGTTCAAATTGCAATAAAAATACATTGTTGACAATTGCTCCTTTGCGATACTGGGAAAGAATGTATGAATCTCGCAGGGGTGCAGATTTTACCTCTGCGGCAGACCATGTCCTTAGAGCCTGTGAACGCGAAGGACATTTTGATGTGTCAAGAATTCGGCGCCGGGGTGCCCATGAAGATGACGGACGATATATTATTCATACCGGCGATAGTATTTATGAGAACGGGAAATATTACAATCTCCATGAATTTCAAAGCCGTTTTATATACGAAGCCGCGCCAGGTATCGGAAATGTTGATTACCCACCGCTTAATACATTAGATGCTAATAAAATTAGAACAATTTGTCAAATGTTACATTGGCAAAACCCAATACACGCCCTCTATTTAGCTGGATGGATTGTCCTTGCTCCAATTTGTGGAGCTCTACCCTGGAGGCCGCATATTTGGATTACTGGTCCACGGGGTTGTGGTAAATCATATGTCGATTGTGAAATCATCAAAAGAATTTTAGGACCATCAGTTCTATTTGTCCAGGGAAACACTACTGAGGCAGGGATCAGGCAGGCTTTAAACGGTGATGTTATTGCTATTCTGTTTGACGAAAGCGAAGGCGACAGCCCAAACGGAATAAAGCGAATTCAACTGGTTTTAGAGCTGATGAGACAATCCAGCAGTGACAGTTCAGGGGTAATCATTAAAGGATCAAAAAACGGTAAACCAGACTTATACCCCACTAAGTCAGCTTATTGTCTATCAAGTATTTGTGTAAATTTACAAAACGAAGCAGACATTTCCCGGGTTGCTGTTTTGACACTCAGAACCCCACATGAATTATCTGCTTTAGAAAAACGCGCACATTTTGAGAAGTTAGACAACTTGGTCCAGAGCACCTTAACAGCAGATTTTTGTGCGCGGTTTCGTGCGCGGTCTTACAAGCTTCTTCCGGTCATAATTCAGAATTTTAAGACATTTTCAAAAGTGGCGGCTGAGAAGTTTGGAAGTCAGCGTTTGGGTGATATGGCTGGCAGTTTGTTGGCTGGGGCATATTCATTATCATCATCAAATATTGTTACAGAGAAATTTGCTCAGGATTGGATTGAAGAGCAAGACTGGGGAAGTGATGATTTTCGGGGTGAAGGTGATGAGCGGGCTTGTCTTCGTACAATTTTAGAAGCAAAGCTAAGAGTTAGGAACCTTGAATTTTCTATTGCCCAACTACTACTTGAGGCAAAGCCGAGGTACGATCATGAAAAATATGAACCAACTATCGAAAGAGGGGAATCTCTTAGAGTGCTTCGGCAGAACGGAATCACAATTCAAGGGGATCCATCCACAGGTTTATACATCGTATTCTCTGAGGGACATTCACAGCTAAAACAGATTTTAAGAAATACAGCCTGGGGAATATCGTTTTATAGGCTGTTAAAAAGACTTCCTGATGCTGTTGAGAAAGGGTCCTGCAGGTTTAACGGCGTTGTAAGCAGAGCCGTTTCATTGCCCTGGAAGGCGGTTATTTGTGATGAATAGATGTAGTGTATGTAGTATAACTATACAAGCAATAATACTACACTTAAAGTACTGTTATTTAACAAATTACAGAATTGTAGTATGTGTAGTGAAAAAACAACACGCTTATAGATGTGTTTTCAACTGCTTTCAAACTATAAAGAGTAATATCATGTCACATAGAAAAATAAACTTAAGAGTATACTTATACTACTTATACTACATAATACATAAATATATATATATCAATAAGTTAGGTGTAGTATAAGGTGTATGCAGTTTTGTAGTAAAGTAGTAAAAAACACGCAAATTGGAGGATAAAAATGTTTGTAGGTCAATATGAGGTCCTTTATAAAAAAACAGGCGTTTTACTGTGCAGAAAGCTTGGTGTCGGTGAAGACCTTTTTTGTTTGATGTTAAGCAAGCATCATGCAGTTAGGGTTGGACAGGTTTTACGTTGTAGAAGGGGGATATCCAAAATAACATCTGATTTAAAAAAAATTTCGAGCCTTGCCGAGAAAATGCAAATACTCGTTGGGGGAGAAGTAAAAATTCCTTTTCACCTAGTGAGAACGCGTGTAAAGATTAAGCACTAAAATAAAAACTTTCAATTAAAAAAAGGAGAATTTTGTATGTCATCAAAAATTGAATTACTCAGAAACCAGGTGCAGACAAAGCAGGCTGAGGCAAACAAAAAAAACACCGAGATCCAGACTGCCAGAAGCGAACTCAACAAGAAAAAATCTGAAATCGAACGACTGAAAAATCGCCTTGGTCAGTTACCGGCAAATGCAAAGGCTGAGGAGTACGCGACGAGAAAACAGCTTCAGACTTTGCAGAGTGAAGCGGATGCCTTGGAGTTTGAGAACATTCTCCGGATGGAAGCCGAGCGCGATTCACTGCAGGCAGAGGTCAAGACAGCCCAGAATACTTACGATCTGGCGAAAGGCGAGATCGTCGCACAGTCACTGAGGGAAGAAATTCGCAGATACAATCAGCTTCTGATGGACACTGCGGAATGTCAGAAAAAAATTCTTTCAATCTTTTATACAATCCCGCATCGAATCAGGTCCACTATGGGGCGCGAAGATGCATTAAAAATTCCACGGCTGAGAATGGCAGATGTAATCTTTACACAACCAGAATTCAAAGACCAGGAACCAGTACGGCTTTTTTCAATGCGTGAATGGGCTATTGAGCTTACTGGTTTGGGGGAATCACTGTTTAATCCAGGGGAGCTGGAATTTCACGAGCCCAAAGAGTGGTAAAAATGATTCACAGCCCGGCCGGGTTGCGGTTGTCTCCTTCGTTCTGTTACGCAATCCCGGCGCAGGGCTTTATCTGTAAAGGTGAAATATGACAATTAACACAGAATGCATCTTACGAAACGGGAACCCTTTCCCCTGCAGAATTGCGGCGGTTGACCGGGAGCGGGTTATCTCTGAGAGTCTATTTCCAGAAGAAATCAGTCTTTGTTATAAACGATTTACTATGATGAACTCTCTGTTTTTCGGCGGGGTATTACCATTACCTAAACTAAAAATAGTAAACCCTGATGGATTCTGTGCCTGTGCGGGAATTCTGGTTAAAGAGAATTTGCAGATCCCCGTCATAAAGTTTTCTGTAACCCTGTTTACAATTAATCAGAAAGCGGATTTACGGCACGATGTGCTTCTCCATGAAATGTTGCACCTTTATTTAATACTTTTCTGGCTGAATGACAAAAGAAATGTACACGGGTCAAATTTTAAACGGACCTGCAATAGAATCTCTGCACTTTGCGGCTGGCCTGAAGTATCACACCGGAGACCTGCAGAATACTGGCCTATGAACTGCAGAACCAGCCGGGATTATATCAAAAATTATGTAGAATTCTCAATACGTCACAAAGAAATTGAAAACCAGCTTCAGCAGGAACGCAAGAGCAAACAGGCGCGGCAATTATCAGACCAGGCCGCTGACCTGATCCATGACTTATACGAAAACGGACAGGACCAGACAGCCGAGCGGGTCAGGGATGCGATTTATAACGAAAGACTTTCACTTATAGAGAGTTCTTAAAATTTGAATATTTTTTGTAAGTACGGGGGCACAATTTTAATAAATAACATTAACCTGGGGGCACAGGGGGAAGTAAAAGCATGAGTCAGAAGGTACAGGTAATTCTCGAAGTGACATCAAAAGGAATGGATCAGTTCTCCAAAGCATCGGGGGCGCTTGACAAATTCCAAACAAAGGCCGCAACCGCAATAAAAGGGTTAATTTCGTTGCCTAATGTAATTGCGGCAGGTGCTGTGGCCGGAATTGTTACATCCTTTAATCGCGCCGGGATGGAACTGGACGCACTTCAAAACAGGTTGAATGCCGCAATAGGAAAGTTTACATCTACCTCTGAGGAAATGAAATATCTCCGCTCAGAAGCTGATCGGACTGGCCAGAATTTCAGGACACTCACAGACAGCTATGCCGGTTTTTCTGCCGCTACTACCAGAGCCGGAATTTCTGTCGAGGATACCAGAGAGATATTTAAAAATTTTAATGAAACCTCTATCAGTTTGAAGTTGTCGAATGAAAAAACCAGACTGGTATTTATGGCCCTTGAGCAGATGGCATCCAAGGGCAAAGTCAGCATGGAAGAACTCAGGCGACAGTTAGGTGATGCTCTCCCTGGTGCCCTGGAAATTGCCGCAAAATCAATGGGCATGACTACTTCTGAATTTAATAAAGCCGTTTCAAATGGTGAGATAATGGCGGCTGATTTTCTTCCGAAGTTTGCGAAAGCTGTACGCGAGGAGTTGGGAGGATCGTTTGACACTGCATCCAAGGGAATGAGGGCATCATTAAACCGGATGCAAAACGCATGGTTTGATTTTCAGTCTGCACTTGGGCAGGCTTTCAGCAATGATCAAATCAGTTTGATTGACGGTTTTACATCAGCGCTTAAAAAAGTAAATGAAAATATGGGTGCCGTAGTGGCAACTGTTCATTTGCTGATAACGCCTGTTGTAATCCTCTGGAATGCGTTCCAGATCGCCGCTGATTTGATAGTCGCATCGTGCATGTACATTTATCGTATCAGTAAGATCGTGTTTATTCAGGTTGCTGGATGGGTAAACATTCTGGTTGAATCTCTGTATGCATTGGGTGATGCGGTTAATGCTGTGAAATTCGGCAACTTCGATGTCTTGCCAGATTTGAAAGATTCTTTCGAAAAAATAAAAGAACGATTTAACAAGATTGGTGTTGATACAAAACACGAGTTTAAGGAATTGTCAGCAATATATGAAGAGTCTGGTCGTCTATTTGACAAAAACATATCTGATGTAGCTGACCAGATTGCAGAGGCTGTAATTGCGGTTCAGAAAGCTGGAGATAAGGCAAAAGAAGCGGTTCCGAGCCGGAAATACCAGTCAGTGCCTTCCGGGGCTGGCGGTGCCGGCGCTCCAGGATCTTACAAGCTTAAAAACCAGTCCATGTTCGATTCCATCATGTCCGGTCAGATGCTCGCTAATGCGCAAACTGGATCCGCCTGGGGAACTGCTGTACTTGGGGACATGGAAAAATATTACGATGGGGTTTTTAATAGACTGATGCTTAAAATAGGAGATTTAAGTGAAAAGGCTAAAACCTCAACAGAATTGCTTGCAGATAGAATGAAGGATATCTGGACAGAGTTTACAGATTCCCTTGAAGGCAAATTTAAGGGCATGTATGACACTCTCACAGACCTGAATTCCACATGGAACGAAAAGCTGGTTTCCATCGGTCAGCAGGCGTATAAGGCAATGACTGATCTGCTGTGGCAGTATTTATCTGCTTATGTTAAGGCAAAAATGGTTGAAGGAACTGTCGGGATAGCAACCGAAAAACAAAAGCAGATTGAGGGATACAAAACTGCCGCCGCCGATGGTGCCGGTGCCGCCGCTGGAGCTGGTAAAGCCGTTTCGAATATACCGTATGTCGGACCTATACTTGCGGTTGCCGCGATAGCAACAGTATTTGCCGCAATCACCGCGTTGATATCCAAGGCTAAAAAATACGCCATTGGAACCAGTTATGCTCCTCCCGGTTATGCCTGGGTAGGTGAACGCGGTCCGGAGCTTATGAGAATGCGGGGCGGTGAGCAGATAATTCCTGCTGATAAATCTGCCAGAATGGGCGGTGGGGTAAACATTAATCTGACTGTAAACGGGAACATGGATAAACAGACCGCTGATTACACTGTGAACCGGCTCAGACGTTTTGCCGATGATTACAATAATGCGATGAGGTATAAATATTTGAACCCGGGATTGGCGAGATATTAAAAGGGTAAGTTTATGAAAACAATCATTAACGATGTAACTGGCAGGCAGTATCATATCAGGCCGGAAATAGGCTCGCATGCACGATGGGATATCGTGCATGCGGATGCCTCTATCTTGCGGAGAGGATACGATATTTACGAAAAAAGATTATCGCTTGAGCTTAAAGCAAGAGGGATTAAAAACCAAAATAAA
>JAAYYB010000305.1 GCA_012515615.1 Fibrobacter sp.
GTATAGTTCTTTTACCCATTATACCTACTTTATCCTTAACCTCTTACTCCTTTCCAAGTTTCTTATTCCGCGCGCACTCTTATTCCGTGGCGGTCTTATTCCTCGCGATTGGCAATTGCAAACAACGCTCCGGCCAATGTACGCCGTGCTGTACTCGGCATGGCGTACTTGGCCTGTTGTGCGCCTGTGGCAGGTTGGCCCTCTTACTCCGGCGCGCTCTTAATCTCTTTTATCAATCCCCTTTAATTTATTGTTGTAATGATGATCCATCCATCGAAATTATATCAAGTACAACAAATTCCTTCCAAAACTGCCAATTCAATTTACTGCCCACATTTATTCCTGGTGGATTGCCAACATAACGTCCTGTTTCATATCCAAAAAAATCTATTTTTGTGCCGTTTTTAAGCTTGTAGAAGTTATGTGGTAAACGACTTCCTTGAGAAAACCTTATAAAAACAGGATTGTTTAACTCATTTCCATTTACATATTGTACACAATAATTACTTGTTGAACTAAGACCTCTGTGTTTATTATCAATCCTTCCTTTTATATATAATGGAGTACCTATTTTAAAACCTAAAATCCCGAGTGGCAAACCACAAGGTATAGTATCTCCATCAAAAAGGTTCGGGTGTTCCAATAATTTGAAAAACAATTTTGAATTTACGATGGTTAAAGAATCGTTTGCTGATTTGATTCTTAAATACTTGTATTCTTTAACTAGATTATCATAGTCTTTTTTTAATTTGCCCATTTCTGTGGTAGTATCATATTGCTTTTGGTTCAATAGGTACTTATCCATACATTTTTTGTAGGCATCATTATCAGTCTTGATGTCTGTTGAATGACACGAAATAAGTAGAAAAAAAATCAATGCAAGGTATTTAATCAATCATCTGATCCTTATTTGTGTTGTTTATTTCCTGGATCTCCGCGCGCCTCTTATTCTTCTTCCGGGCCAACCTGACATGGCGTACAACGTTCTCGACCATAGCCGAGTGTGGTAGTCAAGTGAATGGTGATAGTAAAGCAATGTACTCGTTGCTTTATTAGCGCCATTCACTTTATTGACACATTTCGGCTTGGTCGTGTTATGCGATCGTTTGTTCCACCGCTTGTTTTAGCGCATGGATGCGCTCCTGGTTTATTCGGGTCCTGAATTATTCCATATCTGTATTCTTGTAATTCTTATTCTTTTGACTTTTAACAGGAAAATTAAATATTCAGAATCAATTCACTTCTAATGTCGTATTTTACAAGCAAGAAAACAAATCAAAACCGTTAAGATGTCTCCGACGGCCCCCTTTCTTTCCAAGGCCAAAGAAAGGGGGAAAAGAACGCCTTAGGAGCCCCGTACTGGCTTTTCTATTCGTACTTTCGCCCGCGGAAGCGGCCAAAACTCGCGGACTCAGACAGTTGGCCGCGGAAATAAGAACGGGCAAAAGTACTCATCGCCAGTAATCGGGACGGCCCCCAATCAAAGCCAGTTACTAATTGACTTCATTTTTATTCGTCCTTGACAAAATACATCTCAAATAAGACAAGTCAGACTATTTTACGTTGCTTTACCAGAATTGTTTAAATTACTTATTTTTGTATATTTATTTGTCAAATCATTCAATTCTGAAATTATTACTTCATTATCTTAACTCAAGATATTCCGGTTCTTATTCCGTGCTCACGATGAGCGCTCCCGGCCAATGTGAAAATATACACCAACGGGCTACCCAATGCCGAAGTTGCTGTACTGAGCAATTTGCGGCGTACTCGCCCGGCATTGGCCTGTTGTTTGTCTGTACCGATTTGCCCCTCTTTTCTTAGGGCGCGGCCTTATTTATTTCTTGCACATCTGTCATCAATACATTGACCATTTCTATTGCTTTTATACCCATTACAATTGCAGCCCCACCGCCAGAAAAAATTGCTACTCCGATAGTTTCAAATATTTCCTTCCTGTTTGCTCCATGTTTTAAAGCATTCGCGATATGAAGGAGTACACAAGAATCACATCTTTCATTAATAGCGATCCCGAGTGCAATGAGTTCTTTGGTTTTTCCTGATAAAATGCTATCTTTTTCATTTTCGGCGATTAGAGTGCTCATTGCCATAATTGTTTTTGGGATCTCTGTTCCAAGCGCTTTAATCCCGGTAGACAGTTTCTTTAAATCTTCGTGATACACAGACATAAATCCTCCTGTAAATGGTTGATGAAATTAAACACAACCTCATTAGTGTATTACAGTGGAGCAATGTGACAATTCGCCGCACCTTTCTTTTAAAATTTCTATTGTGGGGAGGATTGAATCTGCTATTTTATAAATATTTTTAAAATCCATTTCACGACGAAACCTTTCGAATTCTTGATCAAGCTGCATTTCTTTTATACGTTTGATATTTCTACATTTGCAATTTGCATTTGGATTATAAAGAATACATTCATTACTTATTATATTTTTCAACCGTCTTCTGATACGCACAATTCGCTGTCGAAGATTTACTGGTGTGTCTTCTATAATCTCCCCAATAACATTATATTCGAGTTCTCCGATGTCTCTCAAAATATATAGCATTCTGTCTTCTTTAGAAAGGCAATAAAGGAATCCTGTCAAACATCGTTTGCATGAAGCCTTGATAGTGCTATCATCTTCTATTTCAGTAGCAAATTCCATCTCTTCCGCTTGGGATTCAATAAACTCACTCATGAATCGAGCAGAATAAGCCTTTTCTTTCTTGGTAAACCTAAGTATAGTTCTGAATGCAATTTTGTAGATCCATGTAGATAATTGCGATTGACTTCGAAAAGATTTAATGCCTTTTAGAACCTCAATCCAAGTTTCTTGATAAGCATCTTTAGAAATATCACTATTCCAAGTCATCTTGAAACAAATGGATCTGATTAAAGGAGAATACTGCTTTATTATGTTCTCGATATTTTTATCTGTCATTTTCTAGTAATTTCAACCGTTTATTTATCTACCCCCGTGCCCTCTTATTGTCTTGGGGAAAACCGGCATTGTAAACAACTGGTTAGGCTAAGTACAATTGCCTGCTTTGTGGCTGGCGTATTTTGTCCTAAGTCTTATTTTCCGAGCGCGCTCTTATTTCCGTGCAGGCTGGAAAGTTCCGTAAACGACCCGTCGTCATGGGTAATCTCAAGCGTATGAAAGAACCTGTCTTTGTACCGGTAATTCTTAGCCGACAGGAAATTTATGCTTCGCTTGAATGCGCTGCAAACAGCAAAGTTAAAGCGTTCAATTATAAATTTTATGTCACTGATTATTGCACTGCTTTACTCCTCAGGCTTTCACCTTAACGAGTGCTCTTTGCTTAAAATAAATGATTTTGACAAGCAGCGCATGTTAATTCATATAAAAAATGCGAAGGGTGGTAAGGAGCGCTACACGCTCTCCTTGCTATGCCGATCAGAACAGGACAAAAGAGATGACTCTTTCAACCCGTGAGTTTATCCGCCGTTTCCTGCTGCATGTTGTACCGTTCGACCCGGACCAGTCTTATTGTAGTCACGTCAATACAAAGTCAATTACGTTGATGTCAAACATCAAACAAAGAAATGAATCAAGAATTTTCAATTACCGTGGTAATATGACTCAAATTCCCCAGTAGTATTTCCCTGCCAGTTACTGGATAAGCTTTCTTCGCCGGCTGAAATCCAAAATTGACAACAACCCGATCGGCGGAGAAACAATCAGCGAAAGAGCAGCCCCGAAGATTGCTTTGTACCAGAAGAACGACTCATATGGCATTGATTGGGTTCTGGTAAGAAATAAAAACAGAATTACTGGAAGACTAATAAGCAGCGTAGCTAAAATTCCGAAGATGATTCCCTGCACAAATATCGGCAACCTGATAAATTTTGATACGATTCCAACTGTTGGATAGTTTTCGATGACCGGCAACCATTTTATCTTCATTGTAAACCAGACCGATAGAGCGATGTAGTAGTAGGAGAGCAGCGTAAGTATGAACGCTGTTGTTATTGTATCCATAGCGATACCCTTCAAGCCCCACAGAGGTATCTGGTCAACGTGGCGATAAAGAACCCATGCAATACCGGAATTGATAAGAAAGTTGAACACAGTGGCTATGATAACCTGGTTGATAATAATAAAATTGCGGTGAATAGGAAGAATTTTCATGGAGTATGACTCTCTGGGTTGTCAGTGTTGCACCTGTAACAAAAGGGCAAATTTCGGGCCAACAAAAGGGAATAAGGAGTTGCCCGTAGAAATAGGAAAATTTGCAATTGCCCCCCCAACGTTATAATAATCAAATGCCCGCGCTGAAATAAAATTGAAAAAAACAACTGGCTGCTTCATGGCATTTATCTTGCAGATATATAAATAGTTTAGTATAAAAAACCCTTGCCAGGGGCATTCCTTCCAATCTTTTCAAGCAGAATAAATCGATATCTGCCGGAAATTACTACTCGAAGGAGCAGACAAACACTATGATAGAAATGAGCGAGTACATGGAGTCGGGTATCCCGGGGCTTGATAAGATCCTCCGGGGTGGTTTGCCGCGTAATCACATGTATGCTTTATATGGAGTAAGTGGTAGCGGTAAAACAACCCTCTCACTTCAATTTCTTTTAAAAGGTGCTGAAACGGGTGAAGGGTGCCTTTACATTGGCACTTCTGAATCCGAAGCTGAAATCAGGCAGGTTGCCCAAAGCCACGGATGGTCACTTGAGGGCATTACTATTACTCGTCTTTTGTATCATACAGATAAAACAGGTACCGGGCAAACCATGCTTTATCCGGTCGAAGTTGAATTGCCACAAATAGTGGACAGATTGATCAAGATGATAGAGGGGTATAATCCGAAACGGGTTGTATTTGATTCTCTCAGCGAAATCAGATTGCTTGCAGGACAGATGAGCTGGTATCAGAGTCAGCTCTTGTTTCTGAAAACTTTTCTTGAATCGCGTGACTGTACAGCAATCTTTACTGATACTATCATTGAACCCGGTTCACCGCTCAGAACGATAGCGCATGGTGAAATAGAATTGAGCCGGATTGAGCCGAACTATGGCCCCGAACGCCGTCGACTTCGTATCGATAAGCTCCGCGGTCATTCTTTTGTCTCCGGTTTTCACGACTATACTATTGTCAGAGGCGGAGTAATAGTTTTTCCTCGACTGATTTCTTCTGAGCACCGCAGGCAATTTACCCATGAGCTTATCAGCAGTGGTAATAGTGAAATAGATCACCTTTTGCATGGAGGTCTGGAACGGGGTACTGTCACTCTTGTGCAGGGAGTGACTGGAACGGGCAAAACATCTCTAGTAACTCAATATGCAGTTACCGCAGCACAGCGCAACGAACGCTCGCTTATTTTCTGTTTTGATGAAAGGATTTCGACACTTGTCGAGCGGGCAAAAGGTCTGGGTATGGATATGGAAAACTATATTGACAACGGTTGTATTACGATCAGTCAGATTGATCCGGCAGACCTTACAGCCGGTGAATTCAGCAACATGGTTTCCAAGGCGGTGAGCGAAAATGAGATATCTCTGGTAATTATTGATAGTATAAACGGTTATGCGTATGCACTTCCAGACGAGCGTTTTCTTACAGTACACCTTCATGAGCTTACAAGCTTTCTCGATCTGCAAGGGGTGGTCACGCTGCTTACCTTGAACCAGCAGGGGGGGCTTGGTTTTACTAATGCACCATCGCCCTTCGATATTTCGTATATATCCGATTCGGTCATAAATCTTGCATTTTTTGAGCACCGGGGGCAGATACACAAGTCGCTGATGGTTCTCAAACAGAGAAGCGGTTATCATGAGAGTACGATCCATGAACTGACCATGGATTCAAGGGGGCTTCATATCGGCCCGGTTCTTTATGAGTTTGAAGGTATTGCGACCGGTATCCCCCGGTATGTGAGCGCAAAGACACAAACCGGTAACGGGTGACCTTGATATGCAAGCGGCTGTAGACAAGTACAAAGTACTTATATTAGCTCCCACTGGTGAAGATACAGTTGTTCTGAGCAATGTGCTTTCTAAAGATGGGCTCACATCGTTTGTGTGCGAGAGTATGGAGCAGCTTTGCGAAGGTATCAATGAAGGTGCCGGGACAGCAATTATTGCCGAAGAGGCTCTTTTTCCTATGAATATCGAACGACTTACCCAAACAGTCCAACAACAGCCGGAGTGGTCTGATTTTCCATTTATTATAATGGCAAGAGCAGGGAGTGCCTCAGACAGAGCCTGGACATTTATGACTGGTAGCCATCAATTGCTGAATGCGAGCGTGCTGGAACGACCGGTGCTCACCTGTACTCTCCTTGCAGCTGTGCGGGCGAGTCTTCGGTCCCGCGATACTCAATACCGGGTTGAACAGGAACTCCGAAGGCGCACTGAAGTGGAAGTATCACTGCGCGCTGCAAATGAGGAATTACAGGCATTTTCCTATTCGATCTCCCACGATCTTCGCACACCGCTGTCCACCATGAAAGGCTTTACCTCTTTACTGCTCGAAGACTACAAAAACATACTCGATGAAACCGGTCGGGACTACCTCACTAACATTATAAAAAGCGCCGATCAGATGAATAGGCTTATCAACGATATGCTGAGTCTATCCAAAATTTCCCGAAAAGACATGATCATGCAAAATATTGACCTTAGCGTACTATCTATGGCGATTATTGACGAGCTCCAAAAATCACAGCCACACGCCCGGGTTGATATCTGTATTCAGAGTAATCTTCTGGCACGCGGTGATGAACAGCTTTTGAAAATCGCGCTTACCAATCTCTTTAGCAATGCCTGGAAATACACTTCCAAAGCACCGCGACCTCGCATTGAGTTGGGTCATTTTGTAAAGGACAGCGAAACTGTATTCTTTATTCGTGATAACGGAGCGGGTTTTCCAATGGAACACCTCAGTAAACTCTTCAAACCATTTCAGCGTCTCCACTCAGAAAAAGAGTTCACCGGTACCGGTATCGGTTTAGCGATAGTACAACGGGTGATCAATCGTCATGGTGGACGGATCTGGGCTGAGGGCGAAGTGGGTAAAGGGGCAACTTTTTACTTTACACTTCAGTAAGATCACGCCTTGCTATTTGAATATTCTGTTAAATACCAGATAAGCAACCAGAGTGGTTACAATACCGGCAGCAATGGAACCAGAATAAATTTCACCTGTGTATTTTGCAAAAAACCACACCAGAAAAAACGTGATGAGGTAATTGACAACTATCATGACAACGAATTTCAAGATTTGTGGGTAAAGGCGATGGAATTGAACTGTTTTCTTGTAGATGAAAAGTTTGTTGATTAGAAAGTAAAAGGACATCGCTGCTATATACGCAACGGCAACTCCGACATACAGTTTACTATGCCAGTTTTCTACTAACAGATAAAGCACTAATATGTAAATTAGTCCTGTTACTCCTGCACTGGCCAGAAACAAACTTATTTTCTTTATTGATGCTGCCATTTTCGTCCTTTTGTTTGGTATGGATCTGAAACATGATGCTCGCAGGTTTTTCGATAATGATACCCGAGGATTGAGAGCGAAATCATGTTACGAAAAATGCCGGCACGTTTACATAGTGACCATCGCAGGAGTTTCCAGAAATGCAATCTTCCTTCGCTCAGAATACCGAATTGGAACAATGATCGTACAAGGGCGATCAGGTGCCAGAGCTTCAGAATTTTACATCTGTTGGATGGTCTGTATTCACTTAAAAATGTTTTGATGCGTTGGTAAAACATTTTGGGTGAATAAATAGTTTGCAGAATTCGAGTATATCCATCCTGCAGCGTATCAATACCCATAACAGGTACAATGTTTGTCGTACCGTCGGCATTATCGCCTGAAAAATCCCCGCAAAGGCGTCCTTCTGCTTTCAGGCGCTCATACAGTCGAGTTCCCGGAATCGCTTGCAGCATTCCGATCATTGCTATTGCAATTCCGCTCTGCTGAATGAAATCTATCTGTTTTTGAAAGATTGACTGCTGGTCATGATCAAAGCCGACAATGAATCCGCCCTGCACTTCCAATCCCGATCTCTGGATCTTTTTCACATCTTCCATAAGATTGCGGTTTTCGTTCTGCAGTTTGCCGCATTCTACAAGGCTTATCTTTTCTGGCGTTTCGATACCGATAAACACACTATGGAAACCGGCTTCGACCATAAACTTCATAAGCTCTTCGTCGTCGGCAAGATTTATTGAAGCTTCAGTGTAGAAATTGATTCCTTTTTTATTCTTACGCCATTGAATGAGTGCTGGCAGAAGGTCTGCTTTCAATAATGGCTTATTCCCGATAAAGTTATCATCAACAAAGAAAACATCATTGCGCCAGCCCTGCCTGTAAAGAGCATCCAACTCAGCAATTATCTGCTGTGAGCTTTTGGTGCGCACCCGATGACCGAGCAGAGCTGTGACATTACAGAAGTCGCACTGGAACGGGCATCCACGAGAGAACTGGACACTCATGTTGGCGTAATACTTCAAATTCAGAAGTTCCCATTTGGGTACAGGCGTTTGTTGCATATCCGCGAACTGATCCGACGAATAGATCCGCCTGGGGTTACCTCGGTCAAGGTCTTCGAGAAATAGTGGAAGAGTCAGCTCTGCTTCGTTAAGTACGAAATGATCAATAGAAAAGAACGAATCTTGGTCAGTTGTAAAAAGAGGGCCTCCGGCAACAACGCGCAGTCCCGATTTTTTGCATCTGGCAATGATCTGCCGTGATGACTCATGCTGGATATTCATTGCGCTGATGAACACACAATCGGCCCAGGCCAGATCTTTGTTTGTGAGCTCCTGTACATTGGTATCAACCAGGCGTAGTTGAAACTGCGGGGATAGCATGGCCGCAACAGTCACCAAACCCAGCGGCGGCAGAACTGCCCGCTTACCCACAAACTTCAGAGCATGTTTGTGACTCCAGAAAGTATCAGGAAATTGAGGGTAAACAAGAAGAACTTTCATCGATAAAAGTCCTTGTGAATTCTATCTTATGTTGTTACAAATATCATCAGCAAATTGCTTTCCGTATTGTTTCCTTGATTATCGGTACTAATGGCGGAGCAACACTGAATGTTCTAATCCCGCATTGCAGAAGTCTGGCAATATACTCCGGCCGCCCCCCGAGTTCACCACATATGGAAAGGGGCATTCCCGGCACATCATCATGGACGATTCTTAACATTCTGAAAATGACATCCGATGAATCGTTGAAATACATCTCCACCGCCGCATTCTCCCGGTCGGCAGCAAATGCATACTGTGTAAGATCGTTGGTGCCGAAACTCAAAAAATCTACATGCTTTGCTATCTCGCGAGCCGAAAGAGCAGCGGCAGGAGTTTCAATCATTGCTCCAAGCTTCGGGAGAGAAGAGATCGAAAGTTGAGATGCGAGTTGCCTGAGGTAGTTTTTCACCATTACTACATCATCGGGGATTGTCACCATGGGAACCAGAACAGAAACATTGAATTCCCGTGATAGTTCCAATACTGCCTGCAAATGAGTTTTAAGCAATTGGGGATATTCTCTAAGCAAGCGGATACCTCTACGACCAAGTGAGGGATTTGTTTCTGCCATGAATTCCATATATGGCATGGGTTTATCAGCACCAATATCAAGGAGTCTTACGCAGACACCATGCCCTATAGCAGGTCTAAGGGTCTGGCGCATCTCATTAAGAAGTTCACCGGTGCTGGGTGGGACAGTGCTCCCCAGGTATGTCCGTTCCATACGGTACAATCCTACCCCCTCTGCCCCGTTAGCTATTGCAATGCTGGTATCTTCCTCTCCTCCGACATTAGCCTGTACATTGATTCTGATACCATTCTTTGTCACAGCTGGTACCAAAGCGTCTGCTCGAGACTCTTTAATTACACGATTTTTCAGATCAACCTTTTTTCGAAAAACAGTAATCTGCTCCTCGTCAGGACCGATCGTAGCCACTCCTGTATCTGCATCAACAAGACAAAATGCACCATCGGGAATAGTGGCTTGCAGGTTGGCAATTCCCGAAATGCAAGGCAAGCCTAATTCACGTGCAAACAGGGCTGCATGAGAACCCGTACTGCCATATTCAAGAAGAACTGCTGCTGTGGAGCGACCAACGAGAAAAACGGTATCCGATGGCAAGAGGCGAGTTGTTGCAAGAATACAGCCGTAAGGGATTTGCTCCAAAGGGTGAATGGTGATCCCTGCAAGGGCATTCCTTAAACGGATTTCGATATCCCGGAGGTCTTCGCTTTTGCTTCGGGCAATCTGGGATTCCATCATCATGAAACGTTTTTCCCAACGCAGAAAGACTGTTTTCACGGCGCTTCCAGCACTTACCAGATTGTCCACGATCTCCTGTCTCAATTCTTTTCTCAAAGATGCATCATGTAGTATGAGCTGATGAACCTCGAAGACTTTAGACAACCTCGTATCAATCTCCTTTTCTACATGCATCGCCAGTGACAAGAGATCATCGGTGATCTTCGAAGTCGCTATATCCAGATTCCCAAGCTCTTCTTTGACACTATGTCTGCCATCACCTTGGGGCGCCGCATCTATAGGGCCAAGCAAAGTCCGGTGTACATGTATTTTTCCTTCAGCCAGCCCCGGCGAAATCGGATTTCCTTGAATTATCAGTGTTGTTTCAGACATAATTTTTTCCCAGTATCGAATGAAAAAGTATAATGCCATTTTTGAATACAGGGTTTTCTGCCGGGAAGAGTATCAATTACCGTGAAAGTATTAAAAATCAACAATACTGCCAATGTCCTTTAAATCCGAATTACACCGGAAGTTCCTGTCAATTGTCAAATCGTAGTCTGCATATGCCTGGCGATCCAGACGTAAGGTGTTCGTTCGGAAAACCAGATTACTTATCAGCACCACAGATGCTTTCCCCCGGTGCAGCAAACTGCGAGTCACCCGGTACAGAATATTCCAATAAGAATAAAATTCCCGGTAGCTGCATTCCCTTTCGGCCGCAATCTCTTTCCATGATAGGTTTTTATAACGGGCGACCGGAAAGGTGAGCGTAAAGTATTTCCAGTCGCGTGGAAAAACCCCTTTGATTAACCGATTCTCTGCTTCCATGGTTTTCCATAATCGTGTGCCCGGCAGCGGTGTCAACACCATCACATTGAGAATATCCAACCCGTAAGCCCGGGCGGTCGAAGCGATTTGTTTACCGCATCCTTTATCATCGATGTCGAGTCCGATAATAAATGAACCGAGTACGGTAATACCGTGTTTCTGGATACGGCGTACGGAGTCCCTCATTTCCCGGGTCTGACGTACGGTAAACTTCTTACTTACTTCCGAAAGCCCTTCTGCAGAAACGGATTCGAACCCGATAAAAACACCCGCACATCCTGCCTTTCTGGCCAATGTAAGTAACTCCTCGTCATCTGCCATATTGATTGTAACCTGCGCGATCCACCGTTTGCGCAATTTCACTCTAATCATTTCACGCAGAAGTGTTTTTGTGTACTCTATGTGTTCTTTGCGTGTTCCGACAAGATTGTCATCCACGATAAGCACATCCTTTTCCTGAATCAAGCGAAATTCCTGAATGACACTATTAACCGGCCGGCGTCTGAACTTTCCGCCATTGAAAGCCGTGACACTGCAAAAGCTGCAAGCAAGGGGGCAACCACGTGATGTCTGTATTGAGCCGAAGTGGTATCCTTTCGACAGTAAATCGTGCCGTGCAGCAGGTACTTCGGTAAGGTCAAGCAGCCTTGCACCTTCATATAGTTTTTTCAATGTACCATTACGACAATCTTTGAGAACTTCAGCCCAGACACTTTCTGCTTCACCTTTGACAACCGCATCGACTTGCTGCATAGCTTCATCTATACACATGCTAACGTGAATACCACCCATAACTACCGGTATTTTCCGGAGCCTGAAGGCGGAAGCAATCTCATATGCCCGGGGCGCTTGCGAGGTAAAAGCAGTAATACCGACAAGGTCAGGTCGAACCAACTTCTCGTAGTCCGGAACAGCTATATTTTCATCAATTAATGAGATCTCCCAATCACCCGGAGTGAGACTGGCAAGCACCAAAAGTCCCAGGGGTTTCCACACAACGTATTTATTCCAGCGATTTTCGTCGGATTTAACAGTGCTCACCAATGGATTGCAGGGATTAATCAATAGTAAATGCATAAAAATATCCACTATATAAGAGTCGGCTTGATTACCATTGCTGCAAAAAGCACACCAGATAAAAGAGATCGGTTCGAGCCAAAAGGTTTTAGGGCTTTTTCATATTTATCTGGACATGCTGGTAGCTGTATTCCCATCGGTTGTCTATTGCGCATAGAAGTTTTTCTACCATTCCTGATATGGGATTTAATTACATAACTATTTCAGTGAACTATGACATCGTCATCCTTCCACGCAGGAAGCCCTGTTCTGATAACAATACACTTCAGGTAAAAAAGAATATTTTAGGGGTTAGTTATTCAAATCTCACGATTTTGATTTGATATCAGAGGAGATATCGGTAGGTTAGATCTTATCAGATATTTCATTCTCTTACATTAATACCATTTACCAATCTGTTCACCTGTAGTCCCGATAGTTTCCTGTAGGGACACGGGGAAAAGGCATTTCTCTCTTCCGCGCTCACGATGAGCGCTCCCGGCCAATGTGAGAACGTACACCAGCGTCCGCCAATGCTGAAGTTGCCTGTAGGCTTTGCGGAAGGCACTTTGCCATTAGGCCAAGGCTGGCTTTGTGGCCGCAGCGTTTTGGCTTGTTGTTGGCCCGTTGTTCCGCTGTTCGTTTCCTACGCATGGATGCGCTTCTGGTTTATCCGGTTCCTGAATTATTCCTTATCTGTATCCTGATAATTCTTAATCTTTTTGACTTGTAAACAGGAAAATTAAATATTCAGAATCAATTCACTTTTAATATCGTATTTTACAGGCAAGAAAACAATTCAAAACCATTAGGATGTCTCCGACGGCCCGCTTTCTTTCCAGTGCCAAAGAAAGGGGGGAAAGAACGCACTAAGAGCCCCGTACTGGCTTTCCATTCGTACTTTCGCCCGCGGAAGCGGCCAAAACTCGCGGACTCGAACAGTTGGCCGCGGAAATAAGAGCAATCCTTCGTGAGTACACTACGGATCGCGGAGCGGGCGGAAGTACTCATCGCCAGTAATCGGGGCGGACCCAATCAAAGCCAGTTTCTAATTGGGTTCATTTTTATTCGCCGATTACAAATAATATCTCCAATAAGACAAGTCATACTATTTTCACATTTATTAATCAGAATTAATTAGATTACTCTCTTTGTATAGTTGTTTTTCCAATCATTCAATTCTGAAATTATTACTTCATTATCTTAACTCGAGATTTTCCTTTTCTTATTCCGCGCTCACGATGAGCGCTCCCAAGCGGTGGAGCAAATGTTGCATAACTCCTTGCACACTGCATTGCAGTGTGCAAGCTTCCAGGACAGCATGCCGTATTGCGGCATGCCCTACTTTAATTCTGTTTTTAATAAAGATAGGCACAGAAATTAAAATAGTTAACAAATAGAA
>JAAYYB010000306.1 GCA_012515615.1 Fibrobacter sp.
ACAAGCCTCCGTAAATACATGAAAGGCTTGCAGAAGAAAAAGAATAAAGTTAAGAATTTCTTTCAACATAAACTTGTCAATTACGCAGCATAGAATGAGAAATATTCAATTGCCGGAATAATAATTTTAATCGCTCAGAAAAAAACGCCTTTTCTGTCTGCAATAGCACCGGTTTAAAGATGCTGAGAATGACTCCTGCAGAGAGAATAGATGAAACGGAAAAATTCCTGAGATACAGGCGCAGACTTGAGGGATTTCTCTATATAAGAAAACCACCTCAATTTGCGAAAAAGTGCGTTCTTCATTGATTTAAGATAGTTCAATAATTTATACTTAAACTCTGTTGAGCATAAATAGACTCCTATCACTTACTATTAATAGAAATCCCATCTAAAGGAGGAACAATGGACATCCGCAGTAAAATTGAGAAAAGGGCATATGAGCTATTCCTGGCTCGCGGTGCTCGTCACGGATACCATATGCAGGACTGGCAGCAGGCTGAAAAAGAAGTTATGGCCGAAGTAGAAGCACAGCAGAAGAAAAAGGAAGAACAGAAGCCTGTGTCAAAAGCAGAGCCTAAAGCGGCTGCACCCCAGAAACCGGCAGAACCCGAACAGAAGAAAAAAGCTCAGGCTGAACCGGCTCCGGCACCTGCTAAAAAGAAAGTCGCTCCGAAAAAGAAGTAATCTTCTTTCCGGGATGCATTGTATGATCGGGGACCGTGTGTAGGTGATTGTCCCCGTTTTATTTGAAACTGCTTTTTTTACCGCAGAGAGCGCTACTCTTTCTGCCTTAAAATAGTTGATGATTTGTTTGCCTGAACTGTAGAATAACAGCATCTACGGATTTTAAGGTGTACTTTTTTCCTCACGAGAGATGCTATGCTCAAAAGATATGATTTACAGGATGGGGCAATCGTTTCTTCCGAGAATGATTCAAGCAGAATTCTGGTCTTTATAAGTCCGGAAAAAGAAGAAATAAATTTCCTCACAAACAGATTTCATCTTGATGAACATACGTTATATTCAGCGCTTGACCTTGATGAGCTTTCGCGACTTGAGTTTGAGGAAGACCATTTCTGTGTAATCTTCAAAAGACCCCGTAACTATTCATCCGAAGAGCAATTTCTCTTCAAAGTCTCATCATTTGGAGTTTTTGTCTTTAAAGATTGCATGATTATCCTTATCTCTGAAGATCTGCCGTTATTTGATGGAAAGCAGAATTATAAGGTCAATTCCATGGTGGAAGTGATGCTTAAGATATTCTATAGATCCATAGCACATTTCCTTCAGCATTTGAAGGTCATAAACATGGTTTCAGATGAAATCGAGCAAAAAGTAAATACCTCGATGGAGAATAAATATCTGATAAATATGTTTACATTGGAAAAAAGTCTCGTTTATTACCTTAACGCCATCAATTCTAATGCAATGGTTATCGAAAAAATTAGAAACAGTGCAGCCAGAATAGGACTATCCCAGGAAAACGTCGAACTGCTTGATGATATAATGATTGAAAACAATCAGTGCCTCAAACAAACCGAAATCTACTCCAATATCATTTCAAGCCTCATGGATGCACGTGCTTCAATTGTTAATAATAACCTTAACAGCCTTATGAAAACTCTGAATATCTTGACTATCGCCATAATGGTTCCTACATTCGTTGTCAGTGCGTTCTCCATGAATGTTTCTATACCGCTTCAGAAAAGCCCCTTCGCTTTCATTATTGTAATGGGACTTTCTGCCGCGGCTCTATTTGCCTCGCTGGTTTTTTTCAGATACAAACGCTGGTGATTTGTTCTGTGCTCAAAAAGAAGTTTGAATCCAAAAGCCGCTATTTTCCCTTAATCAAGAGATTCTCTGAGTTGATAATAAAAAAGTGTTGCCGGTGGCGGTGCTTTAATTATTTTACACATGCGTTCATTTTTTGCAGCACTGGCTTATTTTCAAAAGCCGTACCGGTATGAAATTCCTCACTGCTTTCGCCCAATGCCTAAACATACCGGTTTACGATCTGTAGATTCTTCCTGAAAGTAAAAACGTATCCATAACCGTTAAGACAGCGGAGCATAGTGAATGAGAGTTAATCCCCCCCTATCCAAAACAAAATCTCAGTTGTTTCTGGAAAATGAAGATTTGCGAAGCAGGCAGGCTGATGCTGCGAACAGCTTGTCGGATAATATCCAGCAACAGGGAATCTCTGCCAATGGAAGTTGTTCTAATGTGGAAAATCCCCTTGAAGATCCCGGTAATATTCCCGAAAACTCTCATACTGCCAAAAGTGTCTCCTCAACCGGGAACATGTCTGCTGATCTTTACAGAGTATTTGATTTCATTTCAGATTACATTCTCATTATAAACAGTGAAAAGAAGATTACATGGTGCAATAGCTCTGCTCTTCATCTTTTAAAATTTGATCCTCAAGGCATGGCTCTGGATTCAATTCTGCAAAAAATTGATGCAAAGATTGTCGGTCCATATAGTACCGATGATTTTTTGAATTACGAACTGAACAGGAAAATAGAGAATTTTCAGGTTGAGTTAACAAATACTGGCAGAAAAATTGATGTGCTTTTCTCTTTTGCCCCTATAACTTTTGATAATGGAACGACTGGTACGGTAATAACTTTCCGGGATGTCACAAGCAGCGCATGTCTGGACACCGCATTTATAGCTGATGGGTTGCGTCACAGAGCAATGGAAGAGATAATCCCGAATGATGTTTTCTTCTGCGATAAAAAGGGCAACCTGAAGTATGCCGGTTCCTCTTATCTGAATATGCTTGGGATGACAATGGAGGAAGCAAGGGATTTTGGGTTTACAAAGAAGATGCATCCGGAAGATGCAGGGCCGATTATCAATCGCTGGTTATCACATGTACAATCAGGAGAAGAATGGGAAGCTGAACCGAGATATTTTAGTTCTGATAACAAAATTGTTACCATGTTGACAAGGGTAAGACCTGTCAGGGATAAAAACGGAGAGATAGCCTGCTGGGTCGGTCTGCATATTGATATTTCTGAAAGACGGCGAATGGAAGAGGAGTTGAAGCAAATCGAATGGCTCCTCACAAAAAACTTTGAAAACAGCTGTAATCCTGCGGGTTATGATCTTTACAAAGAAAACGTAATTAAAATTGATGAGGGTGAAATCCTCAGCTCAACAGGTGAAAGTCTGCTGTTTGAAATAATGTGTGACTATCTTTACATACTTGAGTCATCCGGCATTGTAATGGAGCGTGACGGTTCACCTGCAGTAACTGTCTTTCGTTCAGAATGGTGCAGATTTCTTCACGGTACTTCAAGATCGCTCTGCGGAGCGGTATCAACTAAAGAGGCAATGGAATCAGGCCAATGGCTCTGCCATCAGGACTGCTTTGAAAATTCTGCAAAAGCCGCTCTGGAAACAGGAAGTCCTGTTGATATAGAATGCTCCGGGGGAATCCGTATATATGCCGTTCCGGTAAACGTTGGAAATGAAAGAGTCGGCGCGATCAGCTTCAGCTATGGAGATCCTCCCAGGAATCACGATAAATTAAGAGAAATAGCTGCCAGGTACCATACCGGAAGCGATAGGCTGTTCCAGATTGCAAACAGCTGTGAATCCCGCCCGAGATTCATCGTTGAAACGGCAAAAAACCGCCTTCACTCCTCAGTCCGCAAAATCGGAACAATGGTCGAGCGCAAAAGAGCTGAAATAGCTTTGCGGCGGGCTTACTCGGAAATAGAAAAACGGATCGAATCGCGAACCGCTGCACTCTCAAGAAGCTATGATCTGCTTAAGGAAGAGATCAGGGTACGCATGAAGGCTGAGCAGGAGTTTTCAACAAGAAACGATGCTCTTGAATCAATCTATGCTATGGCTACTGCTTTCTCTGTTTCGCTCGATGCCACAATTGATCAGTGTGTTCTCAGTATCTCAACTATGCTTAATATGCCTGTTGTAGCACTTGCAAGAAAAAGCAAAGAGGACTTCAGCAAAATATCTCAGGTTGTAAACAAAAAATTAACACATTTAAGTTCGGTTCCAATTGACAGACATCCCTGCGGTATTGCATACAGAGAGCAGCGCTCATGTCAGATCTCAAGTTCTTTCAGCCGGCTTTATCCTATTTATGCTAAAAATTACCCTGGCATGCAGAGCTATGTGGGAGTTCCAATACTCAACAGCAAGGGACAGATTCTGGGTACTATATGTGCAATTGATAATAAAGAGCGAGTGCTTGATGAATATGAAGTTCACTTAATAGAGATATATGCCAGGTACATGGGGACTGAGATTGACAGAAAGAATATGGAAAATCAACTCCTGCAGTCCCAGGAAATGAAAATGCTCGGGCAACTCACATCCGGGGTCGCTCACGAGGTAAGAAATCCTCTCAATGGAATTCTGGCAATCACCGATGCCCTCAGTAAAGATCTCGGCGAAAACACCGAATACAGGACCTATATTGAACATATTCACAAACAGGTAATCAGACTCTCGGACCTCATGAGAGATCTTCTTGATCTTGGACGACCTGTTGAGAAGGCTAATTTGATGCCGACATCTGTAAGCTGGCTAGTATCAGCCGCGACAAACATGTGGCAGCACTCCTCCAGCCATCGTCAGCACATTGCTCGTATCCAATCAACTGAAGCGTCTGAAAAGATGACAATCTACGCGGAGCGGGCAAAAATGGAACAGGTCATAATAAACCTGCTTGAGAATGCATCTGCCCACAGCAGCCCCGAAAAGGAGATCGTGGTAAATATTCAGGATGCGGAGGGATGTGTAATAGTTCAGGTTATAGATCAGGGAACCGGGATAAAGCCGGAAAATTTGGAACACCTGTTTGATCCATTCTTTACAACCCGAAAAGGCGGAACAGGACTCGGGTTAGGAATTGTAAAGAGAATAGTGGAAAGCCACGGCGGAGTGGCCGAGATTCGCAATAATCTCTCTTTTCCGGGAGTAACAGCTGAAATAAGGCTGCCTGTGATTGAACAGATGCGCAGTGAACTGAGGTTGTAAAATGTGGAAGGAGGAATGCAGGCGCGTTCCTCCCTGGAAGTCAAATCAGATCAGGTCCAGAGTTCTTTCAGCTCATCAGGCATCATTCCTTTTACATCTTTAATTTCTCCCTCCGTGATCTTTTTCCTCAATACTTTAAAGACTGATTTGGTCATCTTTCTGATATCTGTTTCTCCCTTATAATGTTCCTGAATATGGGCCAGGAATTCATCTAAATGCCTGTCCTTTACAGGGTTTCTGGAGGGATTCCATTCATCGTAGTAAACCCCTCTGATTAGAAGCGGCAGCTGTGATCCCAGGTCGGCTGCCTCATTGATGGTGAGCCTGTTGCGCAAGGCAAGGAGAACGGAACGAAGGGACATGTAAGCAATACGCCTGCTGTCGGTATTAAGCTCTATCATTATATCTTTAAGCCAGATATCGGCTTTTTGAACTGTTGTATCAAATGTTTCTAATCCTGTCCAGGTCATGGTATCTCCTTTGTTAATAGGAAAAGGGTCAGAGCGCAATTTTCTGAATCAGCTGCTTAGTATAGATCGCTTCCTCCCAGCTATGTTTTGAAAGTTCTTCTGAACACGCATTTTTATAGAATGTGACCGCATCCAGAACACCGGGTTTTTCGTTCTGCCGGCCGGGCAATGTGTTCTGCTGTGTCTTAAGTAAACTAACTGCAGCATTAAGAATCGGCCTTAAATATCGCTTTTTACTGGGGATCGTACAGCCGGCTGCACTCAGGTGTCCACCCCCTCCAAAATGTTCAGCCAGAGCGGAGACGTCTATTCCCTCTTTTGATCGCAGACTGACTCTCCACTGGTGGTCCTGTTTTTCCCGGAAAAGAATGGCTACCTTGACACCCTGTATAGAGCGGATTTTTTCGGCTACAGGGTCGGCATCGGAATCTGAAGCTTGGGCCCGCTGATAATCTTTGCGGCTCAATGATGACCAGGCAATTTCTCCATTTTGCAGAAAATGACAACGGGACATGCAGATCCCCGAGAGAATCGCCGTCTCCCTTGATGTTACCCAGTAGACCGTTTCTGCCAGCCTGTTAAAATTTACTCCTGTTCCAAGAATCTCTGCGCAAAGCTCAAATGTTCGCGGGCGTATTCCCGGCAGACGAAATGAGTTTGTTTCAACTATCAATGACGTAAGAACATTTTGCGCAATTTCATCTGTTATGGAAACACCCAGCTCAAGCAAAAGCTCATACACCAGCTCCCCTGCTGAACAGGCCTCAGGATCAACCATGGTCAAATCCGCAAAAGGGGTGCGGGACCGGTGATGATCGATTTCGATAGTAACTGCGGCTCTCTGAAAAACAGCGTACGGTGGCCCTATAATCTCTTTGCTTCCACAATCAACCGCAATGGCCAGATCTATATGCCGGGGGGCAGTGCTTGTAAGCTGATTGACTCCGGGAAGTAAACGGTATTTTGGGGGGACAGAGTCGGTGCAGAGCATAAAGACACTCTTTCCCATGCTCTTTAAACCAAGTCCTAACGAAAGCACCGCTCCAATTGAATCCCCATCGGGGTTGGCGTGACCACAGATTACTATACTGACCGCACCCTCAATTGCTTCCTTGACCATCTCTAAATTGCGGATGGCCCACATCTGATTGCTGATAATAGGCATGAATAAATCCTCGATGCGGTTTTATAGCAGCCGCTATTAGAGATGAAGAGAAAAAAGCCTGCACTATAAGGAATTAAGCAAGTGCCATGCCATTTTACGTTTTGTAAATTAAGCGATTAATAGCGGGACTTTTTCCCGTTCATTGTACCAAAGTTCTCAAATTGGGAATCGACTGCGGAGCTCGTGGGCGGAATACAATAAAAAAAGGCACGGGCGATTTTCACCCGTACCCTCTTTACAATTTACATTATCTCTATAGCTTACTTCGCTAATATCTGCCAGTCGACCCGACGGTTCTGACCATGGCAGTAATCATCTTCACTGCAGTTAAACGATGCCAGCCGCTCTTCTCCATAGGAGGTAACTTCCAGACGATCTGCACTGATCCCATAAGATATCAGATAACTGCGTGCCGATTTGGACCGGTTCTCACCAAGACCCATGTTGTATTCCGATGAACCACGTTCATCAGCATGACCCTGAGCCATAAGCCTTACAGAGGGATGATCCCTTAAAAAGCTGGCAAGCATCTCAAGACGGCTGATTGCTTCCTGCTTCAGATCTGACCGATCAAAGTCAAAATACAGCGGCAGCAAAAGCTCGTTGAGTCGCCCGGTGATATCTTCTACAACCGGCTCCGGTGGCGGGGGAGGCGGCGGTTCCGGTTCCTCGATAACTACAGGCGGCGGTGGTTCCGGGATCGGTTCTACCTTGGTTACCTTTTTCTGGCAACCTGCTAATGCGAGGCTTGCCACTGCAATGGCTACCCACATTAGAGTCATATGTTTTGTCATAAAGACCTCCCATTGAATTTAGGGATTAAGAGTTGATGGGAATTATCAGCAGAATTTCTTATAACTGCAAAACTTAAAAATATTATGTGAATAGAGCAGGTGCAACATTTTGTAATTAAATGTAAAAAGTGTACATATGGAAATCAGACATGCTGCAGTCTGTTTTACCTAAATTGATTTACTTGTTGATGCTCCTTTGATATTTTCTTTATTCCACTGCAGCGGCACTGTTTCTTAACAGAAAGCGGAAAAAAATGGCAGAACAAAAAACACAGGGCAGGGTGCTGTTTTTAGATGATGAGCCATATATAATCAAAATGGCCGAAAGTATCCTTAAGAGCATAGGATACACAGTTAAGGGCGTCTTGACCGGTGATGAAGCGGTAATGGCTTTTAGAGAGGAGATTAAATCCGGCGGGGGCTTTGATGCGCTGATACTGGACCTTAATGTTAAAGGCGGCATGGGTGGAATGGATGTGGTAAAGGTATTGAGTTTAGAATTTAAAGATCTCAACGCTGTCGCTTCCAGCGGTTATTCCAATGACCCGGCTATGGCAGATCCATACAGCTATGGTTTTAAGGCTGCTATCAAAAAACCGTACACCAGAAACGAGTTGAAAAAGGTACTGGAAAGCCTGGGTGGGAACTGATGGTTAATATCTATCTTAAGAGCGGTCGCGACAAACCTGTACGTATGAGGCACCCATGGATTTTTTCCGGGTCCATCTCTAAGGTCGAGGGGGCCGGCAGGCCGGGAGATCTGTGCAGGGTCTTTTCTTCAAAAGGTGAGTTTCTTGCAACAGGGTATTTCAATCCCGAATCTGCCATAAATGTGAGGGTGCTATCCAATAAAAACTCTCTATTTGACCGTAGCGCTCTTCAGTTTAGAATGTTGAGGGCAATCAGGGCGCGTAACCCGCTCTTAACAGGAGGAACTGATTCCTGCAGGCTTATTAATTCTGAGGGCGATTTCCTGCCCGGGTTGATAGTTGATAAATACTCTTCCGGGCTGGTAGTTCAGATCCTTACTGCCGGCATGGAGAATTTCCGCAGCGATATTACAGAGATTCTGTTATCTCAGGAGGCACCACCCGAGTTTATTTTCGAGCGTTCTGATACTGATGCCCGAAGGAGAGAGGGGCTGGAGGCCCGCAGCGGGACTTTATCCGGAAAAGTGCCCCCAAGGTTTCTTCTTCAAGAGAACGGAATACGTTTCAGGGTTGAAGTAGAGTCGGGCCAGAAAACCGGATTCTTCTTTGATCAGCGTCCAAACCGCAATCTGCTCAGGGAATATGCGCAGGACAGGGTGATGTGTGATTGTTTCTGTTACAGCGGGGCCTTTTCTGTAAATGCGCTCTATGCCGGTGTGCGGAGTGTCGATCTGGTTGACATATCAAAACCGGCACTGGGTTGGGCAGAGGAAAATATAGCTGAAAACGGTTTTTCTGACAGAGATGTAAAATTTATCTCTTCTGATATTTTCAAATACCTGCGACAGACAGATAAAAATTATGATCTTATCGTGCTTGATCCCCCGAAGTTCGCCAGGCATCCCGGAGAACTTCAGGCTGCATCGAGGGGCTATAAAGATATTAATCTGATAGCCATGAAGAAGATCAGACCCGATGGTATAATTTTTACCTTTTCCTGTTCAAATGCGGTTGATCCGAAACTTTTCCGGCAGATTGTTTTTTCAGCTGCTGCTGATGCCGGGCGGCAGGTTCAGGTTTTGCATGTACTTACTTCCGGCCCCGATCATCCGGTCAATATTGCACATAAAGAGGGTGAATATCTTAAAGGGCTGGTTCTTAAAATACTGGAATAGCTCATAATAAAAGGTTTTACCTTGCGTAATAAATTACTGGTTAAAAAAAATCTTGACAATGATTCCGCTTTAGACGATTTTATATCTGGAAGTGAAGACGACACTTCCTTTCAACCCTATTTGACCTCGCGTCTACACCAGTTCAATTGGACAATCCAGTTTCCTGAAGGTTTCAATTGAGGTTCACAGTTGAAGTTTTTTTCGTAAGTTTAGATGTGGGGCAAGAGATATAAAAAACTCTTCATGAAAGCATCTTTGCAAGTTCTTCAATCAAAATTCCAGATAGTGTAAAAAAATAAGTACCAAATTCGATAGATAATTGCTGCAAACTTTTTCCATTCAATTGAGGTGTATGAATGAATGTTGCTGAACTGAAGTCTAAATCAATGACCGAGCTGAACGATCTGGCTGCTACCTACAATGTAGGAGAGCACCGCAATTTGCGGCGCCAGGAACTTATCTTCAAGATCCTTCAGGCTGAAGCCGCGCAGAACGGGCAGATGTTTGCAGAGGGCGTGCTGGAGATAATGCCTGACGGGTTCGGCTTTCTCCGCTCACCGCTTAACAGCTATTTAAGTGGTCCTGATGACATCTATGTATCACCTTCACAGATAAAACGGTTTTACCTTAAAACCGGTGATACTGTTTCCGGGCAGGTCCGTCCTCCAAAAGACTCTGAAAGATATTTCGCCCTTCTGCGGGTTGAGATGGTCAACTTTGAGGATCCTGAAGAGTGTAAAAAGAAGATAAACTTTGATGACCTTACGCCTCTTTTCCCCAACGAGCGATTCAATCTTGAGTATAACAACAAAGATGTTGCTACTCGAATAATGAATCTACTCACTCCTATCGGTAAAGGACAGAGAGGGTTGATTGTTGCTCCTCCCAGAACCGGAAAAACGGTGCTTCTTAAAAGCATTGCAAATGGGATTCTGCATAACCATCCGGAAGTATTCCTTATCGTGCTTCTGATTGATGAACGTCCTGAAGAAGTAACCGATATGCAGCGTTCCGTCAAGGCGGAGATTATAAGCTCTACATTCGATGAGCCGGCTGAACGGCATGTTGTGGTTGCCGAGATGGCGATCGAGCGTGCAAAAAGGCTGGTTGAACACAATCGCGATGTGGTTATTCTCCTTGACAGTATAACAAGGCTGGCGAGGGCTCATAATACCGTGGCTCCTCATTCGGGAAGAATTCTCTCGGGTGGTGTCGATTCTCAGGCTCTTTACAAACCAAAACGTTTCTTCGGTGCTGCCCGTAACATCGACAACGGTGGAAGCCTCACAATCATAGCTACTGCCCTGATTGAAACCGGAAGCAGAATGGATGAGGTGATTTTTGAAGAGTTCAAGGGTACAGGCAACATGGAGCTGGTGCTTGACCGGAAAATCGCTGACCGTCGTATCTATCCGGCAGTAGACCTGATGCGGTCCGGGACAAGAAAAGAAGAGCTGCTGCTCTCTGAAGAGGAACTCAACAGAATGTGGATCCTCAGAAAATTCCTGGCTACCATGACTCCTATAGAAATGATGGAATTCCTTA
>JAAYYB010000307.1 GCA_012515615.1 Fibrobacter sp.
TCTGTTGAGCGCTAAGGCTTTCAGGCATCTTGATCTTATCACCTTGTCGATAAGACCTGCGATGCCTTCAAGCCTTATCATCTCAACATCTTACGGTTTTTTGTTCTCCCCAACTGCGACTTTTAGGTTAAATTCAGGTATCCATATTTCTCTTTTCTGTTGAATTATAGAATTATGTAGTATAGAATCATTGTACACTTCAGGAGTTTATGATGTTTTTATTACCCGTACTTATGTTATCACTGATTTTTGCCGTAAATGCCTGGGCGTATCTGGATCCCGGCACTGGCAGTTACTTTTTCCAGATCCTGATAGGGATGCTGGTAGGCATTACATTTTCTCTTAAGCTATTCTGGAGGAAAATAAAAACTTTATTCTCCAGATATACTACCCAAAAATGCAGTGATGAAAAGCCAGAGTAACACCAGACTCCCATCCTCTTTCAGAGATCCATCAGATTACGTCTTTCTGAAAGATTCCAGAATTTACAAGAAGATAAATACATCTTATTTTTCCGCTTTCAACCACATGCAATCCACCGGATTCAATTCTCGGCAGATTTTATGATCCACATAGAAATTGATGTCGATAGTTCGGAAGGTACGATGTTTCTTATGGAAAAAAAATGAAGTTTAAAAGCCTTTATATAATAATCGCACCGGTTTTCTTCAGCATCCTTCCTGTCCTCTCACTTTTCAACCAGAACAGAGGATATTATGAACCGGATGTTCTTTTCTGGCCTTTGTTGATTTCGGCCGGCAGTGCGCTTGCCATCACGGGAATTTTCTCACTGCTGACATTAAGCACTTCCAAAGCATCTCTGATTTGTTCCATCATATCTGTTGTTTTTTTCACCTATGGAACTATTACCAATTTAATTGAAGGTGTTTATTTTAAATTCGGTACGGTTGAAATCGGTGCTAACAAAATTATCTTTTCCGCTGAGTTTTTTTTAATTGCAGCGGTTGTTCTGATTATAATCCGGTCAAGATTCAATTTTCAAAAATTGACGGCTTTTCTTCTGGTCAGTTCAACAGTTTCCGTTCTGCTTCCGTTGTATCCTGTAGCAGTTCAGCATATGCAGCAAAACCGGGATAAGGGTAACATTCCGGGGGAAATGAGTCAAAAATCTGTTAATGGCAAAAAACCTGATATTTACTATATAATCCTTGATGGTTTCGCACGTAAAGACATATTCCAGGATCGCTACTGCAGCACAGATACTGTTCTGGTTCCCTTTTTAAAAGAGAATGGCTTTTTCATCGCGGAACGGGCTACATCAAATTATTGCCAGACAGTCCTTTCTCTTGCCTCCTCATTGAATTATGATTACCTGGACAAACTGACAAAGAATGCAGGTACCCACAGCAATGATATCCGGCCACTTAGAAACCTGATATGGAATAACCGGCTTTTCTCTTTTATGGACAAACTGGGATACACAACAGTATCTTTCGCTACCGGATACTGGCCTACAAATGTCAAAAGTTCCGATCTCTGGCTCTCTTCAAGATGGTCCATGGATGATTTCAGCAACGGGGTTCTCTCACTTACTCCGATTCCTGCATTCCTGCAAAAAATCCAGTTTGACCAGTACGATATGCAAAGAAAGAGGATCTTATACACCTTCGATCAGTTAAGCCGGCTGTCAAGCCACTCTGGTCACCCATTCTTTGTTTTTGCGCACATCCTGGCTCCTCATCCGCCATTTGTATTCAACAGTGATGGGAGCAAACCAGTCTTGAATAGCCCGTTTTCTTTTCTGGATGCAGGTTATACAGTAGATGAATACCGGACACATTACAAGAAACAGTACGATTTTATTTCCAGCAGAACCAGGGACATGGTGAAGTCTATACTGGAACAATCGCCGGAACCGCCCGTAATAATAATTCAGTCAGATCATGGCCCCGGCTCGGTATTGAATCACGAAAAAATCGAGAAAACAGATGTACCGGAGAGAATGAGTATACTTAACGCTATCTATATACCAGAGCAGTGCACCACCTGGGCAGAGATGAGCCCGGTAAATACCTTCAGAGTCATTCTGAACAGCCTTTTTCATACTGACCTGGAACTTCTTGAACACAAAAGTTACTTTTCCAAATGGTCCACACCTTACAGGTTCATCGATGTCACAGAAGAAGTCAGTAAAGACAGATCAGAAAGCCACCTGTTTACTGATGATATCAGGTAACATTAAAGCAATCAGATCTTGTATCAACAAGAGCCCTGCTTTTCAGATGTATTCCGGCGTGCCTGCTCGATGATCTCAAGAAGTGAATGAATTTTCTGTTTGGGCGGCTCGCGCAGAGTGTTCTGAACTTCTGTGCTGAAGTTTTCTGAAATGAATGCTTGAATGTCAAACCTCTCCCACCAGCAGTCAAATACTTTCCGGCAAGGTATTTCCTGACCGGGTTTGCGGCAGTAAGAGAAAGAGATCTCATGCCCCAGCATCGGGCATAACCTTTCAATTTTGTCATGTTCAGTCAACATCAATTCCCCTTTGAAATCATATTATCCACACTGCAGGTCTTCTTTAAACCTGAAAATATATCAGTGACAGGAGCAAATTTTCAGGTAGTTATGAAATAGGGTCCCGCAGCAGTACACTGCCAACAGATAAATTTCAATCGGTTTCTACAAATTAGTTTTACTTTTGAATAGCAATAATTATCTTGAATGTCAGTTCTAAAACTTAACTTCAGCGCATTTGATTGGAGGAGATATGAAAAGGTATTCAGCTTATTTCTTTCCCGTATTACTTTTTGTTGTATCATCTGTCACACAGATCGCGGGAGAGCCATCCCAAACCGGCATCATTGAGGAAGAACTTCCTTCCGAAAATGAATCAGGAAGCATGTCAAGTGACACCGACGAGTCTTCAGAGGAACAATCACCCGCATCTTCACCTGCCACTTTCGAAACGACACCTCCTGCGCAGCTCTCAGATAATGTGGTTTCATATTCCTCGATAAAGCAACAATTTTTCTGTAAATTTGACATGACAGTAGCCCCTGTTAGTTACAGTTTTATATAAGCCTTACCAGTCTCCCACTCCTCTGAGATTTCCATTAGTAATGCAGATGATAAACGCA
>JAAYYB010000308.1 GCA_012515615.1 Fibrobacter sp.
TGTGATTCGTCGATTGAGTGCAACGAAGCGCAGTAGAATTCGCAGCCGGCCGCAGCGGAAAATGAATTTTTAGAGGTACCCTTATGTGATTTAACAGCGGGAGTGCATTTCTGGTGACATCTCCAGATCCGGTTTATAGAATCCTCGATGCTAATTTAAACAGGTGCCGTGAGGCACTGAGGGTTATAGAGGAGTATTTCAGGTTTGTAAAAAATGATTCCGCCCTCTCAATAGCACTCAAGGGTATCCGGCACTCGCTTAAGGAAATAGAAGAAGGGCTTGGCAGAGAGAAGCTCCTTGAAAACCGGGACACCGGTTCTGACTGTTTTGCCGGTGAAAACCGGCCCGAGGAGATGAGCCGTGCTGATCAGAGCGATATCCTGACAGCATCTTTCAAGCGTGCTCAGGAGGCGGCGCGTGTGATTGAAGAATACACAAAAATCACACCTTTACCCCACCTTTCTGAAAAAGCCAAGCAGTCCAGGTTTATTCTTTACACTATCGAACAAAAATGCGTGGATAGATGATCTATGGCAAAGAAAAAAGATGAAAGCACTCCGGCGGTAAAATCAACAGATTTCGGTCACGAGATCTGGGGGCTTATCTTCTTGTCAATGGGCGTGCTGTTACTGATATCCCTTGTATCTCACTTTTTTAACCAATCATCCAATATTCTGGGGAACATTTTAGGAACATGGCTCTCCTCAGGATTAATTCTTCTTCTTGGCCCCATCGCAGCATTCTTTTTCCCTCTTTCTGTCTGCTATCTGGGGTGGGTACGGCTTCGGGGAGATACTATCGCGCCCAGAAATGTGCTTTATGCGGTCCTTTTGACTGTTGAGGTCTGTTTTCTGCTTGCCATTCACTACCTTCCGGCCGTGGCCGCTTCTGCATCATTCAAGACATCTGAGAATTTCATCGGCGTATTTATTGTAAAATCCATCTGTAAACCTCTTTTTGGCACCCACTCTTTCGGACCATATTTTCTGGGTTCACTTGCGCTTCTGATTACAGTACTCTGGTGTCTGAATATTTCACCCCAGAGGCTCGCCGGTTGGCTCCGCACTGCCGCACTTTGGTGTTTTAGCGGAGTTGTGAAGATGTGGGCCGGGCTCAAAGAGATGTTTAAAGCCAAACCGCGGGTGGAACAGCCACAGAAGCAGGAATCTGCCGCAAAGAAAGTAGAAAAACCGCTTCGTCCAAATAAAAAAACCGAGCCTGTGAAAACCGAACAGAAGGCAGTTGAGCAACCGGAGGAAAAAGAGGAAAGCCAACAGGTTTCGGTGGTCTATTCTCCCACCGGGGAGGTCATAGATGATGTTGAAGAGCTGACGCGCCAGCAGATGGAAAAAGACCTCGCCGCTTTCCGTGCCAAGAAAAAAGATCCTATTAAGATAATGAGTATCGAGACCGCGGAAATTGACTCAGAAGAAGATGATGACAGTGATGCCATAATACCGGAAGGATTAGGAGAACAGCTGCCTGAGGATCAGAACCGTAAGTCGCCGCCTGTTGAAGAGAAACCAAAGCCGCCTGCAAAGCCCTACAGAATTCCGGACTCATCGATTCTGCCGGAGCCTCCGCCTCTGTCAAGTCTTATTGACAAAGATACAATAGAGCGCAATTCCATGGTCCTGGAAAAAACCCTCCTCAATTTCGGGGTTGAAGGCAAAGTGGTATATGTAAGTCCCGGGCCGGTTGTTACCCGATATGAAATCGAGCTTGCCCCGGGAATAAAAGTAAGCAGGGTAGTGAACCTTCATGATGATATTTCCATGGCAGTAGGGGGTCAGAGGATCCGTATCGAGGCGCCCATACCAGGAAAATCGGCCGTTGGAATCGAGCTTCCCAATGCAGAGAGGCAGATAGTGCACTTTAAGCATATTCTCACCTCCGATGGCTTTAAAAAATCTAAAGCGAAACTGCCGGTGATAATCGGGACCAATATTTCAGGGGGGGGATATGTTACCGACATAACAAAGATGCCCCATGTTTTGATTGCAGGGCAGACCGGTTCCGGAAAGAGTGTCTGCATCAATTCGGTGATATGCAGTCTGCTGATGACCAAGAAGCCTGAGGAACTCCGCTTGATCATGATTGATCCTAAAAAGGTCGAGCTTGCTTTTTACGAGGGGATTCCTCACCTGATGTCTCCGGTTGTGACCGAGTCCAAAGAGGCTGTCAAGGCGCTTCAGTGGGGTGTAATCGAGATGGAGCGCAGGTACAAGATGCTGGCAAAAGTGGGTGCCCGCAATATCGAATCTTTCAATAACAGGCTCGAATCAGGCAAGCTGGAAGGAATTCTGCCTGATGAAGACAATAAACCTCTTCCCTTTATCGTTATCCTTGTTGATGAATTAGCAGATCTGATGATGACAGCCTCCAAGGACGTGGAGGGGCTGATACAGAGGATCGCTCAGCTGGCCCGGGCCGTGGGTATCCATCTTATTGTGGCAACCCAGCGACCATCAGTGGATATTATCACAGGTCCGATCAAGGCAAATCTGACCTCGCGAATTGCTTTCAGAACGATACAGTCTACCGATTCCCGCACCATTCTGGGGCATGTGGGAGCAGAAAAATTACTGGGCATGGGAGATATGCTCTTTTTGCGCAATGGAGCCCCTGAGATTGAAAGGTTCCACGGGGCTTTCATATCTGAAGAGGACGTGGAGAGAATTGTCAGCGACATTCGCAGTCAAGAGGTCCAGATAGATAGAATCGAGAGTTTTATAGATGAGCTGGATGATGGATCCGGTGCAGGTGAGAGCGGCGCGTTTGATGATGATGACAGGGATGAGCTGTTTGAGGAGGCCGCAAGAACCATCGTCAGTATCGGTCAGGGGTCGACCTCGCTGCTTCAGCGTCGAATGAAGATCGGTTATGCCCGCGCAGGACGTCTAATGGATGAACTGGAGCGGGCGGGATTTGTGGGTCCTCCCGACGGCAGCAAGGCCAGGGAGGTACTGGTCAGGCCCGACGAGCTGGAGGAGTATCTGGCTACCCACAGGTAAGGGGTGCATCAGGGCGGGCGGATGCATTCTGCTTTTTCCCGTTCTCTGGAGCTGTTCCTGAAGATAAATGTAAACCTGCGCCCGGTGACGGGGGTGTTTTGTATGTCTAAGAAAACTGCTGCTTTAATTCTGATGATGCTTTTTGGCGCCGAGTCATTTTCTGCCCCGGCGACTGTCCAATCTCTGATCAGAAGTAAATACAACCAGAATGTATCGCTCGAGACTCAGTTTGATATGCATATCTGGTGGAGTGTACGGGAACGCGATGAGAAAAAATCGGGCAAACTGTATATAGCTCCGGGTGACCGGTTCCGTGTTGAGCTGGAAAGCGAAACTGTTGTAAGTGATGGCAAATCGTTCTGGCAGTACAGCGAGAAAAGTGCGCAGGTGATCATCAAAAACCTTCAGGACCTCGATCTTTCCTTTCATCCCTCAAGGCTGTTTTCCACTTATCTGAGTGAATACAGTTTTACTGAAAAACAGAATGATGGTTCGACAGCTGTACTTTCCTGGAAAGCGGATTCTACAGCTTCAAAGGCCCCGTGGTCGGCAATTGAGGTCCATGCTTCTGTAAAGAATGGAACGGTGAGTGAACTGAAACTCACAGACAGCAGCGGCAATGTGTATACTTACAAGTTCAGGAAAACTGTTTTCAATCCCAAAATTCCCGGTAAAGTCTTTAAATTCGAGGTACCCGGCAATGCTCAAGTGCACGATTCCCGCAAGTAAAACATTGTTCCTGGCCGCGATCATGTTTTTTCTTTTTCCGGCCGCAAGCGCATTTCCCGCCAAATGCTTCAGCGACAAAGGCCTGGCATCAAATTACATCTACCAGCTTCAGGGCTCAGGCGATACTCTATGGATTTCTGCACTGGAGGGTACAAACAGTTTCTCTTTAAATACAATTGCCGGACGGGGTGCGATCTCTCAACGCCTTGCCGAGAATTCAAACTGGCTCTCTTACCGTCTGGGCTGCTCCGACAAATGGATCGCCGATATTGCATTCGGCGGCACAAGAGCGGTTGCTTTGACAGATACAATTGACGGCACAGATGAGATCTATTCTTTCAGGGTAGCCGGTGAATCTGTCGAGCGCAAACCCCTTAAATTAATGTGGTCTGATGATATCACCGGAAATGAGGGCGCCGATGTTTCTGCTTTGGATGTGGTTTACGCCAAAGGAAGTTTTTACTTCGCATGTCTTGACGGGGGAGTAGTGAGATGGAATCCAAAGACTGAAAGCACAGATGTTCTTGTCCCTGGCAGCTCAGAAAGTGTTCCGGTGGAGGATTTCACTATCAAGGGATCGCCGGTGCCAAAGCGAAGAGTAACATCGGTAAATGCCTCAGAAAAAACCCTTGCCGTCACCAGTCCATCGAAGGTATGGCTTTATTCACCCGCTGATTCATCATGGGATACCACAGTCACCTCCTCAATAAAAGAGTCAGGAATGACTTTTAAATCTTTCCATGGTGCTTTTACGCGTGAAACAGGGGAGAGCCGGATACTTTACAGTATTATGGAGGTAAGTGTATCCGGGACTGACACGTTGATGTTCTTTAAGTACTGTCAGGCACAGAAAGGCTGGCGCCTGATGCTGGGGGATGCGCCAAACAGTCTCTCTTTTGCCACCGGGGGATACATTTACATGACCTTTGAAGAAAATGTCATAAAGGCCTACAGGGACACACTTGTCGATTCAGTGCTGCGCAATCCGCCTCCAGCTGTTGACAGGAGTAAGTTTGAGCCCAGAATGACTCCGGTGTCATACGGAATAGATTTTCCTGCCTATGTAAATGATATCCTGTTTTTACCACGTACCGATTCATCGGGCTATCTCTGGATCGCCACCTCTGAGGGGCTCTTTTTCTCGGAGCGGGAAGTGCCCGGGAAAAGCCATCATGATTTTACTCTGATAAAGAGGGCACCGGTAGTGGAGGCGGGACTGAAGAAGTCCTATGCGCGCCCTGGTATACTCACCTCAGATATCTGGGATGTCAAGCAAAGCCGTACGGTATTCGTGTATAATCTCGAGAAGGATGCAGATGTTACGATCAGGGTTTATGATTACAATATGGATCTGGTGAAGACCATTGTTAAAAACAAAGCCAGAAAAGCGGGCAAAAACGGCGGACCGCGGGGGCGCAGCACCGTGGAAAATGAGGATTGCTGGGATGGCAGGGATGCCAGGGGAAGGATGGTCGCACCGGGTGTTTACTATTACAAAATCAACGCCAGCACCGGAGAACGTGATTTTGGGAAAATAGTGGTGGCAAAGTAAAGATGAAAAAAACAATTCTTGGCATTTTACCGGTTCTGATAATTCTTTCCAATACAGTTGATGCAGCCATGGTCGGCGGCCATTCCGGTGCTTATCTCCGGCCGCCTGTGGGAGCCGCCGCTCTTGCGATGGGTGGTGCAGGCAGTGCAAATCCTTCTTACCTTGCATCATGGTGGAACCCGTCACTACTGGCGAATTTGCGGGAGAAAAGACTCTCTGCGGGGGCGGGAATAGCTTCGTTCGGGCGCACCGATGCCTTCGGGGCATTTGAATTCAGGATTCCGCCGCGTATGGGAATGGGATTTGCTTTTCTTTACAGGGGAGACCCGTTCCTGAAGCTGTATGATGATCAGGAAAACCCCCTTGAGCGTGCAGCCTATACCACTCTGACCGGTAAAATTGCACTCAGCTACTATGTAAACAGAGCCGTGACTGCCGGAGCATCAATCGGAATCCTCTATCAGAGGCTTCCTACAATGTCCCGGGATGGTGACCTGTCATATTCTTCGGCGGCTGGAATAGGTTCAATTGATCTGGCGTTTACATACAGGCTCTCTCCTGTGTTGACATTTTCTGCAATCGCCAGGGATCTGGGAGCAGGGATGAACTGGGAGATAGAATCGGATTATTACAACAACACTGTTGAAGACAAGCCGCTGCCCTCCTTTACTCTTGGAAGTGAATATAAAGGGAAGCTGCTTCAGAAGCCGCTTATCTGGGCAGCGGATCTCAAGGGATACTTCATTGACGGCAACTGGAAAAAGCTTTCCCGCCCCGAGGGTCATCTGAATCTGGGCTGGGAGTGGCAATACTGGCAAAGCTTTTTTATCCGTGCCGGTATCAGCGGATTTCTCCTGAACGGGGATCTGCTTAACGATACGGAGGAGTATTTCACAAATTCCCCGTTGTCGGTCACCGCAGGCTTCTCCTTAGACCTCTCACGGTACAGGGAAGGGCTCAGGATGAATTACGGGATCTCTACAGATAAACTGTGGGCCGGTGTCGGGCAGCAGGTTGATATCAACTTGTCTTTTTAAGAGTTCAGGGCGGTTCAGGAGATTATTGTATGTTAAGAAGATCTGTTTTGATTTTTTCTGCGGCGCTGTTTATGATTACAGCGGCAAGTGAAGGGAGGGCCGCGGGTTCTGCGTGGTATAATTTTCTTGAGGAACCAATCAATCCCCGCGCTATGGCCATGGGTTCGGCAGGAACGGCTCTTGGCTGCGGCGGAGCATCATTTTATAACCCGGCAGCCCTGTCGCTTAGAAAAGCTCCCTATATCGCATTTGAATTCGGCAAACTTTACGATGATCTAGGCAGAGGATATTTAGAAACCGGCTGGCTTTTTCCGGGGTGGTTCACGGGGCTGTCATTTCAAAGCCAGTCTGTTCAGTTTCAGTATGCCACAGAGCAGGGAAAAGTTGATTCCTATGGTTTGCAGCAGAGTGCCGCAGGTTCACTGACAGGCGGCTTCAGGAAGAACAATTTTGCCCTGGGTGTGGGAATAAATGGTATTTACGACCGTTTAGCCGGGAGTTCATCCTGGGGATTCTCACTCAGCGGGGGAGCGGTTTATTCTCTGATTCCCGGTGTGCTTGACATTGGGGCAGCCTACATGCACGGATACGGACGCGGCACCGGTTACCTTGACACTACGAATGCTCTGCACAACAATCAGCTGCCCTCCTCTGCACGTATAGGAACGGCTTTTCAGCACTCGATAAACGGCAATTTCCCTTTTGTCATCTCTGCTGATTTTGTTTATAATACCAATTATGAGAAGCTTACAGTGCCTCTTGGAGTGGAGATGTGGGTTTTACCGGCACTTGCAGTGCGGCTGGGCAAGCAGTTTAATCATCCTGCGGATCTCTTTTCTGCAGGAGTGGGTTTACAATGGGAAAATTTGAAATTTGATGCTTCCTTTGTTCCATTCCGTCTTGTCAGCGAAACAAATGTAAAGTGGTCCATAGGTCTGACATATGAACTGGCCTCTGTGGCTGAAAATAAGGGCAGGAAAGCCGCTTCAGCTGAGCAGAAGTCTCCTGCAGTACCGGTGATTGAAAGCGAGCCGGTAAAACCGGCTGATGAGGAGACACAGGCTCAAGAGAAACCAGATTCTATTCCTCCCGAAAATACTGGTGCCCTGGCACCTGAAGAAGGAAAGGAACAATCAGGATCTCTGGCGCCTGACTCCACCAGTGATTCTGTACCCGCAGATTCAATAAATGAGAGCCAGGAGGAGAATAAGGAGCCGGATGAAACCCGGGATGGTGAACAGCCCGGAGGAGAAGATGGGCTCAAAGAGGAAAATGTCGGTGGTGAGGCAGGGTTTAACCAGTCTCCGGAAAGTGGTTTGTAGGCTTTAAAAATAGTTTTTTTTGGTCTACCGTAAGTTGTGTATATTATTGTATTTTTAGGAATTACATAATAGTATTTATATTTCGGTTCAAGTAGATCGGAATAAAACAGTAAACTATATGAGGCATCTGTATGGGTTTTCCCTTTTTATCAAATGATTTAGGAATCGACCTTGGAACAGCCAATACACTTGTATACGCAAGGGGTCGTGGTCTTCTTATCGATGAGCCGTCGGTAGTTGCTGTAGACAAGAACACCAGGAAAGTTGTGGCTATCGGTTTAGAAGCAAAGCGGATGCTGGGACGTACTCCGGGTGAGATCGAAGCGATTCGTCCGATGAAAGACGGTGTAATAGCGGATTTTGATCTTGTCGAGCAGATGTTGAAATATTTCATTCGTAAAGTACAGAAATATCGTTTTTACTTTCGTCCAAGGGCGGTAATCGGTGTTCCTTCCGGTATAACTGAGGTGGAGAAGCGTGCAGTGCATGATTCTGCGGAAATGGCCGGAGTCAGAGAGGTTCATCTGGTGGCTGAACCGATGGCATCTGCAATAGGTATGGGAATACCTGTAAATGAGCCTTCAGGTAACATGGTTATTGATATCGGAGGAGGGACCGCGGAGATAGCGGTGCTTGCTCTTAACGGCATGGTTTGTGACATGTCTGTAAGGGTGGGTGGTGATGAGATGGATGATGCGATTGTATCTTATCTGAAAAAGACATATAATCTGCTTGTTGGAGAGAGTACTGCGGAGCAGATCAAGATACAGATTGGGTCCGCTTTTCCTCTTGAGGAGGAGCTTGAGATGGAGGTTAAGGGAAGGGATCTGGTGGCCGGGATTCCAAAGACTCTGCGTATTACCTCCACAGAGATCCGTGATGCTCTCAATGAGCCGATCTCGACCATTATAGAAGGTGTGAAGCAGGCGCTGGAGCAGACTCCTCCGGAGCTGTCGGCAGATATACTTGATAAAGGAATAATCATGACCGGTGGATCTTCACTGCTTCGGGGCCTTGATGAGAGGCTGAGGCAGGAGACCAATCTTCCGGTAAATGTGATAGACGAGCCATTGACATGTGTAGCCCGCGGTTCCCTGAAAATCATTGAAGATCTTGATAAATATTCACCTGTTCTGATGCCTGCCGGCAGAAGAAGCAGATAACCGGGGAGAAGCGGCGATTGTGGTCCGGCGCGTCGGTGGAAAACACTGACCGATAATAAAACTTTAACCGTTTAGTAAAGCGGCTCAGATGCACTGGATTTTCGAATTTGTCGTAAAAAATCGCAGCATATGTTCTCTTGTGTTTACAATTGTCTTGAGCCTCTGGATGATTTCAGGGTCTCCGGAATTTCAGGCAAAAACCGCCCGTTTATTGACAGTCACTATCTTTTATCCGCTTCAGGTTACCTTCAACAACGCTACGCATATAAAAAACATTTTTTCTGAAAACAGACGTCTGAATCAGGAAGTTGCTACTCTGAACACTGAATTATCGAGGCTCAGGGAAATGGCGGCTGAAAATGAGCGTCTGAGGGGACTGATCGGACTTTCGAATGAATTTACATATTCACTGATTCCTGTCAGGGTCATAGCCCGCGATCCATCTGCAGAAAGCAAGGGCATTGTGGTGAATGCCGGGCGCAGGGACGGGGTACAGATGTGGATGCCTCTGGTCGGGGAAAAGGGCATTGTGGGTAAGGTGATACAGGTGATGAACGGGGTGAGTATGGTGCAGCTTATAAAAGATCCTTCCAACCGCACCAGTATCATGAGCCGCAGGAGCAGAACTGTAAGTATTCTGGAAACTGAAAACGGCAATAACTTTTTCTTCCGCTGTCGCAGTCATGAGGATGTACAGGTTGGAGATACAATCGTTACCTCAGGGCTGGGAGGGATTTATCCAAAAGGCCTGGATGTGGGACAGGTAAAGAGGATTACCGATTCTCTGAATCCGCTTTTCAAACGGGTGTGGGTCGAACTGTCTGTTGATTTTGATCATCTTGAAGAGTTATTTGTGATGCTTTTGTCACCACAGTGGCAGTCTTTCAGGGCGGAATTTGATTCCCTGGAATTTCCCAAGTGAACAAGAGGGTGTGAAGATGGTGCTGAAAAATATTTTCAAGTGGGCCGGGCTGTTTGTTCTGGCATTTGTGCTTCAGACCACTCTTGTACCGTCAATTTCAATTTTTCAATTCAGGCCCGACCTGCTGATGCTTGTACTGTTTGCGCTAGCATTAAAGGCAGGTGTAATACCGGCTGTTTATATCGGCTTTTTTCTGGGATTGGCTCAGGACCTTTATTCCCCGTCCATTCTTGGTCAGAATGCACTTTCAAAAACCATTGCCGGATTTTTTGCGGGTCTTTTCAATGAAAAGCTGGTTCGAATTGATCCGATTTTCAAGGCGGTTCTACTTTTGCTGATGTTTCTGCTCAATGATTCGGTTTATTTGATAGTGCAGATGGTGAAAACAGGCGGTTCTATGCAGGGGATAGGAATGGAGCTGATAACCGCCACACTTCCGCGTGCCTTGTATTCACTTCTGCTGGGTATGATCCCTATTCTGTGGGAGAATTATTCTCAGGCTACAGTAAGACGGTAGATGCATGGCTTTTGGATCACAGATACAGGATGAGTTGCAGGCGCGGCATCAGAAAAGCTACATTCTGATGGGCGCAGTAAGCCTGCTTTTTCTTGTTCTTATTCTCAGGCTCATTTACATACAGATAATTCAGGCAGATCTTAACATACGGCTTTCAAAAGAGAATGCCATGCGCCTGAAGGTGATAGTGCCGCCCCGGGGGAGAATATTCGATCGTAATGGCGAGGTGCTTGCCCGCAACAGACCATCCTACTCTATCTGCGTACTTCCCTACAAAGTCAAAAACCGCAGTCATGTAATCAGTTCACTATGTATGATCAAAGATTCCCAGGGACTGGCTGTGTTTGACAGCTCAGAACTTGAAGTTAACATGAGAAAAGCGGGGAGCCGCCGCTTCGATGTCACCCGTCTGAAGGAAGATGTACCGCTTGATCTGGTGAGTGTTGTTGAAGAGCACTCAATGGAACTTCCGGGTGTGATTGTGGAAATCGAATCAAGAAGAGAGTATACTCTGGGGCAGTCGGTGTTCCATGTTGTGGGCTATATGGGTGAAATCCCTGAAGAGGAATTCTCGACACTGAAGGACCAGGGCTACTATTACGGTGATCTTATCGGTAAATCGGGTGTGGAGCGGCAGTATGAAAGTGCTTTCAGGGGAACCTGCGGAAGAGAATACGTTGAAGTAAACGCATACGGAAAAAGCCTCGGTCCCATTCCCAATATTCCCAGAATTGAGCCGCAGTCAGGAAATGACATCTACTTGACTATAGATTCAAAACTGCAGCAGGTTGCCGATATTGCTTTTCCGGATTCCCTGAAAGGGGCTGTAGTTGCCCTTGACCCCCGCACCGGAGAAGTGCTTGTCATGTTCAGCAGCCCTTCAGTCGATCCTAACATCTTCTCCATGGCAACATCACTTAGAAGCAGGAACTGGGTTTCGGTTGCTACCGATCCCAACCTTCCCCTCAATAACCGCGCCCTTTCAGGAACCTACACTCCAGGGTCCACATTCAAGCTGATAACCTGTGTGGCTGGTATGGAGAGCGGACTTCTGGCGCCCTCAGCATATATGCCGGTTTCCTGTAAAGGGGCTTATCGGATCGGTTCCCGTGTCGCTCACTGCTGGAAACTCAGTGGTCACGGTAGTCTTAACATGATAGGCGCAGTGCAGCACTCCTGTAATGTTTACTTTTATCAGGCGGGATTGAAGCTTGGTGACGCTCCGATAAATAAGTATGCCAGGATGTTCGGTTTGGGGGGGGTGACTGGAATTGATCTGGCAGGCGAGCGTTCGGGCTGGTTGTCAGGTGAAGAGGAATACAACAGAAGATTCGCAAAACGGGGGTGGAAATGGACAAAGGGTCTGGTGCTTGATATGGCGATCGGCCAGACCCAGGTTATAACGCCCATACAGTTGGCACTTATGGCAGGGGGGCTGGGAAACTCCCATTTTCTCTACAAGCCTTTCATAGTTAAAGAAGAAAAAGACCGGAACGGAAATGCTGTGGGCAGGCACAGCCCGGAAATTAAAAGCAGGCTCGATCTCAGGCAGGAAACCCGTACTGTAATACATGAGGCAATGGATGCGGTTGTCAAACCGGGTGGAACCGGCGGAAGGGCATCTGTTCCGGGTATCGATGTGGGGGGAAAGACCGGAAGCGCGGAAAACCCCCAGGGAGATAAAACCCATGCGCTCTTCATGGCTTGTGCGCCTGTAAAGGATCCGGTTATCTCAATTGCGGTTGTTGTAGAAAATGCAGGCGGTGGTGGCGCAATCGCCGCTCCAATTGCCGGAGAAATACTGAGGTATTTTTTTGCGGAAACCCAGGAGGGTAAAAAAGTGGTAAGTGATTTAGGGGTCGACAGTTTAACTGTGAAAAGACTCGATACCATGGTTGAGCCTTTAAGACAGCAGTTGAATGCTATTTCAGGACAGGAAAATCAATGAGAGATTTTCAAAGAAAAGGGATGTTTGACTTTCCCCTGTTTTTCGCTGCGCTCGCGCTCTGGATCATAGGCATTTTCCTGATATACAGCGCTACCTATTTCCACGAAAGCGGACCTCTGGCAGGTTTATACAAGCAGCAGATAATCTGGGTTGCTATGGCTCTGTTAATAATAATGGCCATAGTTTCTATCCCGGGGCGGGTATTTTATGGCTTTGCATACGTCTTCTATGGAATATCCATAGTGATACTTGTAATGGCGCTGGTGATGGGGGTTTCTACAAAAGGTGCTGAGAGGTGGATAATAATTGCCGGTTTCAAGCTGCAGCCATCAGAATTCGCAAAAATCGGACTCCTCCTGGCTCTGGCGAGGTATCTTTCAGAAAAATCGGTAAGTCTGGAAAAGATTACTACATTTATTGTACCGGGGCTCCTTATTGGTTTGCCTTTTATACTGGTTATGAAGCAGCCGGATCTTGGGACCGCGGGTGTTTTCTGCGCCATGGCACTTCCCATGTTTTTCTGGGGCGGACTGACACTTCTGGAGATTTTTTACATAGTTTCCCCCATATTCTCACTGGTTTTTTCGGCAATTCCGCTGATTTTCTCCTATGGCAGCGACCACGGCTGGGGAATTGTGGGCGCTATTCCGTGGGGAACTTTTTTCCTGGCACTGTGTGCGATTCTTTACTTCGCCAGACCGTCAATGCTGATAATGATAGGTGTGGTGGTCTCAAGCCTCTTTACGGCCACGATTACTACTGTAGTCTGGAACACTTTTCTTAAAGACTACCAGAAAATGCGCATAATTTCATTTATAAATCCTCAGGCCGATCCTTTCGGAGCCGGTTACCAGGTAATACAGTCTAAGGTTGCTGTGGGTTCCGGGCACCTTTTCGGCAAAGGCTTTCTTCAGGGCACCCAGACAAAGCTCTCCTATCTTCCTGAGCAGCATACGGATTTCATCTTTTCGGTTTTGGGTGAGCAGTTTGGAATCGTGGGGTGTGCTGTGGTAATAGTGCTGTTTCTTCTGCTTATCGTGCGTGGGCTAATAATCACCCAGTCTTCCAGAAACCGATTCTATAACCTGGTGTGTGTGGGGTCGGTATCTATAATAGGATTTCATGTTTTTGTGAATACTGCTATGACTATTGGCATGATGCCTGTAACTGGAATCCCACTGCCCTTTTTAAGTTACGGGGGATCATTTGTTCTCACTATGGCTATACTTTTGGGGCTGATGCTCAATACCAGGGTATCTGATCAGAATTTCTGACCGGTTCGGGGTTGCTAAGGCTTTCATTATCTTGATTTTATTATCTTGTCGATAAGAATCTCCATCTTCCTGGATTCACCCCGGAGGTGAATTAGTAGCTCTACAGATGCATTACACAAGTTAAGTTGCTATCTCACCCCAGAGGTGCCTTAATGTTTCTCACCTAAATCATCTCTGGGATGAATTGTCATGGTATTTGCTACTATTAATAGCCTTAAACCCGAGACCACCTTCAAAGGATTTTTTGGCATGTGCACCCAACCCAGAATTGTTGTTCCTTATGCCTACTACGAAGTTACATCCGGGTGTATCGAAGAGCTCTCCATCTTTAAAGATGAACAGATGAAAATCTATTTCCTTGAGCAGCTCGCTATATCTCTTAAAGCGTTCTCGTTTCGGTGTTTATCATGGTCGCTGATGGATGGCCACTATCACCTGGTTATCAAGTCCAGCGATGTCACAATCTCAAAATTCATGCAGCGGCTCAACTCGGTAATTGCCAAAAAGTACAATCAAAGCCATAAGCGCAGAGGAACAGTATTTTCCAAACGTTTTTCATCTGTGATAATGCAGAAGAGAAAGAATCTTAAAAATGTTATCCGTTATGTGCATCTGAACCCTGTAAGGAGCGGAGACTGCACACTGGAGGAGCTTGATCAGTATAAGTGGAGTGGACACAAGGCTTTAGTGAACAAACAAACAGATGGCATTCTTGATTTCTATGAGGTTTTCGATGAATTTGATACCACCGCAGACCCTGTAAAAGAGTACAGCTATTACGTCAAATCTGCAGATTCTGATTGCGATGATGATGAGATTATCAGTAAGGTCAGATCTGCGAATCTGGGCAGCTACAGTTTCTCAGATCCGACATCATGGGTTATCGGAGATGAGAATTTTGTGAGAAAAGTTTTAGAGGAGAACAGAAACCGCCGGATCAGATTAGCACTCCATGTACTGGAAAATGTTACTATCGATACCTTAACGCAGAGGATATGTTCCTGCGCTGGCCTGAAAAAAGAGGATCTTCTCCATCCAGGACGGCTGAATGAGGTTTCTACCGGACGGCAACTGTTAGCTTCGGTCGGAGTCTGCCATTTCGGGTTTTCCAACATAGATCTGGCAGATTATCTGGGAGTAAGTGGTTCTGCAGTATCAAAGATGATCACAACAAGCAGCAGAATAGTTGGACTGGATTTGCTCAAAGAGATGGTTTGTTCGTAAATAGGTGGCTCTACCAGGTCCCTCAGGTTTCATTAAACGAGATTTATCCTCTTTTCAATTGCGCTTTCTTCAAGAGATATCCTTCATTCACAATTAATCTTCTTTGCTCTGCTGAAATTCCGATATACTAATGAAGGTTGAGATTTGTTGATCCTGTGTAGAGTTTGGTGTAAGGTCGCGGTCATCTTGAATTTAATGAGGTCAGAAGATATTACTGCTCTGTTTCATACCCCTGAGGTAACTTTGTGATTTTAAAGTGTTAAAGTCAATGTGTCTTACCCCCAGAATGACTTTTTGATTCAAACATGTTAAATCACAATCTCACCCCAGAGATGACTTATCGATTAAACGTGGTAAGTCAATGTTTCACCTCAGAGACTTCAAGTTACTGTCTCGCCCCAGGGTGATTAATCTTTTACCACGATTTAACCACGTTAAGTCACAGTTTCACCCCAAGGTGACACATAGACTCCTGCAGCTCAATATCACATTCTGGCCGCTGTGATGGATAAAAAACGCCCGTTTTCTGGAAACGGGCGTCGAAATTAAAATTCTTCTCTGCTTCTGAACAATAAATGGGGGTCTACTGATTGGAATCGATCTTTGCCTGTGCTCTCTGGGCACGTGCCAGTCCTTCTTTGGAGTATGCAAAAGCAGCCAGTTGAGTTTCCTCTGATCCTTCCTTGAGTATCTCCTCACCATAAAGAATCGTCATCTTGTATTCCCTCATGAGGAATCGTTTTGAATCTTTTTTCTCTCCCTCAATGTTAATAACGAGGGTCCCGTTTTCCCCATTTATCATCTGGACACGGCGCCCGTAATCGTAGATAAAATCGATGCTGTCGGAACTGATCATCCGTTCCCCGTTATCGTTATTGATCCACATAGTGGGAAGGCAGTCGACTTTACCCTTTGCGGAATACCCGTTTCCTTCCACGTAGCCACTGGAGAGAAACTGAAGGTTCATGGAGGCATCAATTTTCTGTTCCGACTCTCCGGGGAATTTTCTGTTTAATTTGCAATCAAAATTTCCCAGATAAACGACCCAGTACTTTGCCATCCCGGTTTTTCCGGTGTTACTGAGGTAAAACATCTTTTTCTCAAGGATATTTCGACCATAACTGATTGAAACTGCTAAAAGAAGAAACGAAAAGACAGCTATACTGAACCTTCTCATGGAGCCTCCTAAGAAATACATGAACAGATTATATACCACATTAATATAAGATTTTTTCCTGCCACATTGTAATACATTAGTAGCTCTATGGCCTGAACCGGTTTAGGGGGACGGACTACTTTTATAATTTTAGTTAAACCTGAAAGTCGCAGCTGGGGAGAACAAAAAACCGCAAGATGTTGAGATGATAAGGTTTGAAGTTATTGCAGGTCTTATCGACAAGGTGATAAGATCGAGATGCCTGAAAGTCTTGGCGCTCAACAGATTAGGTTTTTTTGTCTCATCCAACTGCGATTTTTAGGTTATTCACCTCAGAGGTAACTTTGGGACTCTCCACAGATCCATTAAACGTGTTAAATCACTCTTTCACCCCAGAGGTAACTAAAGAGAAAAAAGTAGTCCGTCCCCTCAAGAGCTCTTATGCTTGAGGGGGATTTCACGCCACATTCCCGAATATGGGTCTTTTATCAGTTTGATATGCGGTGTCTCCCCGCCGTCAAAGATTGTGAGTTCTTTTTGGCCGATTATGGTCTTGCCGAAAAGTGTCAGCGTCTCTTTCCGTACCGCCCTGTACTGTATCATCAGGAAGTTCTTTATTTTTTCGAAATCCTCTCTTGATTCATTAAAGGTGAAGAACAGTGTGCCGATGCCCTCTGCATTCAGTTTCTCATGAATTCTGACCGGAAGCTGTTTTATCTGTCTCCATCGTTCATAGTTACTGCGGGAATAGATCGAATATTTATCTGTGAAAAGAACATAATAAAAAGAGGCTTCAGGGAAAATCTGGCGCAGGGGAGTGAAAAGATTGTTGAGTAGATCATCACAATCGACATTGACCTTTTCAAGCTTACTCTCCAAAACCAGAATGTGGCGTTTTCCTGAAAAACGGTAGTCAAAAAAGCCGTCCAGCTCTTTTATGTTTTCGTAACCGTATTTTCCCTTGCCGGTACGCTTGAGAATGATCAGATTTGGGTACTGCTGAATTTTCAGCACATAATGACTTGTATGGGCAACTATGAAGTTGTTGCAGTTTCGGATATCGAAGTTCTGGTCGAAAATGCCACCTGTTTTTCCCTGCTTGCTCCAGTGTTTAAGAAAATATTTGGTTATTCTCCGGGATATCCGTTCCGCGATCTCCCCCAGTATGTTTCCTTCTGACTGCTGGTCAAAGGGGTAGGTGGTATTAAGCAGATCTGCCACCGTGAATACAGCATAGCTGCAGTCATTGATGATGTATTCAACTATGATTTTGTTGAAAGTGTCCCTGTTGTCATTAATCTGGTCGTTGAGGTTGTGAAGTTTATAGCTGCCTGTGATGCCGTGGTTTCTCTTTACGGAGTATATTGATTCGACCGTTGAGTCTGGTGTCCAGAGAACAGGATGAAACTCGTGGAAGGGGTCAGGTGCGGCTTTGTTATGTGCCGGCAGGTTCATTTGAGAATTCATAATGTAAATATAGACTGGTGCGCTGAGGTTTTCCTACTGCGTATTGTTTTTGAGAAAAGCCTGGAGTTGCTCTGAAACTGGCAAGATAAGTCAGGTACTATGGGAGAGTTGAATTATCAATCGTGTGTGTTCGCTTTTTTAGGAATGAAATGTATTAATAATGTATATTAGTATTCAGTAACAATCCCTGTATCGTTGCATTAGAATCCTCAGAATATGTATTTTTCAAAGGATTTACCCCGAAGGTTGCCAAGGCAGGGTTTCGAGACATTTTTCATTGGAAATTTTTTGTGAGTAATCAGAAACCGTTTCGGATATTGTTGGTCGATGATGAACCCGGGATACGCAAAATTCTGAGGTTATTTCTGGAACTGGAAGGTTTCAGCGTTCTGGAAGCGATTACGGCCAATCAGGTGATCTCTGTAATAAGCAAAGAAAAACCACAGCTTGTAATCCTTGATGTTATCCTGTGTGGTCAGACCGGGTTTGATGTTTGTGAATGGATAAAAAATAATCCGGAAACAAAAGACATAATTGTATTTCTGTTCACCGCTCTGAATCAGGATCATGATTATCATGAGGGGCAGAGGGTCGGGTGTGATCTGTATTTGACAAAGCCCCAGAATCCAAAAGATATAGTTGAGAAAGTAAATCAGTTTTTGAATAATAAGTATTATAACCAAACTAATCCCATAAACCAGTAGATACTGCGCTGGGCAAATTTCGGAAAGGATCTTGTCAGACCCATGAAAAAAAACAGTCCTCTTGCGATACTGCTAACACTGGCGGTGGTTGGGATCACCGTCTATTTCCTGATCCCTACCTTTATATATTATTCTAAAAGTCCACAGGCCCGGGAAACGTATCTCCATGATAATCCCCGGATCATGAAAAAAATCCTGAATCTCGGTCTTGACCTTCAGGGCGGTATGCGTCTTGTACTTGAAATCGACAGATCAAAACTGGAAAAAGGTCAGGATAAAGACGTGCTTGACCGGGCATATACCATTATTGAAAACAGAATCAATGCTCTTGGTGTTGCCGAGCCGACCATTCAGAAACAGGGAAAAGACAGGATCATCGTTGAACTGCCCGGGCTCAAAGATGAATCTTCTGCAAAGAGTGTTATTGGCCGGACTGCTCAGCTTGAGTTTAATCTCCTCAGAGAGCCCGCTCAGCTTGAGCACGCCATCAACCTGATCGACAATGTCATTGCAGGAAAGGCATCTAAAGACACTGCGGCAGCTTCTGACACAAGCGCCGCCGGCGAAAAAGAAAAGCAGAAGCTGGCAGAGCAGCTGTTTAAAGGCTCCGAGGCAGAGGACACATCGGAAGAAAAAGCACCGGAAAAAACAGCAGAAGCCCGTTCTTTTAAAGAACTGCTCGTTTCGCTTGGAGATCAGGTGGGAGTAAACATGGATAACGTTCCCAGAGTGAGTACGATACTGGCTCGTCAAGATGTCCGCCAGGTACTTGAGAGAGCCGGACTGGGGGGGAATTCGTTTCTGTGGTCACATGATACAACAAAGCTGGAAGGCGGATTTTACCGTGTTCTTTACTATGTAAAGAGCTCTCCTGAAATGCGCGGTGATCTCATTAAAGATGCGCGGGCATCGATCGACCAGAGTGGTTTCAGGGCCGGTGGTGCAAAGGTTGATCTGGAAATGAATGCCAAAGGCGCCCGCAGATTCTCATCTGTTACAGCAGCCAACGTCAATAAGTTCCTGGCCATCGTTCTTGACAGCACAGTCTATTCGGCACCAAGAATCATACAGAAGATTCCGCTTGGAAGAGCCGAGATAACAGGAAGCTTTACACTGGAAGAGGCTAAGAATCTGGCGATCGTGCTGCGTGCCGGTGCGCTTCCTGCTCCGGTTAATATCATTGAAGAACGTATTGTCGGGCCGTCGCTTGGTCAGGACTCTATAGATAAAGGTATCATGGCCGCCATCATTGGCACAGCACTGGTTTTTGTGTTCATGCTGTTCTACTACAGACTCAGCGGTGTTATTGCTCTGATAGTCCTGATTCTTAACATAGGGATAGTGCTTGCTGTCATGGCCGGAGTAAACGCCACTCTTACTCTCCCCGGTATCGCGGGTATAATCCTGCTTATCGGTATGGGTGTGGATGCCAACGTGATCATTTTTGAGCGTGTACGAGAGGAACTGGGGCTGGGCAAAACCGCAAAGAGTGCCATTGACGCAGGGTACTCCAATGCTTTTGTCACGATTATGGATTCCAACCTTACTACTCTTATCACCGCGTTCATTCTGCTGTGGAAAGGTACTGGCCCCATCAGGGGATTTGCCATAACCCTTATTTTCGGTATTGTAGCATCACTGTTTACAGCGCTGTTTGTATCGCGTATAATGATGAACATGTTTTTCCAGAAAAGTAAAAACACATTGAGCATCTAACTTTATTAATGGGGTCTTATTCGCTATGGTTCAATTTTTCAAGAAAACAAACTTTAATTTCATCAAGTACAGTAAACTGGCTATAACTATTTCGATTGTATTTGTACTTGTAAGCATTGCCTTCATTTTCGTTCACCGGGGATTGAATTTCTCGGTGGATTTTGCGGGCGGCACCCTTGTTCAGGTCAAATTCGATAAACCGGTGAAGGATGACCTGGGGAAGATACGTACTATTGTCAACAATCTGGGATTGGGATCACCCGAGGTAAAGACAATCGGAGTGGCAGCCAATAATGAGCTCCAGATCACCGTCGCAAAACAGGAGAATGAAGAAACCAATGTCGCAAATGTAATCCGCGATGCTTTCTCTAAAGACTATAAAGAGAATGGTTTTGAGATAAGACGTGTTGAAAGTGTCGGTCCTAAAATCGGGGGAGAACTGAAAAGAGATGCCCTCATTGCCACGATCCTTTCCCTGATAGCCATCCTGATATATGTAGGTTTCCGTTTTAACCTGCCCTTTGGAGTGGCATCGGTTGTTCCACTATTCCATGACGTGCTTATAACTGTGGGTGTATTCATCATTTTTGATCTGGAGATCTCCCTTACTTTTATCGCAGCCATATTGACGATTGTGGGATATTCATTGAACGATACCATTGTTATCTTCGACAGAATAAGAGAGAATATGCGCGGCGGGCTCAGAGGAAGGAATTTTGCCGAGCTGGTCAACAGCAGCATAAACCAGACTCTTTCCAGAACAGTCAATACCGCTATGACCACGTTCTTTGTGGTTGGTTCGCTCTATTTTCTTGGCAGTGAGGCAATAAAGGACTTTGCGCTTGCCATGATGGTGGGTGTTGTTGCTGGTACCTATTCTACTATCTACATCGCCAGCCCGATCCTCTTGTGGTGGAACAATAAAAAACCGATAGCAAAATAATCCGACTTTACTGCCTCCGGTCTTTCCGGAGGCATTTTATTTCTCTTCGAAGTAACTTTAAAAGCCCGGGCAGAGTTGATTTATGAAAAGATGCCTCCGGTTTGCTTTGCCAACGATCCTTCTGATATGCGGTCTCTTCGGGCAGGTTGCGGCTCAGCAATGCGGTTTTACCCTTGCAAGGCTCAAATACGGCGGCGGCGGAGACTGGTACGCCAACCCCTCATCACTCCCCAACCTGATTAAAGCTGTAAAGCAGCGCACATTGATACCCGTTTGTGACACTGTAGCCGTAGTCAGCATAACCGATAAGGATCTTTTTCATCACCCTTTTCTTTACATGACCGGACATGGTGATATTCGATTGACAAACGCAGAAAAGATGCGGCTCCGCAAGTTTCTTATCGGGGGAGGATTTCTGTGGGCCGATGACAACTACGGTCTCGATCAGTCGCTGCGGCGTGAACTGGCCTCTATTTTTCCTGAAAACCCTCTCACTGAACTTCCGTCCAGCCACCCCGTCTACACCAGCTTCTACAAACTTCCGGGGCTTCCCAAGATTCATGAACATGACAGCAAACCTGCACAGGGGATGGGTATCTTTTTTGAAGGGCGGATGGTGGTCTTTTATTCCTACAGCTCTGATATAGGAGACGGGATGGAGGATCTGCATGTGCATAATGACGGCCAGGAGCTTCATGAACTGGCTCTGAGAATGGGTGTAAATGTAATCTCATGGTTTTTTAATCCATGATGCAGCAAAAAGTCAAAAAGTTTGTGGCCGGTGTGCGGAGAAGGACTGCCCTTAGAAGAGCCGCAGCGGGTGCCGCGCTTATCCTGACTGCTTTTTTACTCAGCTCAACCCTTCTTGATATCTTCTTTGCAGCCTTTCCTCTTGTCTTTTTCCCTCTACTGCTGAACATTACTTTTGTGCTCGCTGTTCTGTGCACGGCTGCCTGGATTTTAGACTGCTTTATTTTTCATTTTCCCGATCTTTATACAACCGCAGTTTCACTGGAGCGCGGCAGCGGTCAGCCTCATTCTTTACTTTCGATTTCCCTGGAGCTTGATAAAAACGGACACCCCGGTCAGCTTGCCGGGCAGGTTCACAAGATTGCCGCTGAACAGTTGCCGCTGTTTAAAGAGAAGAAGGATAATGCCCTGAAACGAAACATGCTGCTCTTTTCAGGCTCGCTTCTTATCTATGTTGCAATGCTTGCCGCAATTGAGCCCAATGTTTCTGCATACTGGCGGATGCCTCTCTCTTTTCTTAACAAAGCAGATGCGGGTATTTCTCCGGGTTCAGTCAAAATAAAGATGAATGCATCAGTAGAGATGGCCTTGACACCGATTAAAACACATTTCCCGTCGTGCCGGATCCTTGTTTCAGATGCTGATGGCGGCATCAGTAAAAGCCGCTTTCTGCGCCCGGACAGCTCTGGCAACTTCGTTTTCAAAATAGACAGCGTAAAAGAATCTTTCACCTACCGTTTTTTGTATGGGGGAAAGACCTTTGGTCCTGAATCTGTGTCGGTCATAGCTCCCCCTGTACTTTACAGCCTGCAGGTAATGCTTTCTCCTCCAGCCTACACCGGTCTCAAGCAGACAACACTTCCGGAGGGTCAGGGGGATTTTTCGGCTTACGCGGGAACAAAAGTCAAAATTGCTTTGGAGGCAGAAGGGCTGGCGGATGCATGGGTTGTACTTGATAGTGATTCTCTCAGGATGAGGGTAAAAGAAAACAGGGCAGAGTCGGAATTTACAGTATGGAAACAGTCGGAGTATACTATAGCCCTGAGAGATACCTACGGTCAGTTCAGCGATTCTCTTCCCTCTTTTGGGATAGGGGTAATTCCTGATGAGCCGCCTGTGGTGCATTTCCTCAAACCGGGTTTCAATAAAAACCTCTCACCGGCAATGGTTGAGACTCTCTGGGTAGAAGGTGTTGACGATCTGGGAATCAGAAGCACCGAAATCATGTACTGTAAAGGCGGGGAGTGTCAGGATACAGTACTGAGGTGGGATATCTCTTCACCGGTGAAAGAACGTATAGTCAGAAAACAGGTGGTATGGAATTTAAACCGTCTCTCCCTTTACCCCGGGGATACTCTTTTTTACTGGGCACGGGTGCGGGATTCAAAGCCATTTGCGCCGCTGCAGGTTGCTTTCAGCGATACTTTCTGGTTCAGGGTCCCGGGGTTTGAAGAGATTCATAGAAAGATTGTCGAACAGGAAAAGAGCGCGGAAAAGGCAATTGGGGAGGTCAGGGAAAAACAGGACAAGCTGGAAGACATGCTTGATAATCTGGTAAAATCCGCAACCGGCAGTGAGGAGCTTACCTGGGATCAGAAACAGATATTGCAGGATGTAAAGGAAACGATCCGGGCTCAGGCCGATACCCTCCGTAAAGCCATAGAATCACTTCAGGACAATATTGAACGGCTCAAAAGTGAAGGACAAATGGGTGAAGAGATTACCGGTAAGATGGAACAGATACAGAAATCTCTGAAAGAACTGGTGGACCTGTTTGGAGACAGCCTTCTGGCGAATCTGCAGAGTAAACAGGAGATCTCCTGGGATGAGATGAGGGAAGCCGTAAAGCAGGCCACAGAGATGCTTCCTGAGCTGAATGAAAGGCTCGATAACACGCTGCAGTTTCTTGAGCTGCTGAAAAAAGACAGGGAGATGGCCACTCTTGCAATGCAGGCTGAAAAACTGGCCGCAGAACAATCAGAATTGCAGCAAAACAGAGATAACAGCAACTCTCTTTCAGAGCAAAAAAGGCTTCTCGATCGCATTGAAAAGTATACCAAAGAGCTCTCCAATCCAGAGGAGAACGATCCGTTAATCACAGAATCTGCACAATCCGTTGATTCCCTGCGCAGGCAGATGAGCTCCCAGTCATCACAAAACCAGATGCCGTCATCAGAAAGCATGAACAGCATGAGCTCTTCGCTGCTTTCACTTTCACAAGAGCTTCGGGAGATGATGATTTCCGGCAGGAGCCAGCGCATGCAGGTTGAGATGGGTTTGATGCTTGATCTGGCCCGTGATGCTCTGAGCCTTGCAGAGTGGCAGAAATCTTTGAGAGAACAGATGCTGGAAGATGATGACAGGGTCAAGATTGCCAGATCGCAGCAGGCAATTAACGATGCCCTGACGAAACTGCATCCCAAAACAGACAGTCTACGAGCCATTCCGCCCTTTATGAAACAGGAGCTCCGGGAAAAACTTCTTTCTTCTCAGAGTGAATCGCAAACTGCTTTACAATCATTAGGAGAGTCAGGCAGTACAGAACCTATGCGTCAAAGCCAGAATTCTCTTAATGCCCTTGCTGAAACTATCCTGGGGGCAGTTTCCATGATGGAGGGGCAGCAGCAATCACAGGGGTCCTGCTCAGCAGGAGGGATGCTTGAGGGATTAAGGCAGCTTTCAGGAAGGCAGGCTGCAATAAACTCGGCAACATCAGAGCTGCTGCGGCAAATGATGTGTCAGAGGCCCGGCAGCGGAGAAGGCGCACAGGGAGGAGAGGGTTCCCGGGAGGCAAGACAGGAGGCTCAGGCTGCGCAGAAGGCGCTTGCTGAGGAACTGAAGAAACTGGCCGAAAAATTTGGAGACGGGGAAAGTGGAGCTATGAGCAAGAGGGTTGAGGAGCTGGAGAAGGAGGCCCGGAGAATAGCGGAGATGCTGGAAAACCCCAGACAGGAGATTTCCGAACGTCAAGACCGGTTTCTCTCAAGAATGCTTCAGGCGGCTCTTTCGCTTAACCGCCAGGATGAAGGCAAGGAGGAGCGCAAATCCAGAACGGCTGAGAATATCTTTACTGAAAATAAAAGTGTCAGGCCGGGAGAAATTCTTGATGATCCGGATACTTTCCATCTGATCAGGCGTAAAGCACTTCAGGGCAATTTCCCGGAAAGCTACAGACCGGCCGTGAAGGCATATTTTGATTCGCTGGGTATTATGTTTCTAAACAAGGCCGCACCGTAATACTTCAGAAGAAAATTCCCAGCCGTGCCATGTAGTTTGCAGGGTAATCTTTTCCAGATCTGTCAACTATGACATAGGCCTTTACTTCCGCATTCAATTGCACATCAGAGGTACGGAAAAACTGAAAGCCGGCTGATCCCCCGAAACTAAGGCCGAAAAAATTATCACCACTGGCTCTGGTGTATCCAAATCCCATATCCCCTCCTATAAACGGGGAGATATCGGAGGGAACAGGGTAGAGATTGGCTCCGATACTTATTCCCGCTAAAATACTATGATCAAAATCTGTTGTAGCTTCAGTAAGCAGCTTTAAACCGGCATACCTGGCGACGTCCCAATAGCTTCCGCCGTAGAAATTGTAGGCCAGTCCTGCTGATTCTATGTTGTCGAGATTGGCCGGCCCGAAACCAAATGCGGTAAACCGGGTTGCCTTCTTTTTGGAAAGACCTGCGGGTTTACCACCGTTTGATGTATCGGCACCGCTGATTGTGTCGGAGCTGTCCTGCTCATTTATGATTATGTCTACATCGCTGAGAAGTTCTTCTGTGGTGTCAGGATCACCTGCTGAGCAGAATGCGGCGGATAAAAATACCAGCATCAGGGCATAAAGCATCTTTGCCTCCTGGAAGGGTTTTCATTTAACCAGAATGCAAGATGAGGGCCAGTGATATTAGAGGAAGTATAGATAAAAAGGGTAGTTCACTATTCTGAAATAACCAGCTTGTTAATGAGGTTGGTTACTCCGTTTGTGTATTCTGCGGCATTGCAGGAGGCTTAATAGGACTGGCCAGTCGTGTACCTTCCCATTTTAAACGTACCCGTGGCAATTAATAATTCGTAATTTACAGTTTATTTTTTTTTGGAAGAGGGTGCCCCCTCTTTTGCTCAAGCCCGTCGAAGACGCCGGTCTTGCGCTATCACCCCTTGTTGTCCGCCGGTTGCAAAGGCAGGCAATTTCATCACATTTTCAACCGCCCTTGCGGCCGCACTGACGAACTGTAGGTAGATTAAAACGGATTGTAGCCTGGAAGAATTCAAGCATATACTGGAGATTCACAAGTCGCATTCCTGCAGAGGTGTCCGGCGGACGTCTCTATAGTGGCAATTTCACCTGCATTCTTTTTATCAAATATCCTCTTTTTCCCAAGCTGCCATTGAAAGTTGATAGAAATGAGGCAAATTCCTGATCAGCCTGAAAGGCTGAATTAACCCGGCGAAGGGCCACCTGAAAAACGTCGCCCTGCTGCAAAAACGCCGGGGCGGCTTTATTTCTTTCTTCATTGGCTCTCCTCCAGCGGGAGACCATAGCGTCTATAGTGAAGAAGATTCCGCCCTCTTTCCGGCACACTAATTGCATCATTCATTCAAGACCGGCTCCCTAAAACTTTAGGGGCGTCATGTTTATTCCCGCAAATTCGTTATTCTTTCCCGCCCAAGGGGGGTTATCGATGACCGGAAGACTGCGGAGAAATCCGCTCTGCTTCTCTATTATCTCGATTCTAAAAGGCAGTAGATTCTTTTTTATTTCTGAAAAAAACAGTTCTCAATTTTTCCAAATCACCAGGGTTAAGCTTCTGCTTATTCTGTTTCTTTTTACTTTGACCCTGGGGGGAGCATGTAGAGGAATTCTCTACCTTTTTTTACAGGCCCGTAATTTAGTCTCTATACAGCTGGAAAACAGGAAAAGTAATCAGTTAAATATCTGCCAGAATCTTTTGAGCGGCTATCTCTGCGAGGTGTTGGAGAGCTTTGATTCACAGCCGGTAAAAGGCGGGGAAATTGAGGGAGGCTTAGGGTGCGGGGTGTACAAGGCCGGGCTGAGATCAGTTGATTATAATAATCTTTTGACCGGGAGTTTCAGTTCTTTCTTCAATCTTTCCTCCCTTAAGCTTCAGCCGGAAATACTGGATAGGCCTGTTTTTAGAGAAGATCAGATGCAGGGGCGGATCTCATTTCTTTGCCCTGTTGAGGGACAGATCACCTCCTATTTCGGTAATCGTACCGATCCTGTTTTCGAAGGGGCGGCACATCATAACGGGATAGATATTGCAGGCAGACTCTGGTCGCCTGTTTACTGTTCTTTTGCCGGCAGGGTGATATTTGCCGGAAACAGGTCAAGATGGGGGAATGTGGTCATAGTAGATCATGGAGAGAACGGCTACCAGACAATTTATGCCCATTTACAGAAGATCAGCACAAAAAAAGGGCATACGTTGTCTGCAGGGCAGGTGATTGGTTATCTGGGTAATACCGGAAAAAGTACAGGTCCTCACCTTCATTATGAGGTTCGTCAAATGGCAAAACCAATGGATCCGCTTCTTGTTCTTATCCCTTCAGATACAGTGGTCGATTGAATTTGACTTTTTTCCCTCCGTATGCTATTTTCAGTAGTTCATCCTTGAATTTTGTGGCAGCGTAGCTCAGACGGTTAGAGCAGTGGAATCATAATCCACGTGTCGGGGGTTCGATTCCCTCCGCTGCTACTCCTCTTTCGCCCAGTAAATTATGTCTCCCTCCGAAAAAGTTTTGTCATTCTGCAGTCGTTTTCTTCCCGAAAACTCATCGATACTTGCCGCTGTCAGTGGTGGAAGTGATTCTGTTGCAATGGTGTACCTGCTTAATGATCTTCGTGCCGAACTTAAGATCGCAAAACTGGCTGTAGCTCATGTCAATCACGGACTGCGTGGTGAGGAGTCCGATTGTGATGAGCAGTTTGTAAGGGAGATCGCAAAAGATCTGGGACTCTCATTTTTTGTAAAGCACCTCAGCGGCTGTAATATCAAAGATCCTGGAGTGGAAAACTGGGCCCGGAGAGAGCGGTACCGTTTTTTTCATTCTGTGATGGAGAGTGGCGGATATGGCCTGGTTGCGACCGGGCATACTGCAGATGATCAGGCGGAGACTGTTCTCTTGAGGATGCTCAGGGGCAGTGGAATCAAGGGACTGCGCGGAATTCTCCCATGCAGGGAAGACGGGGTGATCAGGCCGCTTCTTTATATCAGAAAAGAGGAGCTTGTATCGTGGCTGACCAGGAATGGAAAATCCTTTCGCACAGACAGCACCAATAGTCAGACAATTTACCGCCGCAACAGTGTTCGTCATCAGCTGCTGCCTGCTTTGGGCAGGTATGTTCCGGAAGTAGTGGAGAATCTCTCCTCGATAGCATTGAGGGCTTTTGATTCCTGGAGTATTGTTTCTCCGGAGGTTGATAAGTGGATCGACAGTTCCGTAATCAATTTTCCGTTGCAATCATTTCTGCTGAAAAAATCGGGACTGATCGCCCGAAGCATAGCCGGTGAGGGGATAAAAGCCCTCTTTGAGCGCTGCGGCATCTCTGCCTCGAGGGTTCATGTGGAAAATGTTTTCATCAATGCACCTGCAAACGGCAAAGAGTTTCTACTTCCCGGGGGATGGCACTATTTCCCGAAGAAAAACGGGATTTTTTTTGTAAAAGAGAGAGTATCGGGTCATGGTTTCAGCTACGAGATTCCGGTTCCAGGCTCAGCAGATTTTCCTGATGTAAATATCGGGTTCAGTGTATCGGAAGAGGATGTTCCGTTTGAGAGGCCCGGAAGTGAAAACTGGATTGTTTTTCTTGATAGAAAATGTTGCGAAAACATGCTTTTTTATCGTATGCTTATGCCGGACGACACTTTTCATCCGCTTGGATTTGGTAAAGAGGAGAATGCCCTCAGGTATCTCAGCGGTAAAGGTGTTCCAAGACTGCTGGGGGAGAGGCTGGGAGTTATCACCGATCAGAGCAACAAGATTCTGTGGATTCCCGGTATACAGATCAATCATGAGAGCCGCATAACAGATATGACGCGGAGTATCTTGAGGATAGAGTCCAGAGTGGGTACCGATGCCCGAAGCTTTAATTAAACCTGAAAAGTGCAGCTGGATGAGGCAAAAAATCGCAATCTGTTGAGCGCTAAGGCTTTCAGGCATAGCGGGTCTTATCACCTTGTCGATAAGACCCGCGATGCCTTCAGTCTTATCATCTCAACACCTTACGGTTTTTTATTCTCCCCAACAGCGACTTTCAGGTTAAAAGATTGATTTAAACCGGGAAATCAGGTAAACAAAACCTGATCATGAGCGTAGTCAGATTAAATCTGAACGGCAGCATTTGCCGAAACGGGTGAAGTGCCCGGAAGTGAGATTTTCCCACAACGAAGATATTTTATAACCGTATATAATGTATATTTATCCAAATATAGCTTTTAGTTGCAGCTGCATGCAGATGCATGTCAATGTGGACGGAAAGGAATAGCTTTTGGACGAGAAAAAGCAAAAGAGCGGAGAAAACCGCCCGGTATCTTCCCCTGGAAGGAAAAAGCAGAAGGAAAGTGAAGGGAAAAAGGGACCCGGCAAGGACCCGGGTAAGACTATTCTGATGTGGCTTGCTGTTGCAGTGGCCGTTGTGTTTGCGCTTCGTTCAATTGAGGGTTACAGCGTCAAAAAAGAGGCCAGGATCAGCTACAGCCAGTTCCAGGAGGTGCTTGCTAATCCTGAGGTAAAGATTGTAAATGCCAACATACTTCAGAAGGGGCTCAACAAGGCGGTCTTTGTCGGTGAATTATCTGAACCCTCATCGCTTGCCAAGGTTCCTTCAATAAAGAATGTTGCACCAAGCAAGTATTTCACTGTCAACCTTCCCTATATCGACAGCGAGATGATCTCCAAGTGGGAGAATGCGGGTTTTCAGTACACGTTCGAGCAGGACAAGGTCGACATGGGAGACATTCTCTTGAGTGCGCTTCCATGGGTGCTGATGATTCTGTTCTGGCTGTTTTTAAGTCGTCAGATGCAGGCAGGTCAGAAGGGAATATTTTCATTCGGGAAGAGTCGTGCCAAGCTCAACCCCATGGACCGTCCCCAGATAACCTTCGCAGATGTTGCCGGTGTTGAGGAAGCCAAAATGGAGCTTCAGGAGATTATCGATTTTCTGAAGAATCCAAAGAAGTTCAAAAGGCTTGGCGGAAAAATACCAAAAGGCGTGCTGCTTCTGGGCCCGCCGGGAACCGGAAAAACTCTTCTTGCCAGGTGTGTGGCCGGTGAGGCGGGAGTACCGTTTCTTTCAATGAGCGGCTCCGATTTTGTCGAGATGTTCGTCGGGGTCGGGGCATCCAGGGTTCGTGATCTGTTTGAGACGGCAAAGAGGAACTCTCCCTGCATCATCTTCATAGATGAAATTGATGCTGTAGGGCGCCAGAGGGGTGCGGGGCTGGGCGGCGGTCATGATGAGCGGGAGCAGACACTCAACCAGATGCTTGTTGAGATGGACGGCTTTGAAGTTAACTCCGGTGTTATTCTAATAGCCGCTACAAACAGGCCCGATGTACTTGACCCGGCGCTTCTCAGGCCTGGACGGTTTGACAGACAGATTGTGGTGGATGTGCCTGATGTAAAGGGCAGAGAGGGTATCCTCAAGGTGCATACTAAAAATATACCTATGGGTGCCGATGTTGTCCTGAACACAATTGCCCGGGGAACACCCGGTTTTGTTGGAGCCGACCTGGCGAACCTTGTCAATGAAGCGGCACTGATGGCTGCGAGGTTCGGGCAGGATACCGTCACCATGCTTGATTTTGAAGAAGCCAAAGACAAGGTAATGATGGGAGCGGAGAGAAAGAGCATGGTGCTTTCTGAAAAAGAAAAGCAGCTTACTGCCTATCACGAAGCGGGACACGCGATCTGTAATATTTATTGTAAAGAGGCTGATCCTCTCCATAAAGTTACTATCATCCCGCGTGGACGTGCGCTTGGGGTTACATTCTCACTTCCCGGGGAAGATAAGCACAGTTACTCTAAAGAGTATATACTGGACCGTATCTGCATAATGCTGGGCGGCAGGATGGCAGAGGAGATTATCTTCGGTAATCAGACAACCGGTGCAGCCAGTGATATAAAACAGGCCACCAGCCTGGTTCGTAAACTTATCTGTGATTACGGCATGACTGATGAGCTGGGTCCTATCAGCTACGGTGAAAAAGACGAGCAGATTTTCCTTGGCCGTGAGATATCCCGTCACAGGGATTACTCCGACAAAACCGCGGAGGAGATCGACCGTCTGATGAGGGTAATGATCGAAGAACAGGTGAAGAGGTCAAGGGATATTCTGACTGAACACCGTGATCAGCTCGATATGCTCGCCAATGCACTTCTGGAACATGAGCTTCTCGATCGTGAAGAGATCCTGAAAGTGATTGCCGGCGATACGCTCCGTACCGTAAAAAAGACACGTTCTCTTCCTAGGAAGGCTTCAGAGGAACCCGTTAGCACGGTTACTGTGGCGCCGGAGAGTGAGCCTGTGGAAGCCGGTCTTAACGCGGTGGAGAGCGGAAGCTGAGAGCGGGGTTCAGGGATCTGCTTAAACAGACATTGTGACTAAAAAACAGAGGTAGGGACAGGTTAAAGCCAGTCTCTACCATTTGTTTTCTGGGGTGTATATTAACTGGCATTTAAAATATTATGATTGAGCAGAACGCAATCAGAGTACCTTTTCGTTTGATGGGAGTGGTGAATGTCACTCCTGATTCTTTTTATGATGGTGGCCGGCACGTAACTGTCGATGCGGCCGTTGCTCATGCGCTTAAGCTTGCTTCACAGGGGGCGGATATTCTGGACATCGGCGGCGCATCAAGCCGTCCGGGAGCTGTGCCGGTTTCCCCTGAGGAGGAGATACGCAGAATACTGCCTGTTGTTGAAAACGTCGCCAGGCAGTTCAGCGGACCGATAAGTGTCGATACCACATGGTCGAGTGTGGCTAAAGTCGCTTTGGACGCCGGAGCATCGTGGATAAATGATATAAGTGCGGGCAGATTTGATCCGGGGATGGTCGGGCTGGCTGCAGAGCGCAAATGCATGGTTGTACTTATGCACAGTCGGGGTACACCGGAGACGATGCAGATAAATCCGCACTATACCGATGTGGTGACAGAGGTTAAGCAGGAGTTGCTGGAGGCTTGTGGAAAATTTCTGCAGGGCGGGGTTTGCAGGGAAAATATTATACTTGATCCGGGAATCGGTTTCGCAAAGAACGCCGGGCATAATCTTGACCTGATCAGGGGTCTGGATCAGATTGTGGAGCTTGGTTATCCTGTTTTACTGGCGACGTCCAGGAAAAAGTTTATTGGACTTATAACCGGCAGAGAGCCTCAGGAGCGGCTTTTTGGAACACTGGCCACCTTGGCGTCAGGTTTAATCAGGGGAGCGGGAATTTTCAGGGTTCATGATGTAGAGGAAGCGCGGGATTTTTTAAAAGTTTTCACGGTTATTGAAAAAGGCCTTCCGGTTGAGTACTTTTTATAGTAATATTTTATAACTTAAACTGTGATAATGGGTTGCGTGTCGTGCAGAAGCGCTTAAACAGAGATAACAAAAAGGGCAGGAAATGGGGAATACTGTTGTTGTTCCTGATTATTTTGTTATTTTTGATTTTCTGGTTTCTGCGCAGTCAGCCGCAGCCTCCTGTGGTTGAGGAAAAAATTGCACCTGAGGGATTTGCAGCGCAAGAGAAGATAGTTCCACCGGACACAGCAGATACTGTGAAGGACACTGTTTCCCAGAAAATGATGGAACCGGAGAAAAAGGCGGAACCTGAGAAAAAGAAGCCATCGAAAATCCAACCGTCGCCTCAGGTTGCTGAGCCCACAGATACAGTTGCAGAGGAGACAAAGGAAGATTCCTTAAAAGACAGTTCAATTCTGGTGATAAAAGCGCCTGATCCCTGTGAGATGGATACCGCCGAGTTGTGGGTGTATCCCGATCCTTCCGGAGGTCTTCACCGCAGAGCAGTCTCTGTTAAGTTTTTTTCAAACAAAAAAGGATCGGTTATCAGGTGGCGGTTCAGGAGTGAGACAGACTGGACCATATACAGAGGCGATCCTGTCAAGATAGCCAAAACAGACGCCTTGATTTATGAAGCAGAGGACACCTGCGGGAAGAAGATGGAGAAAAGAGAGGAATTTTACGAAATTGAGCAGGCAAAAATGAGCTCTGTATGTCCGCAGGGGATGGAGCACATAAAAGTTGGATCATCTCAGTTCTGCATTGACCAGTATGAGTGGCCCAACCGCAAAGGAGCAGTACCTCTGTCGTATATTTCTTTCTACCAGGCATCGGACTCCTGTTTCTCTGCCGGCAAGAGGCTCTGTACATCTGAGGAATGGTACCTTGCCTGTACCGGTCCCCATAGCTGGGCCTATCCCTATGGGCAGGCTTATGAGAGGTATGCCTGCGCAACTCACGATACGGCGATCTCAGCGTCCGGCAGCAGACCGGAGTGCAGGGGTTATTTCGGTGTCTATGACATGTCGGGGAGTTTATTGGAGTGGACAGATACCAGGGCCCTGGAGAATAAGAATTTTTACTATGTGCAGGGCGGTTTTCATATGAGTGGACAGAAGAGCGGCTGTTCCGACAGAAGGTACAGTTATTATCCGCAGAACAGGCACAACCCGGTGGGTTTCCGCTGCTGTTCTGATATCGGGCAGGAGCAGAAAGCTTCGGGGGGAAAATGAGATGATCCGCTTTGAAAATCAGGATCTGCTGCACATTGCCTCTACGGGGGAAAAAAAAGAGACAGGAAATCGTGACCGGATCCGCTAAACGATATTTCATATTCTTTCTGTTTTTTTCAGCCGCCTTTGGCTTAACAAACGCATACGGGCAGGGTCTTTGCTTTGAACAGCCCAGGATTGAGGGCTTCCATCCTCTTGATGAAGAAACGTACGCTTCATCACAGCTTGTTCAGAAAAATCCCGTCATGTTGAAGCTTAACACAACTATCTTCAAAGATACTTCGGCTATTGACTTTGAGAAACGTCAGATAACCTTCAGCCGCCGGGACTCTCTTGGCTACACGATCTGGGAATACCATTATCCTGAGTTAAGCGACTATCTTGCATCCAGAAAGAACTTTATTCTTTTCCAGGGATGGTACAACACGCGCGCGGTGTCAAAGAAGCAGGAGGAGAAGTCAAAATCCCAGCTTATGAAGCTGCAATGGGAAATTCCGGTGCAGTACCCCTCCTGGGCCCAGAGGGTCCTGGGGAACGAACCCCCGAGACTCAGCATAGACGGTAATCTTTCGATCACCATGGGCTTTGACCGTTCTACAGTTGTCGAATCAGAATATGACAAGGACCGTGCAACCAGTAACGGGCTGGTATTTGATGTTATTTACAACTTCAGCATCATTGGAAGTGTCGGAAGGCTGATAAATATCAATATCAGGGGGGACAACCAGAACGATGTGTCACTTTCAGATAACCTGAAAAATTTTAAAATAGAATACAAGGAATCCAAACCCGGTGAGCTGGAGGATGAGATTATCCAGGAGGTGATCGCCGGGTATACAGGTTTCCAGATGCCGGGGCAGGGCCTTGCAGGGTACTCGGAAAATCACGAAGGGTTGTTTGGGATAAAGGTGAAATCGAAGCTGGGACCGCTGACCCTTACAACTATCGCCAGCCATGAGCAGGGTGAGACCGCGAAGCTTAGTGTGTCAAGTAAATCGGGCAGTGATGAGTATCCTCTGGCAGAGGACAGGTTCCTTGAAAACAGGTTTTTCTTTCTGGATAACATCTATAGAGCCGCCTATAACCGCAAGTACGGCAAGGGCGCTTCTAATCCCAAAGATCCCCCGGAGGTTACGAGGCTTGATGTGTGGCGCAGGGTGGAGCCGGAAAGAGAACAGGAAATCCTTAAGCAGGCAAACCGCAAGGTGCAGCTGGCCACAACAGACAGTATCATGCAGACGTACAAATATGAGCTGCTGATTACTGATCGTCATTACAAGCTTAACAAAAAAGAGGGCTGGATCATGTTCTTTGATTCCACGGGGATCAGGGCCAATGATCATATAGCAATCTATCTCAGAACAAAAGATTCCGGTATAAACAGGGGTGACTCGATTGACACACTGCTGAATCTCTGGACCCTGAAGCCTGTCGCCAGTATCGATTCTGCAGGCGCGGATCCGGAAAGATTTTATCTCATGTGGAGAAATGTCTATGAGCTTACGGCAAGTGACATGACCTCATTTTCTCTGAAGGTTTTCAGGATCCCTCCAGACGGGCAGGTTAAAGAAGAGGCTGGTAAAGAAGGAAACTATTCTGATATTCTGGGCCTGACGGAAAATGGAAGTGTTCTTTACAAGCGGCAGGAGATATTCGATAAAGAGAATGGCGTCATCATAATTCCTCCGTTTGATACATCATTCTCCGGCAACGAGCCCTTTAATAACAAAAAACTGGGCGAGTACCGTGATTCTGTGATTTACCGCTACAGCACCAGCACAAGGCCCGATGCATACAAACCGGGATTTGAAATAGTCATGTCCGGCTCCAAGAAACAGACTTCATTTGACTTGGGGTGGGGGGTGATGGAGGGGACAGAAAGAGTAATTGCCGATGGCAGAGAGCTGAAGAAAGACCGGGATTATTCAATCAATTATGAAATGGGGACCCTGGAACTTACCTCCCCTAATGCCAGAACCGCAGAAAAGGTGGATATTGAGTATCAGAGAGAGGCGCTGTTTGTCCCGGATCGTAAAGTATTCCTGGGTGCGCATGGAGAACTCAGGTTGCCATTGTTAAGTGATAAGTCGTTTATTGGAGCCAGCGTCCTTTTTCAGAATACAAGAATAAACGAGGATGTTCCGCGTCTGGAGCAGGAACCTTACAGAAAGGTTCTCTTTGATGTCAACACGCGAATCGACCTGGAACCGGAATGGATGACAGATCTGGTTAACAGGTTGCCTCTTGTCAAGACAGACGCGCTGTCTTCCGTGCAGTTCGATTTTGAAGTGGCTCACAGCAGAATGAATCCAAATACCGAGAACGAAGCCTTTGTGGATGACTTTGAAGACAGCAAACAGCCCCTGTCGCTTGGTGGAAGTCATGAGAGCTGGTCGAAGGCAAGTCCTCCCTACGGTGCCGATTCACTTTATAATTATCCCCCGGCATGGGATTTCTACTGGTTCACCCCGCATTTAACGGATAAGAAACACAGGGTTCGTTCTGATTCAATCTGGTTTGATAAAGCTAAAGCAAGTGCCGGTGACCAGCAATACGAAACTGTTATCCGTCTCCATGCCACACCGGCACCGGACACATCCGATGATGATGTGGTCAGAAGGTTCAGCAGGTCATGGGCGGGAATTATGACCTATATTTCAAGCGGATTCATGAATAAGGAAAAGGACCGCTACTTCGAATTTCTGATCAAGCAAGCAGGCGGATACAGGGAAAAGGGCAAGCTGATTATTCAAATGGGCGATCTGCGGGAAGACGTGTCTTTAGACGGCGGTCCGCCTAATAAAATGGCTGATATGGAGGATACAAGGCCTATCTGGACAGATCAGGTGGTTGATACACTCGATCTGGGGTGGGACAGGAAGATAAACAAAGATGAATATTATCTCATACCGGGCCCTTCAGGCGGCTGGGATACTCTCTATTATGACAGTCTTAATTTTAAAGATCCTGCAAGAGATGACTACAAGGAATATTACGATCACCCGGAGAATTTCAGATACGCATGCGGGACCGAGAAGGATAACGAGTTGTCAAGCGAGGATATCAACTTCGACGGATCGGTTCAGACACATACAACAGAGAGATATTTCCAGTTTACAATAGATTTGACCGATACAGCTGCTCCATACTTTGACAAGACCGCCAAGCTTGACCCGAATGGAGGATGGAAAAAAGTACGTATCCCTCTCAAGGAGGTTCTGGCCGGCTATGGAAACATGCGTGACTCGATAAACAATCCCAAATGGTCCGAAATAAAATTTGTAAGGCTTATCTGGACCGATTTCGATTCCTCATCAGTTAAGGGACTCAAAACAGAAAAACAGTTGATTTTTACAGACATGCAGTTTGTTGGAAATCAGTGGCAGCCCCTTTATGATTCGATCGGTACCAAAATAGAGGCAACATCGATTAATAACCAGGAAGATGCCGATTACAGAGCCAGTGTCAGAGGTAATCCGTTTCATTGGGAAAGAGATGATGTTACAGGTCTCTATGACCGGGAGAGCGCACTCCGGATCAATTTCAGAAATCTTGACGAAAACCAAACCGCTCTGATTACGCGTAATTTCAGCTATCAGAAACTGAACCTCTCATCATACAAGACTCTGAATCTGATGGTTTACGGGAAGAGTCCCTCAGGGAGCAAGACAGAAAATTCAGTGCTTTACGGAGGAAAAGTCGATTTCGTGTTGAGATTCGGCAGCGATGATTCCTGTTATTATGAGTATAGGAGCGATCTTAAATCGGGATGGAACAAAGTCGAAATCGATCTGCGTCTGATCGCGGACCTGAAGGATCGTTACATGATTGAGCACCCCGACTCGGCAATCCTTGTACAGCAATCTCCTTACGGAAACGGATTCCTGAGCGTTAAAGCTCCCAGAGGACGACAGCCTAATATTTCCAACATTTTCTGGATGGGAATAGGAGTGACACGTGAAGATAATACCAGTGCAGAGGACTCTCTCTCCTCAGGTGAACTCTGGGTCAATGATATGAAAGTCGAGGGTATCGGAAGGCTCAACGGCTGGGCGATGAGCACCAAACTGAATACAAAATGGGCCGATCTGCTGGAAATATCCGCAGATTTAAACTACGAGGATGGTGATTTCAGGAGAATGACCGAGAACACCCTGACCCCTGAGATCTCCTCTCTAAATGGTAATTTCAGCTCTACTGTGTGGTTCGATAAATTTCTTCCCTCAGAATGGGGCGTATCACTTCCTGTGGGAGGATCGGTTTACGGTTCCATAAGTCGCCCTCAACTTAAAAACAATACCGATGTTTTCCTTACCGAGAACGGGCGCTCTGATAATCTCAGAGATATGGCTTCCGACCTGGGAAATAAGATCTTTAGGCGCGATGAAAATTCGGATATAACCAAAGCCGAACACTATGAGACCAGAAACACAAGAGAGAGGGTCTATGCCAACTACAGTAAGAACACTGAATCAGAAAATCCGTTGGTCAATTTGACAGCTGATAGAATTGACGCACAGTTTGAGTACAGCCAGTCAAATGAACAGGCTCTGCAGGGACCAGCGGTCAATAGTGACAGCGATTATGTCAGAAGCACAATCAGTGAGTCTTACACCGGTAAACTCAAATACAATCTTACTCCGACCAATCCGCCAGAATGGACAAAATGGAAACCATTGGGGGAAAAAACACCGAGCTGGGTTCCAAAACCGCTGAAAAACTATGAATTCTCCCTGCTGCCTTCACGCATAGAGTTCGACATTGCAGATCTGAGATACGGTACCGATTACATGAAGGACACCCGCCTTTCAACTTCCAGTACTATCCGAACCTTTGATCTTCGCCATGGCTTTGCCCTCGATTACTCACCCATAGCTCCGCTGATCGACCTGACATACACAATCGGTATTAACAGGGATATGTTCAAGGATGCCAAAACGGATACGACTTCAGAGAATTATGATTACCATTTCGGATTCCATGAGGACTCTGTTTTCAGTAAAAGAATGTTACTATGGGGTGAAAAGAACCGCTCGCAGCATGCAAGCATGAAACTGAATCCGCAGATTTTTGATTGGCTCTCTACATCCGGAGAGTACTCAGCAGATTACAATTCCGATATGGTGACAAGGAGCAACGACAGCCTCGAATACATTACTGCGGGAGTAAGGACGAATCTCTCCGTAAATGCAAGCTTCAATTTAGATGTTCTTTTAAAAGAGCTGGCTGATGCTACTGCCAAGGCCAGAATAGGCTCCATTTTTGAGAAGCTTGACAAGGGTGTCGACGGGATCGGGTTCCGGCAGATCACATTCAGTTATACAAACGGAGCGGATCTGAAGAATAATTATATGGGATCTCTTCTTATCGGTAAAGAGAGCCGCATCGATTTTCTGAGGTATCAATTAGGATTGAGCGGTATAGATGAAAAGAGTTTCTTTTCAGGAGAGATGAATAACAGAGCTCTTGGGGGTATGTATTCCAGATATGATATCGACAAGAGCGAATTATATGAAAATGATTACCGTACTGTAGATCAGAGATGGAGCCTCTCTTCGGGACTTGATCTGAAAGTTCCTTTTGAAATCAGCTTCAGTCCGATATCTTTTAGCTGGGGGAAAAACTACAGAGTTGTTCCTGACACCTCTAAAAAGGAACGCTCCCATACTTTGCCCGAGTTCTCGGTTGGTTCAAGGACACCCGCACTGATGAAAATTGAATTGGTCAGCAGTGCGCTGCAAAGCCTGAACTTAAATTCCACTTTCAATTACCGGAAAAGTTACAAATACTCAGGATTGATGGGATCGGATACTACCCGCAAATTTGACTGGGCACCCCTGGTTTCTCTTTCGGGAACTGTTAAAAAGTGGCCGATAAATTTCAACTATAACTGTACCTATTCAAAAGAGGTTACCAAAGCACCTACTGAAAAACCCGATTCAATAGCAACTCCCCGGGATGCCACCTCACAGGGGCATACACTGGACATCACCTATCAAATTGAACAGAACAGCCGCCTTTCGGAAATAAGGCTTTTGACCTGGGTAATTCCGGTTACAGGAAGGACAACCGTGGGGTTTAAATGGGCATACAGTACACGCGAGGAGTATACTACTGAGGTAAAAACCGTCGATGAGATGAATCTTTCCATCATGCCTCATCTCTCATATATATTTACCGATAATGTTACCGGTCGGGCAGAGTATATTTATGGTAAACGCAGGACCAGCGGCAGTCAAACTACTTACGATAATAAATTCAGCTTAATTGTAGACATTCAGTTCTAAATTGGAAAAGATATGACCAAAAAAATACTATTTAATGCAACACCTACAGAAAAACGGGCGGCACTGCTTGAGAATGATAAAGTAGTCGAGCTGGTTGTGGAACGCCCCGACCACTTTCGACTTGTCGGCAATATCTATCGTGGCAAGGTTACTTCGATACTGCCCGGTATTCAAGCCGCCTTTATTGATATCGGCCTCGATAAATGTGCTTTCCTCCATGCCACCGATGTGGACCCGTCGCTTCTTCTTGACGCCGGTGACGAGCTGATGGAACGTTATACCGGGTATGACTCTTCAAAGCGCAGAAGGATCGCACGCATCCCGATCGAAAAGGTTTTGACTGTCGGCCAGGAGATTCTCGTTCAGGTCACAAAAGAGCCAATAAGCACCAAAGGCCCCAAGGTTACGACCCAGATAAGTCTGGCAGGACGATTTCTGGTGCTGGTACCTGATACAGACTTTATCGGCGTATCAAAGAAAACCAGTGATATTAAAAAACGCGCCAGACTCAAAAAGCTGATCTCCCAGATCAAGCCCAGAGGTGTCGGGTTTATAGTGCGCACCATAGGACTTCAGGTATCGGAGACAGAGTTTGTCAAAGAGATCCATATGCTTATTGATGCCTGGAAACAAGCCCAGGAGGAAGCTCTCAGCGGAAGTGGACCTAAGCTTGTTTACATGGAACTGGGGATCACAACCCAGGTTATCAGAGATCTTTTTTCAGAGAATGTCACAGAGGTTTACGCGGATCAGGACGATGATTACCAGGAGATATTAAATTACCTGAAAGTGCTCTCACCCGATCTCTGCAAAAGAGTGATCCGTTACGATGAGAAAGTCCCTCTTTTTGACAGATTTAACATTGAAAAGGATCTTGACAGGCTTCTTAAACGCAAGGTCTGGCTGAGAAGCGGCGGCTATATTCTCATCGATAGAACAGAGGCTCTGGTAGCCATTGACGTAAATACCGGAAGGAATGTCGGAAAATCAAACCTTGAAGAGACAATCTTCAAAACCAATCTCGATGCTGCGGCAGAGATATGTCGTCAATTGCGACTCAGGGATATCGGTGGACTCATTGTAGTGGACTTTATCGATATGAGAAGCGCGGATAACCGCCGTAAAATCGAGAATGCTATGCGTAAGGCAATGGAACTTGATCCCACTGCCGCATCAATGACCGGATTGTCCAAATTCGGATTGATGGAGATAACAAGGAAAAGAGTAAGACCCGAATTGCAGGAGTTCTTTACAAACGTATGCCCTGTGTGTGAAGGACTGGGCTGGGTATTTTCACCCGAAACTGTTATTTCCAGAATCGATCGGGATCTTAAGAGATCAGATTTCCATGCTCCCAGTGTAAAGCTCTCTGTTCATCCTGCAGTTTCTGCATATATGCTCAAAGATGGAGAGCAGATGAAAAGAAGGCTGGAAAAGGAACACAAGTACCAGCTCATGATCGAAACTGATGAAGAACTCGATCAGGATGAATACAACATCGTTCCTGATAAAAGGGCAAATAGAAAAGAAGAACAGAGGGATTGATTCTTACCCTGAACCGGATTACTTGCTTTTTCGTTTCGGGATTATTATATTTAAAAATCTTTTCTCTGAAACCTGAGGTCTTATTGACCCGGGTTTGAAAATCGGATAATAAATTTTTAAGATAAACTGGCATATTCAGGTCAGGAGACAATATGTATTCCATTATTGAACAAGGTGGTACCCAGTTCAAAGTAAAGCAGGGTGCTACAATTCGGGTTCCTTTGATTGAGGCAGAGAAGGGTGCGGAAATTACCATCGACAAGGTTTTGCTTGCCGCTGATGGAGACAAGATAAAGATCGGAACACCTGTTGTTAAAGGTGCTTCAGTCGTGGCCAAGGTTGTTGATCATGCCAAGGCTAAAAAGGTGCTGGTAATCAAGAGAAAACGCAGGAAAGATTACCGCCGCAAAAATGGTCATCGTCAGCAGTATACGAAACTGGAAATAGTTTCGATCAATATTTGAATCGGGGAGTTGAAAAATGGCACATAAAAAAGGTGTAGGAAGCAGCCGTAACGGACGTGACAGCAATCCCAAGATGCTTGGAGTGAAAAGGTTCGGGGGCGAAGAGGTAAGTGCAGGAAGCATTATTGTTCGCCAGCGCGGAACTGTTGTCTATCCAGGTGTTAACGTGGGACAGGGAAAAGATCATACTTTGTTTGCCAAAGTTGATGGTAAAGTGAAGTTTTCCTGGTTTGCAGGGAATAAAAAACGGGTTGATATAGAACCGGTTCCGCAAGCGTAAGCACAGCTAAAATTCGAGATTATACGGAGTGGTTTCACCGGTTTTGCCGGTAAGATCACTCCGTTTTTTTTCGACAGATATAAGTTTCCAGGCAGTTTAAGATATTGAATTTTGCCTTAAAATTGCAAATTGACCTTTATTTATGCGGGTTCCAGCCAAATTGAAGAGGTAAATCCAGTTTAAGATTTTTTTGCCGAAAATGCCGCTATTTTGCCAGTTTTCCACTTAGTTTGAGAAATTAATTACTATTAATTAATTAGCAGGCGTAAGTCATAGTATTAAAATGAGTTATGTAGGGTGCAGATTTCAGCAATTTCAGCGGAGGGTTGGCAAAGGGTTCGCAAAAGGGTTGGCAAACTATTGTTGATTTGTCAATACTATATAACTTATTGAAATACAGATACTTAGAAGTATATCGCAAAGAAACAACATAGAAAGCACGTTAATAAAGGTCAGCAAACAAAATTAGACAAATAAGAGACGAAAACTATAGAATTTGAATGGCCTTTAAAGAGCATGTAATAGAACATAAAAAGCATATTAAACAGCTCTCTCATTTCATTTTATCCAAGATGGTAAGGAGTGCGTCTTTTAAAGCCTCCCTGCAGCTCGTTGTGCCCTCTTTAGGCTTCCTCTGGTAGAGACTGGACCACCATTGCCGGACAACTTCCATCCGGCCGTTTTCACGCTCCCTGCTGGGCATTAAAAGCCAGCGGTTCCCTTTGGCCAGGTCTACTAACCCTTTTGAGATGTATTTGATGATTCCATTATTGCCGGTGGCGTTTCGTGCCTTCCAGAAAATGTCCAGGGTCTGATCCCAATCTCCGCCGCAGATCCTGCGGATACGCTGAACAAAAGACCAGGGAATTTCCTGGTCTTTTATGATCAGTGTGTAACGCTTTTGCTCTACAGCAGGCCGATCTGGAAGCATTATATCCGCTGGCCTTCTGTTGAGGCTTGAGACTCCGCAATATACACATGCCCGTTCCGCTCGAAAATGAGACCAGCCTTTTTCATATCTTCACGCACACACGGTCCAATAGGCTCCCAATCTTCATCAAACTGATCAACCTTTGGACAACCCCCTGTGTTTGTAATGTATTCCAAATACCTCTGAAACATAGACAATCTCCTTTTGTTAATTTGTTAATAGGTGACCACAATCTATCTCTTTATTCTTTCAGGTGGAACTTCTGGATGCGGTAGTTGAGGTCCAAAGTCAGCGATATCGGAAAGGTTTACAGATCCACAAGTAGAACTACTACTCAATTTCCAACCCTCCATGCGGAAAAACGGCGCTTCTCCATACACATGAATTATCATATCGTACCACTTAAATTGTTGCCCACTTCTTGCCCAGTAATAGCCGGGTGTCTGTGGTAAATTCTGATACACTTATACCTCCTTTTTGAGATTTCTTCTTTCAGCTTTTATTTTGTTTACAAGCCTAAAACACCGTTCAGAGTCATTAAACAAAGACAGGTATTGACAAATTGTACACCGATATTGTTGAAGAGAAAATACAGGAGCTTTCTTCGATGCTTTCAGAATTTGATATCGAATGGCTTCGGCAGTATTATCGCAAAAAAGGACACGATGCCTGGGCTGAGTGGTTTTTTCACAATAAAAAGGAGATTGAGGATTTTGTATTAAGCTTGCCAGCAAACCGAGCATCTCGAAAAAAGTGGCGTAATCCGACTTTACGACGGCAATTGATATTTTTTGGCGTATACGTATTGAAGCGAGCAATTCCGCTTTTAAACGCATACTCCACACTGGATCAGTTTCGAAATTGTCTAATGCTTCCCAAATGTGAGCTGCTCTGGACGATCTACCGACTTTCGTACAACGATTATGTGACTTATGTGGAGTATTGGTGGATTGATGATGATTCCCCTTTTGATTAGACTTCATAACCCTGCCGCCCCCCTCTACCAGTAAATGGCTCTTAAGATGTTTTCTTTTCGGACTTCTGATATAGAAGCACTGGTGAGAAAAACCTCCGGTTTTTTGCCGAGGGCTTCGGTTACTGCTTTAAGTACAGCTGCCTGCAGCTGCGGATTCTCCTGAGACAAGGCGTTTTCAGATGGCGTGCCAGTATCTGAACTGTCAGGCAGACTGATCATGCAAAGCCAGTAGCGTTTCATGTTTTATCTCTTCTGTTTTTGTGCTTTTGCTCGGCGGGATTTACGCCGTGCCTGCTCTATTGAGAAGGAGTCCATCTTATCATTGCTGTAATACCTGGTTCTGCGATAATGCACTCTCACCCCTTCCTGGAAGAGTGCCATCGCCGCTATATCAGCAATTCTACCGGGTTTGCCCAGCCATAGAGACACCCCCCCTTTTAATTAGATCCCATTCCTCTTTTGTCGGATTCATTTCTTAAAACCTCTTTTCAGGGAGAAGCTTTAAAGTCATGATACCAGTAAGGGGGTCAATGGAACGAACAAGAAACTTACTGTTTTTGATTTGCACCTGTTCGCCTTCACTGAAAATTTTATCAAGCCGGTTGGGAAGGCCTTCTCCAGCTGCCTTAAGCTGCTCTGCAAGAAACCCTGGTGTTACTTCTTCAAAACGACCATTTCCGTTATCCATAACCTTCTCCTCTGTGTCAATTGCGTGATTAAATGGTTACTCTTGCCAGGACGGTTTTCATTTCGTCGGCGCCATCCAGATCGCCGCGGGCTTCGCAGTACTTCAGCAGGCCCTTTGTATAGCTTGAATATGCGTGATCCAGTATTTTTGTGACCCTGAAGAGCTTGCGCCACAGCGGTACAGCCATGTGAAAGAGTTTTCCGCAGTGACGGAAGCCAAGCCAGGAGGGAGGCAGTGTTGTTACTATATCGTAGCCGTTTACAACGCGGCTGTGATTGACTGGTAAAAGGTCCACCTCATCCCGGTATTTTTTTGTTCCCTGGGCAGGGGCACCGAAAGAAACACAGGAGACCGGCAGTTTGCGGTTTTTAGCCAGGTGACGGGCACAGAGTGTGGCAAGGGCACCGCCCCTGGAATGCCCGGTTATGAATACAGGTACCGGGCACCTGCTGAAATCGCCGTTAAGCCGGAAACTACCCCGGAAGTATCTGTCAATTTCTGTCTTGAAGCTTTCAAATGCGTCCCAGAAGCCGTCGTGGATATATCCCCGGGCGTTCTGGTTCTCGCATTCAAGCGGCCAGGGATCGAAGTTTCTCAGCCATGCCTCAAAGCCGTCGGTACCTCTGAAAGCGATGACTACACGGTTCCCGCCTTCGCAGATATAGCCGAAATCGGTATTGTTCCGCATGAGGGTAATCATGGGGATGACGGGTTGTTCCATGGAGAGGAGGACCCGCCGGATAAGGTACTCATCATTGTCGTGGGAGCAAAGCTCCGCATATCTCCAGAGGTCAGTAATGACATTCATTTTCCACTTCCTTTGCCGGTCTGTTTGTAAACGAATTCCCGGATTCCCTGAACAACAGCAAACGCGATGTTGAACTGGTGTCCCTCATTGAGAAGAAGGGCTTCGTCGATGGTATTACTGAGGAAGCCGCATTCGACCACGACCACAGGGAAGCCTGTATCTGTCAATATTTTCAGCCTTGCGGAGTGAGGGTCCCGCGCCCGGGTGAGATTGAGGCCGAGTGCACGGTCAATACATGCGGCCAGTTCTTTACCTTTTGCACTTGATGGATGATGGATCACGTGAAAGCCGATCGCATTTTCATTGCTGCAGATGTCAGCGTGAATCTCCACACCCAGATTACAGGCTTTTGTGGCGATTATGCGGTAGTCCCAGCCGCCTGCAGCTATAATATGATCAAGACCCAGAAGCTTCAGCAGCATGGAGATTTTACCTGTGATACCGGCCGTAACGGCCGCTTCTACGGTGTGGAGCCGGTCACCCGGCCCTGTCGGGTCTATTGCCCCGCTGTCTTTTCCGACATGCCCGGGGAAGAGTGCGATCAGCATGGTTATTCTCCTTTCTCGCGCAGTCTCTTTAATTTTAAACGGGCGGTTCTACGCTCACCTGCGGTTGGCGCAGACACGGCTTTGTTTTTCTGCTTCCGGATTTCGCTTTTTCTTTTACGTTTTGCTATACACGCGGGATGCTGACAATTGGCGCCGGAGCACCCCGACCACGGGCGGATATCAATTTCCGGATTAAACTGCACTTTGGGGTAATGTGATATGCTCGACATGGCCATGACTATTCTCCTCAACTGTTTGAGAGACGCCCGGCCGGGCGTCTCTACGTTAAAACAATCTAACCGACATACCGGTGCAGTTTTTTGTCCCACACCCTGCCCCTGCAGGCTTTCCCCTCGCGGGAGAAACCACTGTCAAGCTCAACCGGCACCGGTGCCCATGTACCGCAGATATTGCACAGGTCCCCGCGCCTGTAACAAGAACCGCATTGGGGACACGGGTGACCCGATGTCTGCCGGATGGAAATTGAATTATCACTGTTTGATGGTTCCATTTTTCTTGTGCTGAGCTATGATTTCTAAAACTCGACGCTGAGATAAACCACACTGACGAACTATTCGCTTGACTGTAGAAAACTTCCCATCGTAATTAGCGATTATAAACTTTGAGACTGATATAGACTTTTTATATTTAGGCACAATCAGAGTTGTCCCTTCAAAATTCTTCATCAAATCAACAGCGGTTTTAACGCCCAATATCTCCGCGACCATCCGCATGTCGCTGTTCGGCATGTCGTCAATCTTCATCTCATTCCAATCAGGTGCAGACGGCAGTTTAGTTTTCGAAGCATTCATAGAGAAACTCCCGAGATTAATTGTGAACAATTGCGGCGCCGCTTGTAAGCAGAAACCGCCTCTTATCATCTATACTTTCAACCACGCATACCGGCATATCGGACCAGATCGTGGAATCAAAGAAAAGAATTTTTACCCTGATTACTTTACCGGCACTTCTGACAGAGATTTCCTCCCCGGGCAGACCGTATTCCAGCTTCCCCAGTTCAATCAACAGGAACTGGCTGTCAAGTACCAGCTGGTGATGCGTGTTCAGGTGATACTGCGCCAGCCTGGCTGTCGATTTTATAAGATCCAGGAGCCAGGCCTTTTTTTCGGAAGGGGAGGTCAGTGAGTGCACGGGGCCTCCTGAGGGGGGACATGGACTGAATGGACGGAATGGACGGAATGGACGCCGGAGACATCAGAGACAATGGCGGTTATGGTTTTTTGACCCTGCGCGGATCTGTGTTTGTCGATTACAGCTATGATGCTGTCCCATTCCGACTGCAGAAAGTGGCCCTTAAGAGAATCATAAGAAGACAGACCGACGCGCCTGTCTATCGGGTTGGAACTTGTCATGAGATAGACAAGAAGAGCCAGGTCCATATACCTGTAGTGGTTCCAGTGCCAGGCCTGCTTTGCGGGGTATCCGCCGATTGTGAGATTCATATTATTATTCATTTAAAGTGCCTATAAATACTTTGTAAAGTCTGTTTCAATGGTCAGATCCGGCATGATGAAGGTCTCGTTCATGCAGGCTCCGACACGGTTGATTTTCAGAGAGAACCGTTCGCTCATTGCTTTAATATCCCTGTCTATTTGGGCAACAAGACTACCAGGGAGAGTTTTCCCGCCTCCCCGATGGTCCTCATTTATGGTAAGTCCGGAAAAACCTTTGCTGTAGAGCCGGTCGATCAAGGCGGGCTGCAGTCTGTGTGCCATTACTCCACCGTAAACCTTCGTTTTACAATGTAATGCGGATGGTATTTCATACAGGCTGTCGTGAATGGATAAAACGATAGATGAAAACTGCCCTGCAGCCGGAGAGTCGAGAATACCGGAGTTAGAGGTGGCTAAATGTACCTGGTCGAAAATTGCCCGGGCGGCGCCTGTTATCATAAAGAAGAGCGGGTGCAATGTAGGCTCGCCGCCGGTGAGCATAACCGCACTGTGCCCGTCAATCCGCATGCTCCTGAGAACCGAGAGAATTCTAACCAGACTGTCAGATTCTCTGAAATCTCTGAGTTTACTGGTGATGCAGTACGGACAGTCGTTGTAGCATTTTGCTGTCAATATGTATTTCAGCACTTTTCCTCCCCGACCGTTTCCGCCTCTTCAGCCTTGAGGAGAGCCTTCACCAGTTTGTCAACAGAACTGTCGGTTGCCTTTATAACAACCTGATCGCCGGTTTCAGATACAGAGACGCCCAGCCATTTGAGTTCCTGAACAGAGAGGTTTTCAAGAGCGCCCTTGACCGGTTTCTCGGTGGTTTTGACAAGAGTATCGAACTGGTCCGGAAAGTGTTTGCGGATGAGTTTCACCACCTGGGCGTCATCATCCCACTCGATAGCCCCTTTACCTTTCTGGAAACCGACCTTTATACCATGAAAGACAACCGTTCTGGGTTTTACAAACAGATCGGCCGAGTCCTCAACTGCAGAGTGAAGGAAGCTCCGTTTCTGGGAGACCGCGGCCACCGCTTTTTTGATGCCTGGAAGGAGCCTTCTTTTAGCCGCCTCTATTTCATCGTTGAGGTTCTGAACTCTCTCGACCAGAACATTTCTGGCATCGGAGAAATCTTTTGTCAATGCTTCAATTTCGGAAAGTGTGAACATCAGGAATTCTCCTTATGTAATTGTGAACGTTTCATGCTCTCAATAGCTGTCTTGATTTTGCGGACATGCAGGGGTTCCAGCCATTCAGGTTTTGACACTCCTGTTATCCTGGTGATGAATTTCTCATAGGCATAATGCCTGGAGCGCGGATCGGGAGCGAATGACACATCCGCCCACATCGCTTCAAGCATCCGGAGCTGAGCGGGAGAGGCCATCCCGGGGCGTTTGCCGAGATCGTCATATTTTTTGGGCCGGCAGGAAGAGAGAGGCGCCCGGCCAGGCGCCTCTACGGATCTGTGCACGCCGGCGGCGGTGGCCATTTCGGAAAGGCGGCGGATCAGCTCGTTTGCCTTCTGGAAGGTCAGCTTTTTGGATGATGGACGGACATTGACAGGGAAGGTCCCGAAGGACGCAATCATTGCCCTGTAGTCATCATCGGGGATCCTCAGGAGATGAGCCAGTGTATGTATGCGTTTAACCTGTGAGGGTTGTGCATTCATGGCCTGGACCCCCTGATCCAGATTTCTTTTCCGGTTCTGGTTTTTTTGATCTGTCCACAGGCAATCAGGCGCTTACGCTTGTGATCGTAAAGCCTTTTTGCCTGGGCAGTGCGGGGATCGATATCGTTTGAAATGATCATGTTTACCGCCTCAGATAATGAGTGATTTTGACGATTCCAGGACTATATCGGGAGTGATTGCACAGTTATTGATTTCCGCGACACGCTGCGACCTGCGGATCAGTTTTGACAGGACGCGAGTATTACTGTTTGACGCTTCGTGGAAGGTCCTATGGATTCCGTTACTCCCGGGAAGAAGCGATGAAACGATCTGTTCCGTATCGACAGATGTCAGCGGCTGCAGGTTCGCGGCGATACCGATACGGGAGTAGATCTGCGCGAACTCGCCTTTTTTACCACGCAGGTTCGATATGAGCCGTCTCATACCGCAGAACAGGATACCGACACCGGCCTTATCGTGAACGCGTCTTATCAACTCAAGGGCCCGCAGGGGAAGGTTTTCCGCTTCATCTATTATGATGAGACGGCCGGAATTCTCCATCCTTTTTACGATATCGGTAAACAGGTCGTGAAGCCGCCCGCGGCCATCACCGATCCCCGATCTCTGATGGAGTTCCGAGAACAGATCCTTGGCGGTATACCCGGCATCGGCCTCGATGAGAATCGTATCACTGTTACGCCTGGCGTATTCCTTGACAGCCTCGGTTTTTCCGAGTCCGGCATCACCGTAAGCGGCACCCATCTCTCCGTCAAGGTGACAGATCCGCGCAGTCTCGAAGACTTTTCTGGCTACAGATGTCATTATGAATTTCACCTTAAGCCTCGGAGCCTGTTTCCGTTCCTGCCACCGTTCCAGCAGCTGCTTAACGGACGCATCCATTTTTGCTTTATCGCCTCTGAATGTGTCGCTCAGATATTGACTGATATAGCCCGGAGAAATCCCCAGAGCTCTTGACACTGCGCTCTGCGGTGTTCCTGTTGAATCGAGGTACTGTCTTAACTCATTTCTTACACTCATACATTCCTCCCGTTGAATGTTGAAGTTAACCCATTACGTCTTCTTTAGACGGTATATCTGACTCGAAAAGGTAAATTTCAGCCTTGCGGCGTTCCGGCGGCTGAAAAGATGACAGATCAGCGGTGTGTTCAGCCTGCATTTCACGATCTTTCTTTATTGCCTGGTCGATAAGAGTGTTCTGCACATGCAGAATTTTTGGTGAGGGGTCGATGTCCACCGCGAAGGCATCGGTACCGGTTTTCAGGTGAAAGAGCCGCTCCTGTGGTGTGGGCGCCTGTGAGACACTGGCGTAAGCCCGGGTGATTTTTCTGTCGCGGTTTTTGGCAGCCAGAGCGTCACGCAATTCTGATTTTTCGATTTCTGTTTCTGCTAACGCTGGAGCTACAAATTCGGCGATCCGCGCCTTTCCCAGGAGCTCATCTGTTCTGGCGTCATGAACCCAGGCCCGGGCATAGTCCTGCAGATCCCTGCGCAGATAAACTTTGACACCTTTCACTCCGGACATCCATTCAGCCCAGTATGTAACCTGCAGTTCGCTGTCTCTTATGCCGTTGCGGCCGATTGTTACGATCCCGGATGTTCTCATGCAGAACAGACGCAGGCTGTCTTTGTCAACAAACCGTTTTTCCTTGAACTCTTCAGCCCAGGCTTCATCCGGAGAGCGCCCCTGGAGGTTTTTCCCCTTTGACACCATCCTGTTCCGTATTGTACGGATATAGCTATCAAAGAGAACGTCGAATTCATTGAAGGTGAGGATCTTTCCACTTTTGATCTCATCAGCCAGTATCTCCGGCCGCTCGGTCACATCACCGCCGCGATAACCAACCATGTGCTTCGAGAACAATTCTTTATTTTTCAGAAAATCCCGCTCGATCGGTTTGGTCTGGGCGTTATACGGCTGGGCAAAACGCGGAGAAACACCGATAACATGCAGCATGCCATTGGCCTTGACCTCATCGACTGTGACTTTGACACGTCGAACGCGGCCACCGGCGAAATCGCGGCAGCGGTAGTCTTTTCCGTTGTCAAGAAGCACTTTCTGCGGTAAGCCGTGCTCCAGCGCAGCTAAATAAAAGGAGTAGAAAATGTGATCACTGTTTGGAGCCTCTGCATGCACATACCATCCGAGCCATTTCCCTGTTTTAAAGTCTCGCCAGGCAGTTACCCAGGGAAAACACGCTTTTCCATCAGGGAGCATCACGGCAACATCGATCTGAGCATGGTCTGAAACCCATACAGCGCCCGCAGCTACATGCGCGTAGTCACGGTCTACATAGGGTGCATATTTACGGTTGTGGGATGCGGCGCCGTAGCGAGCGTAGTGCTGAGCCTGTTCCGGGACTTCGTTATCGATCCACCGCAGGAACGCTTTCACGCCAGGGAAATTGTCTTTTGTAATTGACGGATCAAGAGAGCGGGCATAGCCGAGTGTATAATACCAGCAGCTCTGAGCGGAGGGCGCTCCCTCTTTGAGGTAAACGGCCTTGTAGTACTCGCCCCATTCTTTTTTGACAGAACTGACGCCCTTGTTTTTACCATACTGAGCCAGGAGGCCGGAGATGCCGTGTTTTTTGTAGGTTTTACGGGCACCGGTGAGACAGGGGTAGGATGTCTGCAGGTCCGGAGTGTTTTCGTGCTCTTTATTCCATTGTATAAGGAAGTTGCGGAGCGCGCTTCCTTTGAGACCCTCTGTAGCCCTGAAGAGTGTCAGGTATTTATCGGCGCGCTTGCGTGCCCATTCGGGCGCGCGGGCATAAAGCTCGGCTTCAACCTCGGTTTCATCACAGTTTAAAAGCTCGTTATCCTGGCTTTGAAACTTGCTTGAAAAGTATTTCGCCCGGGTTTCCGGCGGGAGCGAAGAGAGGTTTATCTGGTACTGCTCTCCACCGGCTCCCTTTACAAGACGGGCATCATAGCGGCCGCTCTTGCAGTGATAGCAGACAGTACGGGACGGCAAACCGGTAAGACCGGCAACCTCCCTGACTGTCAGCCAGGTGTCGTTTTGTGTGGAAAGGGAATTGTTGAGAAACATGAGCGCTCCGTGAAAAGAAAATTCTGTTTAATGGACAGAAATGGACTGACATGGACGTATACTGACGAATGAGACTATTTTCTGCAGCAAAGATGATAGTGACAGTTTCATTTATTCCTCCTCAAAGATCCGCTGGATTCTTTCGGACCCAGCTTTTTGTTGTATTCTACTTCCGCCTGAATCTCCAGCATGACCATCTCGAATTGACAGGCACACAGGAACTCGGCGAGAGCGTCGTTGTCCCAGCGGCCCGTGGCGCGGGTCACTGTGCTTTTGAGCATTTCGAGATTACAGGTGTAGATTTCCATGGTTTATACCTGTTCTGCTGTTATTGTCAACCTGAGTTCTATCGGGTCTGATTCACAGAATGAGTATGAGTGGCCGTCTTCGCGACACTGCCTGCAGATCTCCAGCACACTCTCGCGGGACTGATCGGCATTAAGGTCGAGAGAAAACGGATTCTCCAGGAGACGCTGAACACTGGTACAGGCGGAGATCCAGATTGAAGTTGTTCTGGTTGTCATTGTTTCCTCCAGCGGCCTTTCAGCTCCTGCAGCCTTTTTTTATTTTTCCGTGTTTGTAAATAAACGAACACAGACCAGACCACAGCCAGCACTACAAAAACCATGTTGGCGATAGAGATGATCTCCGGCACGTCGAGGCAAATCATGTTTACCTGCTCCTTTTTGCAATGAACACATTGCTCCAATCCAGAACCTTTTCGCGTGCCAGGGCTTTACACTCTTCAGCGGATGCTGCCTGGGTTCCATCGATCCAGTTTTTCTCGTTACTGAAGGGCCTGCAACTGTAATAGGCCTGATACATATTTATCCCCTTCCTTTGAAGTGAAAAGCCCGGCCGCTTTCGCGGGAAGGAATAACCGCTTCGGGCCTTGCGGACACCTCTCGACCGGGCTTGGAAACTGTGGTATACTTATAAGAAGTTGAAAAGTTCTTATTTCCTGTTGTTGCCATATTTATTTTGTAACAGTGATTTATGCGGCCTTAGTAAACTCGTCCAACCGATCTTTGATCTTGTGCAGGTTAGATGAGATATACTGATCAACCCGTTTCCGCATTGGCTCTGACGTGTAGCCGCACAAAAAACGGGAGACTGCCATGGGTGACACACCGTTCCGCCGGGCAAAATCTGCCTGGCTTTCACTATTAACTTCTAAACAAAGGCGGAAGAGCGATTTGCGTAGATCCATATTTCTTCTCCATGAAGAATAAATAACTTCAAATTGTTGTTATGATGTAAATATATCATCACTATGAAGAAAAAGCAACATAAAAATGTTACTTGAAGAACTTTCATTCGAAAAAGTTTTTAAAAGGCTGAAAGACGTGCTAAGTATTATCAGGGATTCTGATATGGCACGTGCTATAGGGACTCAGCCTAATAAATTTGGTATGTGGAAATCACGTAATTTTTTACCACTGGAATTAATTAACGAGGTTTGTAAGAATAATAGAATTTCCATCAATTATGTTCTTTATGGACAGGGGCCGCAAAAAATACCAGACTCAGATAGTTCACCACTTTCACTTGAGGAGAAAGTGGAATTATTCACAGTGCAGAAAAAATTACTGCAATTATTCGTCGAGAAAAGTGAACAATTGAGGGCTGCGCTGCCACCAATATCTGACAAACTACAAGCTGAAATGAATTTATTAAAACGTGCTGCAGAATTGCTTGAAAAGAATTTATCTTAATAGTGATGTAATTACACTAACAAAGGGGGTTTTTGATGCTCAGGAAAATAATTCTTACATTTGCCACCCTCACAATCACAGCTTCCGCACAAACTGAGCAAGCAATAGAGATGATATACCCAACTGCAGGCGCAGCATTCAACCTCTATGACACAATACTAATCAGATGGACTGGCTATGTTGTAAACAGTGAAAATTTGCGAACTGCATTGTATTTATCTGTTGATGGTGGCAAAACCTACCCGCATTTTTTGGCAATATGTTCCGGTGGTTACGATACTGCCTTTTACAAATATGCACTTACTCCAAGAATTGGCATGGAAAAGATTGACAGTTTGGTATCTAATAACTGCCGTATTCTTGCTCAATATTACATCAGTGGCCAAATAGATTTTATCCTGGGCGGTGATACTTCCGAAGTCTTCTCTATTCTCCCTGCCACTACAGCCGCCCGGCGCCCTGCAGCTATTACAAACAGAACCAGTATTGTGCCCACTACCACCTCCTCCTTTACCCTCTCCGGCCGTCTCCTCCCTGCCTGCACTGCCTCATCTGTGCGGCTCCGCGACCACGGATTTATCAGATTACGCTGATTTCACAGATTAGAAGATAAGGCCCGGACTCCGAGAGGGGGTCCGGGTTTACTTTCACTTTCACAATTAGGAGGCGGTTATGCAGAGAGAAGAATTAGTAATGACGATAGCAAGGGACCTTTTCAGCCATGTTAAAATGCCTGGTGACCGCAGGGATGACACAGACCAAAAGACTAACGATCAAATTAAAAACATTTGTAAGTTTTACAAAAAAATGGTTGAAGAGGTCGGAGTAGTTTACGATGAGATCACTCGCACACCGGACCATACTTAATTGTAACCCTGAGACCTGGAATAGCGAGCTGGCACCCTGTTTCTAAAGCAGCCATTGCGTCATTCAAGGGGCCGGGTTTATCGTTAATGTCAGGAAAGTTTTTGAGAATAAAATCAGAGATTTCACGGGTTACCCGCTGGTGTTTCTGAACATTGGTTTCTGCCATTAGATACTCCTTTTGCACCACGACAAATGGTTTATTAGAAAAGCCCGGAACGAAAATGCTCCGGGCCAGAATGTTCTTATTCTGGAATTACCTGAGATGTCAAAGACCTACCGCGGATTAGTTACCGCAGATTGAGCGGATTACGCTGATTGCGCGGATTCCTGAGCTGCGGGTTTATCAAACTTTGAAACGCCATCACCTGCGTACTGTATTACTTTCCCCAGCCTCATCCTTGCATCTTCGAGATGTCTGAGTGCCAGGTCCATATTGGAAAACATCTCACTATGCTGACCCGGAAATGCCTCTTTGTTATCGAGTTCAACATGATGGCATTGCAGATCCCTGCGGATCGCAGTCACCATATTGCCGCACTGTTCGCGCAGCGAGTCGCAGATTTGTGTAATAGTTTTCGGATGCATAAACATCTCCTTTGTTTGCTATCTAAAATTGTCGCCCTGAGATAGAATCAGGTACCTTTTTACCGAGTCGTTAATTTCCTCTTTAGCATCAACGGTGAGCACCATGAAGGGCCTGGGAGGGAGGCTGATTTCGTGTGCTTTTGCCGTGTAGTCGCGCTCGACAACACGTTTGTGATGAGCCTTTGCAAAGACAGATAAATTGAGCAGCCGTCCGCTCTCACCCTGCCGCAGGAGCACGCCGTAGCGGTCGGTGCGCAGCCTGGCAACGCCTTTACGGGCAGGAATCTTTATCGGGTTATTTCCGGTACCGAAGTTCTGCGCGGCCGCATAAGCTTTGTTTGTGGTTACCTTCGCGCTCTCCTTATCGTAGTCGGAAGCCAGGGACGCGGCCAGTTCGCCTCTTTGCTGGAGGATCTTGCCGGGCCAGTAACCTTTGCGTTCCCGTTCCTTGATCGTTCGTTTCTTCAGTTTCGGCCAGGGATCGGGACGTCCCTCCTGTTCGAAATTCTCCTCAACGCAGTCGAGCATGATCCCGGAGATCCGCCGCATGACAGGGGTCATGTCCTCGACGCGGGAAACGAGCTCCCGGAGACCATCCATGATTTCCTGGTCGTTCTGGGTAATGAAAATTGGATCGCTCATTGCAGCTCCAGGGAGAGTATGGACGGAATGGACTGTATGGACGGAATGGACAACAGATGAGAATATTTGACAAACTGCTTAAAATTTCGTATTATATGGGAAAGGAGTGAAAGGTATGACAGATACGACAGAGAAACTGGAACAGGCTGTGCAGGAGTACATGAAACAGCATCCCAACGCTGACAGCCCGCTGTGCCTTCTTGCGGATCTTGGAGACGAAGGTCTCTTGAAAGTTTTGAAAAAGGCCAACGGCCGGGAGATAGTGTTTGAAGACACTGACGGCCTCGATGAAATAAAGTGGAAGTTTCTTTAATCACCGAAAACCTCCTTCCCGTAAGTTCGCATCGCCTTTGCCGTTTGAGGAAGCATCTTCTCCAGGAACGGATTCCCTCTGAAATACAGTTCCAGCGTGTGTGAATGAAATTCATGCCTGGGATTGTCTGCGCTTTTGCGCCAGTAACTTTTCGTGTGGCCATCACCGTATTTCCCGCTGCTCAGACTGCACACAGTATCACTGAATGACAGATACATCTTGTGGGCATCAGTTTCAGGGGCTTTGAGATTGAGAGAATCGAGCATCTCTCTGCGGTGCTGGAAGTAATTCCCGGGCAGCAGCTTTTCCCTGACGCTCTTGTCGAGCGCACCGAGCTCCGAAACGGCTGTATCCCAGACCTTGTTGAATTTCGAGAGCAGCTCCGGTGTTTTCAGGACATTCTTTTCAAAGAACGCATGAGCGTATTCGTGAATGGTTGTCCACTCCTTCACGAATCCGGACCTGGTTGACCTGAATCCCAGGTGAACAGTATCTGATGCCGGGCGGTAGAAAGATCTGGAATCCCTGCCCTTTACAAAAGGAACCTTGCGTTCCATCCTGTCCCAGAATGAATCCGGCAGAACATCTTTACCCACTTCCTTTTCGAGGTTATCCGGAATAAAGACACTTTTAAGCGGAGCCTTTTTCCCCAGGTCTTTTTTTACTGCCGCGGCAATATCGCTGTCGTATTTCGACCAGTCGGGCTGCCATTTGGCTTTCCCCGGGTTATAGTTCCATCCGGGGTCCGGAGCAATTTTTTTACCGGTGGCCGGATCGGTGTAGACTGTAACCTCTTCCATAAGGCCGGTAGTCTTTGACACCAGGCGATCCTCTTTTGAGAGGGTGCCGCCTGAAGAGACGCCCGGCCGGGGGTCTGTACTTGACAGAGTAAGAGAGCGGTCCTGAAGGTTTCTGCTGTTAAGAGAACGGACACGGCACCGGCAGTTGAATGCCAGGGGCGGATAGAAAGAATCCCAGAAAGGATCGTTTATGGGAAACACCTTTCCGTTAAGCGCAGCGTGCTGGGGGCGTGTCCGGGAGTCGAGCACGGCCACATACTGAAGGTACGGGCGGTCGGAGGCGTTATCAACCTGATCTTTCCACCGTCCGGCCATATACGCTGACTGCATGTTTGTGCGGTAGATGGTTTTAAGCCTTGACACAGAGCCGAGCTGCACCGCGGTTGCCTGCCCGGATTGATCCCCGAGCCACTGCTTCCCCCACCATCCCATTGCTTTCAGGCGCGGTTCCAGTTCTTTACGGAACTGCTCGAATGTGAGTCCCTCATTGAGTGCCTTGTCAACAGCCCTGCGGATCTCAGTAAGGATATCGGCTCTCGCCGCTTTAGCGACCGTAAACGCATGCGCGTGGGCCTCCTGCCAGGTATCGTACCAGTTCCAGGAGATTGCATACCCCTTGGAGCGGAAATAATCCACAGCCTGGTGAGGAGGGAGACCGATAGCGAATGAGAGATCGACAGGTGATGACATTTTTCCGTTACTGCTTTCCGTTCAGGCGTCCCCAGATTTCACTGACAAATTTTGCCCTTGCGAGCATGGTCACCATCTGCTCGTCATCCATGTCGGGATACTGTGACACGAGATGCCGTTTGACATCGTCGACTGATTTTCCTTTCGCAAAGAGAGAAATGACGGGTTTAAGGAGGCCCTCGGCCTGGTTCTGCAGGTCGGGGTCGGGGATGTCGGAGATTGCCTGATCGAGGAGATCCTGATCGGGGAATCGGCCGGAACCGGATGATAGAGACGCCCGGCCGGGCGTCTCTACGGAATGGGCGGGGGCGGCGAATTGGGAATCGGGCGCCGGCGGATTGGATGTATCAATATCGCCGTCTTCGAAATTATAGGCGCGTTTGTAATATTCAGGTGTAAATTTGAGGCCGGTATCTGACAAGATTTTGTCACGCTCGGCAAGGTCCTTATCGACGTCTTCTTCTTCCCACATTGACCAGACGGGACGGGCGCCCTGGAAGTTGAGGTCCCAGATCCAGGTGATAAGCTGATTTACAGTGTTTTCAACGATTCTTTTATCGGCGTTTACGATGTCTTTACGCACCTGTATTGCGGCATCCTCACCGCCCAGTTTTCCGGCGGTGCTTGTCACCGCACCTTCATGGCCGAGCTGGACAATAGAGACCTCTTCCTTGCAGAACCGCAGGAGCCGCTCGTAAATATCTGCACTTGCGCCTTTTCCTTCTGATTCCAGAAGTTCAACTGAGGAATCGTTGGGTATGACCGCGATGGCATCCTGGATCATCTTTTCGAGACCATCGAGCAGCAGATCCTGTTCATCATCGGAGGCAGAACGCGGGGTCTTCCCAACCGCAAAGGGCATCCCGTATTTCTCTGAAAATGTCACCCAGAATTTCAGTCCGCCTTTCTTAAATGTAGTGGGCCAGAAACAGGCGCTGAGGTCCGGAAAACCGTAAGGGTTCCTGTAGGTTGCCTCCTGGCGCGGGTTGAGAAATTTCTTATCCGGGAGTTCCTCTCCGGTCAAGCTTCCAGGCACGCGGAGACGGAGCGTATTCTCCTGGTCGTAGCAGAACCATTCCTGGGGTTTGCCGGTGATACGTGCGGGCAGAATCATGTTCCCCACACGTTCCCAGATTATTTCGAGCACGGCGTACCCGAACTGTCCGGCATCGAGGATTTCCCCGATCAGAGTATGCAGGTCAAGATTGTCAAACAGGGAAACGAGTTCCTTTGTCTGACGGCTGCGGGATTTTCCGCGGTCGATACCGGACTCAAGCTGCAGTACTCCTGATTTGCGATTGCGGATACATCCGCGCAGATGCGGATCAGTCTGCAGTTCCCGGTAGACATCGATGTCTTTCCCCATTCTTTTAAGAACAGGGTCGGGGTTAGGGAGATACATCCCGGACCAGAGAAAATCCATCCTGCGGCGGGTGGCTATTTCGGCGGAGAGATTTTTCGTTATCGGGACGAAAGTGCTGTTATCGAGCCAGAGACCTTTTTGATTCATGGTCAATATCCTTTAATAATGGAAACACGGTTCTTGCGCGGGCGGCTTTTTACCCGCACCGGTCCGGCGTTTGATTTTGCTGCCATCTCTGCCAGGCAGTAGGCCCACCAGTGATCGGCGTGCCCTGTCGCATCGGTGGCATCGGCATCGTAGCGGTTATTCCCCCCCACAACCATTTTTCGTATTGAATGGAAAGAGTCCCTGATTGTCTGGTCCGGAGGAATACGGGAGCGGCGGTCTTCGAGCGCGTTTTTGCCATCAACGGCCAGTTCCTCTTTTGTCGCAGAGGTGAAATTCACACCCTCTGTCATGTACTCCCCGTACTTCTCCTGAGCCTGTTCGACAAGTGGTATTCCCATTCCTGTCCGGTCAATGCACACCCGTCTCATCCGTTTCAGTTTCATAACTCTGTCAAGGTACTCCATCTGAATTTTGAACCGAGTATTTGAGAATGCTTTGACATGGCGTGTGTAACGTACATCACCAAGTTTCTGCACAATCCAGAGAACAGAAAAGTGCCTCGTTCTGGCGATATCCCATCCGGCGTACAGGTCACCTTCCTGGAGCATGTTGAGCTGCTCCAGAGTCATGAGAAGATTTTCCGATTCGGCAAGGTAGATCATTTCGTAGGGGACAAACGCAGTCGCGGCATCGACGGCAATACAGCAGTACTCCTCATTCCAGACATCCTCGCTGCGGCAGTCCTCGTATTCCCTGAGAAGCCATTCGACCCGTTCATCTTCGGAGAGTGCTTTCCCGCAGATCTTGTCCGCGACGCCATCAATGACGGCATCGAAGATCGTAACGGTATGCAGAGACCAGCTTACCTTCCCAGCTTTTGCATCCTGGACAAACCGGTAGTACAGGCACTGCTGGCCGTGATGAGTTGAAAGGATACGAATCGGGTAGCCCCACATGGCTGAAGGCTTAGCGGCTTTCCACATCCCAGCCTGGTCATCATGCCACGCGAATTCATCGAGGACCACTTTCCCGCCCTTGGAGCGGAAGCGTTTGGGGTTGCTTGTCAGAGCATAGATTTTGCCACCGTTTGAGAACTCAATTCCCAGGGCGGTAATTTTCTTGTCGGAATCCAGGACAACTTCACCGAGAGCCTTTGCCCCGATGTTAAACATCTTTGCCCACTGGCCGCAGTAGTCTATATATTCTTTTGCCGCGGATTCATCAGCGGATGTAAAGTACACTTTCCGCACGGGTCTTCCGGGCGTGTATTCCTTCTTAAGAACTATATCGCGTACATCTTCGAAGGACTGAACATAGGTCGCACCGATACGGCGGGATTTTTCCCAGACCTTGATTCGGGAGTCATCGGCGAGCCATCGGAGCTGGTAGCCGAGAAAGTATTTGTCTGCTTTTTGGGAGGCGTGAGACGCCCGGCCGGATGAGAGAGACGCCCGGCCGGATGAGAGAGGCGCCCGGCCGGGCGCCTCTACGGAATTGCGGATCCCGGAAATGCGTTTTGCGGAGGCGCGCAGCGCAAGGCGGAATTCCTGGCGCCTGTCGGAAGCCGGAGACGTCCCGTCGGGTGTCTGTACGGTTGAGAGTTCAGTCGCTGTCGCTGTCATCCGGGAATACCCAGTACGTCACGCTGTATGAGTTTAACAATATCTTCGGGAACTGTCCCGGAAGATCCTGCCGGCTTTTCCGCGTTTTTAACCGCGTCCTCGTAATCTTTTACTTTTGCGATATTGGGAAGCAGTTTTCCCAGGGTGAAATATCTTCCCGGGCTGACAGGTTTTCCTGCGAGCTCATCCTCTTTTATTGACCTCATGAGCCATCGGGTGAACTCATAGAGTTCCTCATGAAAAGCGGTACGGGATGCCCGGTACTGGGAGCGCAGAGTATCCCAGTCGTTTCCCTCTTTATGAGCCTCTTCTTTCCAGTTGCGAATGGTTCTTTCTCCGCATTTGAGGCGTGAGGCGATCTCGCCTATCGTGCACTGTTCATGCGTAAAGAGTCTCTGAGCTTCCGCATAGAGGGCGTCTTTTTTAGCCATTGAGGTCTTTCTCCAGCCTGTCAATAGTCTCTTTACGTTTCCGCATTTCCACCCAGAGATTGTACAGACGGTCCATCGCTGCTTTCGCCTGGTCAACTGACAAATCGGTAATGTCGGAAATGTATGGATTGAGGAAATTTCTCACGACAGTTTCATTGGCGTGAGCTTCGAGCTGCTCCGCATTGAATTTCTGTTTCAGTTCCGCGAGCTGACCCTTGAAGACGGCAAGTTCGTGGTTGAATTCCGGAGTCATGATTTGTTGTCCTTCCGCATGAGGGGACAGAAGAGGTTGTTATCGATTTTGGTAGAGAGGGAGGAGATAGCGCCTGCAACGTAGTCGTTACTTTCGATAAGCTGCTTGAGCAGCTCAAAATTCTGCTGTTCCCTTTTTGACTGTTCGTCAAGAATTGATTTCTGTGATGTGAGCAGGTCCACATAGCGCTGATCGTGAGTCTTGAATATCTGCAGACAAAAGCGAAGAGTGATCAGCCATATCACGAATACCAGTGCCGAGAACCCTACCATCTTTGTCAGCTCCGGTATAATCTCCAATGTAATTCCGTCCAAATGCCGCCCCCTTGTTCAAGGATATTTTTTAATCTGCTTTTCGTTTCCGGTTTTACGCGGGAGGGCGCCGTTACCCTCCCGCCAGCCCATTTATCATCATTCTTAACACCTGCATCAGATATTCATGACCACCTCCTTATCGTTCGGCAAACACAGTTACCATTGGTTCGCACTTCGTGTAAAACAAGCTACCCAGATTATAAATGGTGAAATAGTATAAAGTCTTGTGCGGTTCCGCACTGCGATATCGCACTGCGGAACCGCACAAGACATTGCAGTAATAATGTTGTAAATTATCCTCATGAGTAAAAAGAGCCCGAAAGGGACATTGAAATCAGTCTGCAGAGCGGCATCGGTTGCCGGGGCGGTGTGCCTGGTGTCGGGTTTACAACCGGTACCAGCAGAGTACAAGACACCGGGTTTGAGAGATAGTCGGGGGCGGACCGGTATGGACAAAATGGAAGAGTGTGCCGAGCGTGTGGAGACTGTATGCATTCGTAAACATGTAAAGTTGACAAGAAGGGGGAAGAAATGATAAGGACAATTCCGGAGAGCGGATGGATACCGGTCTTTACAGCAGGGGAACATACAGACATGTTCAGTCGTAAACGAAACTGGACGGAGTCGGACCTTGACACAATAATCAAAAATTCGGACCCTGCGATAAACGATGCGCCGGCAGTTTTCGGACACCCCGAAATGTCAAGTCCGAGGTACGGGACGGTATCGGAGCTCAAACGGTTCGGTAAACTCCTTTGTGTAAAGTTCAAGGACGTTGCCGCTGACTTTGCGGATGCAGTGAACAAAAAGCTGTACCCGGACCGGTCGGTAGGAATAGACAAAAACATGAGATTGACACATGTGGGTTTTCTGGGAGCTCATGCACCGGCGATAGAGGGACTCCCCCCGGCCACATTCGCCGCCCCTGACCAGGAGACATCGGTTTACCAGTTCGCGGCCCCTGAAATGAATCTTATCAGCAGAATATTCCGCCGCCTCAGAGACTTCTTCATTGAAAAGTACGATACCGATACCGCAGACAAGTTTATCTCCCAGTGGGATCTTGACTATCTGAACGAACTCAACAATTCATCAAACGAAACAGTGTCTGCGTTCGCAGACGGAAATGAGGAGGGTAATATGGATATTGTCCAGTTGCAGGCAAAACTGGCTGAGAAGGAGACTCAACTGGCTCAGTTTGCCGCTGAGAAGACATCACAGTCCCAGGAGATTACAACCCTGAAGGCTGAAATCGAAAACCTGAAAGGGCAGCTCGGCATCCAGCTTTTCGCCTCCCGTAAAAAGGATTTCGAGACATTCGTTGACGGGCTGATAGACGGGGGGAAAGTGGCGCCGGCTATCAGGGGGGATCTGGTTGACTGCCTGGAGATCATGCACGGTGCAGGAGAGTACAAGTTCGCAAGCGCGGGCGAGAACACAAAGAAGCCGGCAGTTGAAGTTTTCAAAACTGTCCTTTCATCATTTCCCAAACAGGTCACTTTCGGGGAGCACGCGACAAAAGGCAAACAGTCCGCAGGTACATCGGAGATTGAAATGCAGTTCGGAGCATCGGTGGACCCTGACCGCATGCAGATCCACACCAGGGCAGTGGAGATTCAGACAGCGGAAAAAATCTCCTACGAAGACGCTCTGAAAAAAGCGATGAAATAGGAAAATCAGGAAACAGCAGGCAGAACCGGAAAAATTAACAAACAATAACACGACACTATCAGGAGGAAAATTCGAATGGGAGACAGGTTAAACAATATCAGAGTGATAGACCCGGTACTTACCACTATCGCGCTGGGGTATTCAAACGCGGATGCGGTTGGAGACTTTCTGGCGCCCTATGTGCCGGTTGCCCTTGAGTCAGGGAAGATTCCCTCTTTCGGTAAAGAGGCGTTCAAACTTTACAATACGACAAGGGCAATCAGGGCGGCATCAAACCGGATGAATCCGGAGGGGATTCAAATGATCCCGTATGCAATCGAAGAACACGATTTGGAATACCCTATTGACTACAGGGAAGATACTGAATCGATGTTCAATATGCAGAAGCTCGGTACCAGGACATTGCAGGGGATCTTCGCTGTTGAACGCGAGAAGCAGATCGCGGATATCGCCCAGGCTGCGGCAACCTACGGTGACGGGAATAAAGTGAAGCTGACCGGAAATGATAAGTGGTCGGATTACACACCCGGGCACAGCAACCCTAACGTTGATGTCGATGCAGGCCGCGAAGCGGTAAGGGCCAGAACAGGTAAATACCCGAATGTAGGTGTTATCGGACCGACCGCTTTCTCAAAAGCAAAGAGACACCCGGAAGTGCTCGCCCGTTTCCAATTCACTGGAAAGATTACTGTCACGGCTGCAATGCTGGCAGAGCTGTGGGAGATCGATCACCTGTATGTGGGCAAGATGGTTTATGCGGATGACGCAGATGTATTCCATGATATCTGGGCTGACAACGTGGTACTTGGCTATGTGCCGCAGACCAGCTCTACGGACCGTGATGTTTACGAGCCGTCGTTTGCTTACACAATCCGCAAAAAGAGCCTGCCACAGGTTGATGTAAGAACTGAAAACGGGGGAAAGCTCATATTGGTCCGCAATACAGACTGTTTTGCGGCGAAGGTTCTTGGAGCCGATGCAGGGTATCTGATTGAGGATACCAACGCCTAACCGCGGATAGATCCGGATACCGCGGATAACGCGGGATCCGGAAATGGACTGTATGGACAGAATGGACAAAGGAGGTGGTATGAAGTTTACAGTTAAGGGGACAACGATCCGGTACAACGGGAAGGATTACCGGCCCGGGTCGGTAATCAATATGACAGAGGATACTGCGAAGGATAACGAGCGGTACCTCGATCCACTTCCGCCTGAACCGGCCAGCGAAGAGAAGAAGAAGGCGGAAGCGCAGGAGGGTATTCCCGAGGATAATGATACACTGCCGCCTGAGTCGAAAGGCGGGAAAAAGAAGAAAGGGGACGAGAAGTAATGAAGTCATCAAATCCTACCGGAACATGCAGTATACCCGCCCTGGTCGATCTCGACAGATTCCTGTTTGTCGGGCTTGACGGAGGGCTGTGTCAAGCGGGAGCGAAGGCTCTCGGGGTGTGCGCGGCCGATACCGGCCAGGGTAAACAGGCACCTGTTGACATTTCAGGCATTCTGGTTGTGAGATCAGGCCCGACCCCGTTTGCCCCTGGCACACCTATGATGAGTGATCATCAGGGTTTGGCAATCCCGGCGATTCCTGTCGCAGTTGGTGCGACAGTCGATACAACTGTTGGTGTGACCACGTCTCTGGCAGAGGGGACCGAACCGGTCACTTCTGATGCGGCAACTCCAACAGTGACATCAACGGCAACTGCGGAAAGTACCGCCGATGCTACTCTTGCCGGGTCTGTTCTTCCAGAGCAAGTAAACGGGTGGGCTCTGGACGGATCGACAGGATTAGGATGCCTGGTCAGGATCCTGCGGGCTTAACCAGAGGAACTATACAGATGGCTTATTGCACTTATGGCGACCTGCTTGATACGATGTCTGAAGTGTCAATTGCACAATTGACCGATGACACTGGGGTAAATCAGATTGACATGGAAAAAGTGAATAAAGCTCTCGGTGATGCGGGGGAGCTGGTTGACAGCTACCTGAAAGGGAGGTACAACCTCCCTTTAATTCAAGTGCCGACTATGGTCTGCAGGCTGGCTGCTACCATAGCTCGGTACTTCCTGTATTCGCGGCGTCCCGAGCAGGAAGTACCAAAGACTGTAGAGAAGACATACGAGGATGCGGTGAAGAGCCTGGAATTAGTAAGAGACGGAAAGATCAATATCGGAATCAAAGAGGCTTCTGGTGCACAACCTGAACCAGGCAAATACAAAGTTTCAAAAGCAAATGAGGATAGGCTATTCCCCAGGGATGTGCTTGATAGGTATTAATACTATGAACGCAGAGAGAGAGGCAACCACACAGGCGATTGAGGGGATACACGTCTGGCAGACGCGTGTACCCGGCGCAACAAGGTTAACCTTGGTTACAACACTCAGACTGTCTGCTCTGTGGCTTCTCGTTAGTAGAGAGAGCGGGGCTGCCTTTCCCGGCCCCGCTATTTTTAAAGGCAGGTAAAAGTGGGTTTAACTGACCTTGAAACACAGATCGTTGACCGGTTAAAGAGCCGGTTGACAAATATTCAGGTGGAGCCGTACCCGGATCGTCCGGCTGAGTACAAGCTGCTGCACCCCACCGGGGCGGTTCTGGTGCACTATCAAGGGTCAAGGTACGGGAAGCGCCGGGCTACAGATGCTGTTGTCCAGGAGCGGCGCCTTGAGTTCGGTATTACGGTGATGGCCCGTCATTTACGAGTGCACACAGGCGCATACGCGATACTCGATTCTGTGTGTGCTATCCTGACCGGATGGAAACCCGCAGGGTACGGGAAAGTATACCCGCTCTCAGACGGCTTTTTATCGGAGGATACGGGGATCTGGCAGTATCAGATGTCGTTTGCGGTCGATTCGGTGAATGTGGAGATCGCCGAGGAGGAGCAGAAGGTTCTGCTTACAAAACTGACCTTTACAAATCCGGAATACGGAGATTTTGACGCTGTAAACAAGGAGGGTGAATGAAATATATCTATCGTGGTCCAGTTTCCGGTGTTACCCTGAAAACGTCCCGGGGAAAACTGGAGAAAAAGCTTTTTCCCGGGCGCGAGGTGGATCTTCCACCGGAGCACCCGCATGTGAGAGTGATGGAGGCCCGGGGACACCTGGTGCAAGTGTACGAGGGTACGATTGCACGAGGGTACGAGGGTACGAGGGATGAGGGACGAGTGGAGAATGAGTCGCGGCAGGAGGCAGGTTCCGGCCGTGTAAAGAAAGAGAAATCGAAGGGAGGCACTGATTGAGCGCAGCATATCTTCATGGAGTAGAAACAGTCGAGGTACAGAAAGGGGCGCGGTCGATACAGACAGTAAAGACCGCGATTATAGGTCTGGTAGGGACTGCGCCGATATTCGAGCTGGCAGCCGCTTACCAGTCAATCAACAAACCGGTATTGTGCCTGGGCGACAGAGACGCCGTTCAGAATTTTGGAACCGCCCGCGAAGGCTACACGATTCCGCAGGCACTTGATGCTATTCTCTCCAAGGGTGCCGGAACCGTAGTGGTCATAAACGTGTTTGACCCGTCAACACACAAGACCGATGTTGCCGCACCAGGTGAGGCCCACACATTCCCGAACAGCGATACGGATCTCAGTATCGATCTGGGCCATGAGGGCCTGAGCGGTGTAGTTGTAAAGAATTCCGACGATACGGTAACATATCAGCTCACCACTGACTACACGGTAGACGCTGTCAACGGGACAATTACCCGGGTGACAACCGGCGCAATCGCCAAGAACGGAGCTGTGAAGGTTACCTATTCCTACGCAGACCCGAGCGCAGTGGAGGCATCGGATATTATCGGCACAGTCGATGAATCCGGGAACCGCACCGGTCTCAAGGCGCTGCGCGACACGTTTTCACTCTACGGGTTCAACCCGAAGATCATAATTGCTCCAGGGTTTTCATCGACGGACAGCGTTGTTGTCGAGATGGAAGCTATCGCCGAGAAGCTCCGCGCTGTCGCACTTATCGACGCGCCTGCATCGACGACTTTTTCCGAGGCGATAGAGGGCCGGGGTCCGGAGGGAACAATCAATTTCGAATATGCCGGCGGGAGACTCATACTCCTTTACCCTCATGTAAAGGTATATGATCCAGTAACCGACTCTATTGTGCTTGAGCCGTACTCGCAGCATTATGCGGGTCTGATGGCTGACAACGATATCCAGAGGGGATACCACTGGTCACCGTCAAGTAAGAAAATTTCCGGCATTGTCGGTATGGAGCTTCCGCTGACAGCCGGCATCAATGATTCATCCAGCGAGGTGAACGCGCTTAACGCGGCGGGAATTGTCACTATATTCAATTCTTTCGGTACCGGTTATCTTGCCTTCGGCAACCGCACGGCCGCATACCCGACAGACACTCACCCCAGAACATTTATCCCGGTGCTCAGAACCGCGGATGTGATCCATGAAAGTATCGAATACGCGATGCTTCAGTTTATCGACTGGCCGATTGACCAGGCGTTTATAGATTCGGTCATTGAGTCTGTAAACGCATTCCTGCGGACACTGATCGGCCGGAAGGCAATTCACGATGGATCGTGCACCTATGATCCAAATGACAATCCCGTGACAGAACTGGCGGCAGGACACATAGTGTTCGGTTATGATTTCATGCCTCCGCCGCCTGCAGAGCGGATAACATTCAAGAGTTTCATCGATATCAACATGCTCAAATCGCTCTCTGGAGGTAACGCATGAGTATTGAGATAAACAGGGTTACAAACGCCAATGTCTACATTGACGGTACCAGTCTTCTCGGGAAGGTTGACGAAGTCACCCTTCCTGAGATCAAGCCGCTCATGAGTGAGCACAAGGCATTGGGCATGATCGCCAAGATCGAGCTGCCATCAGGCATTGACAAGCTGGAAGCAAAGTTCAAGTTCAACAGCTTCTACCCGTCGGTCATGATGTCGATCGCAAACCCGTACTCTGTCCGCAAGGTCATGGTGCGGGCATCGGCGGAGACCTACACCGGCATGGGGAAAATTTCGGAGGTTCCGGTAGTGTGCCACATGTCCGGAACTTTCAAGAAGATCCCGATGGGAGGTTTCAAGCAGGCTGAAAATGTCGAGCTTGAGACAGAGATGAACTGCCTTTACGCCAAGATGATGATCAGGGGTGTCACGATATTTGAGCTTGACACAATGGCCAATATATTCAAGGTGGCCGGGGCCGATATTCTGGCAATGTACAGGCTGAATATAGGGTAAGAACGAGGGTACGAGAGTGCCCCTCAAATAGATAAAAACAACCCGCCATTCCTCTCCCCTTCCTCGCGGTCTGCGGGGTCGGGAAGGGACTGGCAAATAAGAAGAGAGGATCAAGATGGATAAGACAGAAAAGGACCTGCTCCCCGCAGGCAGAGAGGTACCGCTTCCCAGCGGAAAGACAGCACATTTCATCAATGGTAAAGGGCAGCATCTGATGAACGCGATGAAAATCGCGGGAGACAACCAGAACCTCCTGCCGTTTGCACTTATCGCTGAGCTGGCCACTATTGACGGTCAGGCAATAGTGGCAGAGGAAATATCTGAGATGGATCTGCCGGATGTTGTTCAGCTGATGAAGGAGGTTTCCCCTTTGTTAGGTGCAGTCCCCAGCAAATAATCAACCTGAGTAATACAACAGGCTGGGGATACTGGGATATCTGTCAGATGCCGATCGGGGATCTTCCGTACTGGATCGAGCAGACAAACAAATACAACAAGATGGTGAACGAGTCTTTCGAGGCATAGATGAGCGATCAGTCATTAGAACTGGCCCTTATAATAAAGGCTATAAATGAGGCCACCGCTCCCCTGTTGACTGTTCAGAGGCAGGTTGCGGAGCTCAACGCCGCCGGCAAGAAGGTGACTGCGTTTGCCCGGATCCAGAATGATATCAAGGGGATCTCGAAACAGATGGCGATTGTGCGGCACGAGGCCCGCCGGTTCGCTCTGATCGGTGGACTTGTCGCCGGGCTCGGTGGCTGGTTTGTAAAGGATCAGCTTGTAGGGACTGCCGCTCAGTTCGAGCAGTTCAGCGCAGTACTCGAGTCTGTAGAGGGATCGGCATACGGCGCCAGGCACGCGCTCAACTGGGTTTCAAAATTCGCCATGGATACACCGCTTGAGCTGAGCGGTGTCATGTCCGCTTTTGTACGGCTGAGGTCATTCGGCCTGAACCCCTACGACGGGACTCTTCAGGCGATAGCAGACGCAAACGCCAGGCTGGGCGGTACACAGGAATCACTGATGGGGATCTCTCTTGCAATGGGGCAGGCCTGGACCCGCACGAAGCTTCAGGGGCAGGATATTCTTCAGATGATAGAGCGAGGGGTGCCGGTATGGGATCTTCTGTCAAAGGCAACGGGAAAGTCTATTCCGGTGCTTCAGAAGATGTCGGAGAAGGGGCTGCTCGGCCGTGATGTCATGAGGCTCATGATTACCGAAATGGGAAAGTGGGCCGGCGGAGCTTCAGCGCGGCAGATGACAACATGGAACGGCATGATCAGTAACCTGGGAGACAACTGGACCCAGTTTAAAATGTTGGTCATGGATGCCGGCGCATTTGAATTCATGAAAGGCAAGCTCTCTGAGATTCTGAAAAATGTCAATGCCATGGCCGAATCAGGAAAGATGAAGGAATACGCGGAGGTAATATCATCTCACCTGGTGAAAGCGTTAAAAACCGCCTGGGAAGTTCTTCAGTGGATCTACAAGGCCGGTATGGCTGTGTACAAGGTTCTTGGTATGATTGCCTGGGCAGTCGGGGGCTGGGGCAACCTGATAAAGATTGCGGCCGCACTGATGATGACCAGGATGGTTATTGCCCTGGCTAAGACATCGTGGGGCTTTGTCAAGCTGGCATTTCATATCCTGGGAGCTACAGTTGAAACATACCGCTTTATAGCCAGCGGTAAACTCCTGGCACTTCTTCAGGGCAAGTGGGCCGCATTCGGAAAATTCATGTCGTGGCAGTTGTTCAGAATACAGTATTACCTGGTGATAGCCGGAGGCGCAATGAAGTCTTTTGCGCTGACAGCGGCAACAAGGCTGGTCAGCGCTCTTTCGGTCGCATCCAAAGCTGTCTGGGGCTTTACGACAGCACTTCTGGCGAACCCTGTCACCTGGGTTGTAATCGGAATCGCGGCGCTTGCAGGAGCCGTTTACCTGATAATAAAGAACTGGGAGAAAGTGAAATCTTTTTTTGCTTCACTGGGGGCATGGTTTGCGGGCCACTGGCAGAAACTCCTTAAAATATTTCTTCTTCTGAACCCTTTCACCGCTATACTGGTCGGGATGAACGCGTTCCTCAAAAAGTTTACAGGGATGAACCTGTTTCAGGCCGGAGCGAAGATTATCTCTACCCTGGTAAACGGCATAAAGAGCATGGCCGCTTCACCGGTAGAGACCCTGAAGAAAATTGTACAGAAAATGCGGAATCTGCTTCCGTTCTCTCCTGCAAAGGAAGGCCCTTTCAGGGATCTTCATAAGATAAAGCTGATAGAAACACTGACAGCATCAATTACACCGGCACCGATGGTAAAGGCGCTTGCAGGGGTTATGCAGAAGGCAAGGAGCACTGTTGTGACAGGGCCCGGGAGGCGGCAGGGTGAAGCGGACAGGCACGGAATAGCACTGACATACGCGCCTGTGGTGAATATCAATGGAGGCGGTCAGGGAATTCAAAGCAGCTTCGAGCAGATGCTTAACGAGCACAAGAGGCAGATTGTACAGATTATCGAGTCAGCATCGATGAGAAAGGCGCGGGTGGCGTTCTGATGTACGCTCAGCTTGGCAGTGTGACTTTTGAACTGAAGTCTGTAAACGGCATGGAGATGTCGAGGGCGTACAATTATGCCGAGCATGAGATTATTAACGGCAAACCGGTGCTTCAGTTCACAGGAGAGGGTCTGGAGCAGCTTACTCTTGGAATAGAGCTGCACTGGGCTTTTTGTGAGCCATCGGTTGAGATTAAGAGGCTTCATGTACAGGCAGAAAGTCATGAGATCCTTCCGATGACATTTGCATCGGGAGAGCACGCCGGGAATTACGTACTATGCAATATCCAGCAGACAGTGACCCAGACCGATTCCGAGGGCCGGCTGGTGTTTGCGGCGGTGATCCTGACACTGAAGGAGTGTCCTGAGAAAATCACGATCCAGAAGGAGATAAAAAAGCAGATGGAGAACGCCCCCGGGATTGCATCGGGACTCGCTCCGGTATCGGCCCGCTCTGTACCGACATCGGCGGCCGGTTTTCCCAGGACAAATTATCTTGCGATTGTCAGACAGGCAGCGATAGCGGAATAAACGATGGCTGAGAGTCAGTATATAGAGCATGTAACCAGTGATGGAGAGCGGTGGGATACAATAGCCTGGAAGTATTACGGAGATGTTTCTAAAATGGGAATAATCATAAAAGCAAACCCGTATGTGCCGATTCAACCGATATTTCCAGCCGGTTTAAAGCTCATTATACCGATCATTGAAAAGCCGTCAAACCCTGTTTTAATATCAACTCTTCCACCCTGGAAAACCTGAAATGGCGCAGGCACGCAGACCATATATATCGGTGCTTTACGATCAGAAGGAGATTACATCCGCGATCGACCCGTTTCTTCTTTCGCTGAGCTATGAGGATAAGGTAACAGGAGAGAGTGACGAAATTAATCTTGTCTTTGAAGACAGCGACGCTTTATGGAAAGGCAGCTGGTATCCATCCAAGGGTGACACGCTGACTGTAAGTTTAGGCTATGCCGGTGAAGATATTCTGCCGTGCGGTGATTTTGAAATAGATGAGATCGAGGCAGGGGGACCGCCTGACACGGTAACGATAAAGGGGCTTGCCGCGGGGATAAAGCATGCGGTAAGGACACGGAGATCTGCGGCTTACGAGAAAAGGACTTTACGGCAGATAGCACAGACTGTAGCGGACAGACACGGGCTGGCATTGACCGGGAGTATTGCTGATGTAAAGATAGAGCACATCTCGCAGTTGCGCAAGACGGATCTGGGGTTTCTGTTCAAGCTGGCGAACACATACGGGTACTCGTTCAGCATAAGGGGAAAGCAGCTTGTTTTTTACAAGAATTCGGAGCTGCTCAATAGAGAACCTGTGCTGATCATTAAAAAAACACAGTGTCAGTCGTATCTGCTCAGGGACAAGAGCCAGAATGTTTACAAAGCAGCAGAGGTGGCGTACCATGATCCGCAGGCAAAGGAACTGATCAGTTTTACACAGCCGGCAGATGTCGTTACGGGTGATGTCCTGAAAATAAGCGAGCGCTGCGAGAGCAGGGAGCAGGCGCAGTTAAAAGCTGAAGCCGCACTGACAACTGCAAACAGACGCCAGGTGGAAGGCAATCTCACTCTTTCCGGCGAGGTACAGCTTGTTGCCGGAAACAACATAACTCTGGAGGAGTTCGGCAATTTCGACGGCAGGTATGCGATAGCGGTTTCCAGGCATACTGTGAGCAGATCGGCGGGGTATACAACGGAGATCGAGGTGTGTAAAAGTGCTTAAGTTCGGGATAGTATCTAAACTTGACAGCGGAACCTGCAGGGTGAAAGTCCGTTTTGACGCGGATGACAACCTCGAAAGCACCTGGCTTCCGGTGCTTCAGAAGCGTACTTTCAATGATAAATTTTACGGCATGCCCGATACCGGGGAACATGTTGTGTGCCTTATGGACGGTGATGACGGAGTTGTACTTGGCGCTATTTATTCATCGGTGGATACGGTGCCGGAAGGGGCAACTGAAAAAACAGAGATCACGGAATACAGTGACGGTACCCGGGCATCTTATGATGAGGCGCAGCACAAATTAGAAGTTTCGGTTGCAGGAGGCATTTCTGTTGAATCGCAGGGAAATACAGATGTAAAGGCGTCGAATGTAACAATTGATTGCGCGAATGATGCTGTTGTCAAAGCCCAGAAGGTTTCTATAGGGAATGAGGTTGTCGAGCTGCTCGATCAGATTGTAAAACTACTGGACGCGCTTATGAATTCAATTGTTCCGACTATGGCCGGTCCTCAGAAACTGAGTGAGACGTTTTTGAATTTTCCAATAATTAAAGCAAAGATGGAGTTACTTAAAAAGTAATTATGGAAGCGGCGGAATTCAGAGAGCGACTCCTGGATCATCTGCGGTTGACCGCAGAGCCGAATCGGGTTTACAGGACAGATAAGCCCTGGGATATCGGGCCACCCGGCCCGGACCGCGGCGATCCTAATCTGTCGTTTGCTCTGCCGCATGCGGAGGCGCTCGCAAACGCGCTGGCTGATGGTATCCCGGATCACCAGGGTGTAATTATATCGTTTTACGATCCTACTGTTTCAATTCCGCAGAATCCCGCTCTTTTTGACAGGTACATTGCCGTATCTGACGGGAGCGGGTGGACAGCAAACCATATATACGAATGGTCGGGAGCGATCTGGCTGGATACGGCACCCCGCCCGGGGATGTTCCGGTGGATAGATGAGGAACTCGATTTCTTCGGATTTAACGGTACCGAATGGTATGCCGTATCTTCAGGTTCAGGCCAGCCCCAGCAGCATGAATTGACAGGTGAACTTCACACTGTTTCGGGTACACCGGGACACGTTCTCCGGCTGGTAACAGCAAATTCGGCGGCTTTTGAGGCGCTTACTGCTGCAGATGTAGGAGCAGATGCGGCGGGATCTGCGCTGGCTGCGATTACAGGGCATTTGAACACCTGGGACCACAGCGGGTTTTTGACGGTTGAAAATGCGGTGTTAAACACGGACCCGAGGATTGCGAACTGGGATACGGCGTACTCCTGGGGAAACCATGCAGGGTTGTATGCGGCCGCTTCACATAACCACAGCGCCTCTAATATCACCAGCGGTACGCTGAGCGTTACACGCGGCGGCACCGGCGCAGGGACGCTGACCGGTTATGTTAAGGGCAACGGGACAGCAGCATTTACAGCCTCGACATCAATTCCCTGGGCGGATCTTTCCGGGATACCAGGGGCGTTTACGCCTTCAGCGCATACTCATTTGTGGGCAGACATATCTGATAAGCCAAACACAGACTATTATGTTCAGGGCAGCTCATCAACCAGGACAACAGATGCGGGCAGTACAGACGTAAACTCCTATACGCAAAGTGGGTTTTACAGAGCGGCAAGCACGGTGCCGAATTTACCCACTGTTAATGGTTATGGTATAATTCATACCAACCACACTTCCAATTCGGCTGCATTTCAGCTCGCCTCCCGCTGGAATTCTAACGAGCTTTTTTACCGGACAAAATATAATGATAGCTGGGAACCCTGGGTAGAGATCTATCACTCCGGAAATTTTGACACGAACGATTACGCTTTAGTCGGGCATACTCATGACGCTTTATATGCGGCAGCATCACATAATCACAGTGCCGGCCACATTACATCCGGAACACTGAGCGTTACACGCGGCGGCACCGGTGCAGGGACGCTGACCGGTTATGTTAAGGGCAACGGGACAGCAGCATTTACAGCCTCGACATCAATTCCCTGGGCGGATCTTTCCGGGGTACCAGGGGCGTTTACGCCTTCAGCGCATACTCATTTGTGGGCAGACATAACTGATAAGCCAAACACAGACTATTATGTTCAGGGCAGCTCATCAACCAGGACAACAGATGCGGGCAGTACAGACGTAAACTCCTATACGCAAAGTGGGTTTTACAGAGCGACAACTGCGGCGCCGCATAACCCCACTGTTAATGGTTATGGTATAATTCATACCAACCACACTTCCAATTCGGCTGCATTTCAGCTTGCGTCCCGCTGGAATTCTAACGAGCTTTTTTACCGTACAAAATATAATGATAGCTGGGAA
>JAAYYB010000309.1 GCA_012515615.1 Fibrobacter sp.
ACCTCAAGGTCTGCATCCCAACCATGTTTGCTCTGGCAAACGGAGATCAGGCCACCCAGATTATTACCCACCAGTTCCTGGTCATCAACATCTACACCCCACTGTTTTTTGCATCCATCCCGGAATGCTCCGAGCCCGCCCCCCGGAATCATGATGTCGAATTGTCCACCGCTTACGTCATGACCAATGTTCGATGCGACGACGATCATGGTTTTTCCTTTCATCATTCTATGGGCCGCTTTTACATCATTGTTGCTGGAGCCTCCATCAAAATCGAGCTGAAAGCATTTTCCACACAAGTCACTTTCACCGCTGCCTGGTACTGCGGCATAACCGTAGGCGAGATTTTCGCAGACTGCGAAGGGAACATGACGATAGCAGGCATAGGCGATGCCTCCCTGGCAGCTGCTCTCGGTGGCCTTGTCCCATGTGGACCATTCATTCCCCTCCTTGACATAACATGGTACTTCATCAAAACCGCTGCTGTCGCAATTGGCGCAGAGATGCTTTGTATTGAATGGGGATGAACAGTGTGGTTTGCAACAATCCCAATAGCGTGATCCCCAGCCTTTTTGTCCGCCTGAAACCGATGGTGGCATAAGCCCTTCACAACTGCGGGTGATGGCGGTGAGGCGCGAAACAGGGGTGAGTGTGATAGCTATGTCAGTTTTTTGATAAGATGTAATGGGGAAAGTTCCCTCTTCATACCCTGGCGCCCGCACAATGATTGTATCATCTGCAATCTGTGCAACAGTTGCTGCCGTGCGGGTGAATGCGTTCTGCTCTGTCCATTGATTTTTAAGAGAGGTGGAGTTTATTCCTGATTTTGGCGGGATATAACCGGATAATAAACGGGTTCCGGCGATTTCGACCCTTACAAGATAGTAGCCGGCAGAAATGTTTTCAACAGGAAGGGTGACCAGATGTGTTCCTGTAGTAGCGATAAATATCGACTGGTCGGCAATCTTTCGTCCTGAGGTCGAGAAAACAGTGATAGAAACTGGCGATGGCTGTGTCGTAACAAGACGCAAGCGTCCATTCAAAAAACCGATCGCCGGAGTTGAGGATGGAATTCTCTTGCGTAGTGCTGCTACCAGTTCTCCTTTGAGCTGAAATCCCCCGGAACTGTCGGTTATTGCGGTAACTGAACCATCGCTGGCAAGGCTAACCGAAGCACCTATGACCGGCCGTCCTCTTTTGCACTTCACCATTCCGGAAAGGTCGATAATTTGAGCACTAAGCGTTGCCGTTATTAAAAGAAGTAGTGCTGAAAAAAATGTTACTCGAAAATCTGTCATCATGGATATTCTTTCCCCCCGCGAATTAATGATTACTTACAATCCGTTTTATGCACCAATAATGAGTGCAATTCGCCCTGATCCGGGTGCATAAGTCAGGTACAATATACATTTGAAGAATACTCCTTTTTCATAAATAAGGCAAGCCATGGGTGCTGATAGAATACCGCGAAAGTTCCAGGTGTTTACATTGGCTATACGTAAAATTATATTAAAGGTACGTGTAAATTGCTTCACACAAATTAAAATTTTTCACACCAGGCAAGAGGGGACATCATGAGACCGGTTTCGACCCTGTTTATTCTTTTACTGTTTTCATTCTCGTCAAGTGCTAAAATCCGCCTTTACTCACGTGACTTTGCTTCAAAATGCGTTGCCGATTCGCTTGCGAGAATTGATTCAATGCGAGTGGCTGATTCCATTCGGGTTGCCGATTCAACTATTCTCTCCCGCTATAAGACCGCCGATATCGCCTACGAGGATGAAAAAGTCAAAAAACAGAAGGAAATAGAAGCTTCCAAACCGGTTGAAATTGACTCAAGTGAACGGATTATCCAGGACAGCGTTGATGTCATATCGGTAAGAACACTCATAATCGACGAAGACAATCCATTTGCAAGGGAAATTGACAGCCTTCAAAACATAATGGACAGTATCTGTAATGGTATTCATGACCATGACCCGTGGTTTAAAAAAATGAAAACATACGCAGTAAGCGAAAAAAAGCGATACATGATCTACCTCATGAAAAACAATCTCAAAGATACATCCCAGATCCTGACCTACTGCAATCAGCTCTATCAGATGTATTCCACCAGGATTGATCTTCTGGGCGCTATCAGGAATTCACAAACCACAAACGCAAAAATATTCATCACTTCCCATAGCCACAATTTAAAAGAACAGATGGCTGAGCTGAGTGATTATATACTTAAACTCAGCTCAGAAGAACCCTCCATTCAAAGGCAATAAAAGCCTGGAAATGTTTTTGCCAGCTTTGGCGGACCTGACTGCTGCCGATAACTGAAGGGTACCTTTAAAAGTTCATTTTCCGCTGCGGCCGGCTACGAATTCTACTGCGCTGCCGTTGTACTCAATCGACGAATCACACCGGATTCGCCTCTTTCGTGCGCCTGGCGCAGCGAATTCCCGCTTGCGCCTCTCTTGAAAACTGAATATTTAGAGGTACCCTGAATTTATCCGTTCGCATCAGGTATAGTGTTTCCTTACAAAGGCCGGCCTATTGTGTTTATGTGCTCTGCATCCGATCTTCCGGATTCTTGGAAGGCTTATAAACATTTTGAACCTTCGCCCGGGGGCATTTATCCCGCAGCACATTTATTTACAGGCCGCACGTTTTTGACTGAGTCAACCTGAAACAGTTATATTCTAAAGCCTTGATGACCCCGGCAAGTCCGGAAGAGTCAGAGGGAAAGATGAAACGGCGTGCAGCCCGCCTGAGAATATGGCGGTACGTTCAGGTCCTGCCCTGAAAAGCAGGTGTCTCAATAGTCAAAAAGGATCTCGATTATGCGGAATGTCAGATGGGTGTTTTTTTGTATCGTTTTTGTCATGGGTTGCTCCAAGCCCACTGAGGTAATTTACAATGTTGAATATGTCACGATGTGTTCGCTGGAGGGACGGATACTGCCCGCGGGAATCGGGGCGGTGGTTTCAGCAACACAGAATTCGAAAAAAAAGTCCGATGCCTGCGATGCCAAGGGTTACTTTTTTATCGACAGCCTGACGGCAGGTTCCTGCATTCTGGAGGTTAAATCTGCCGGCTATGGCAGCCGGCGGAGCACGCAGACGCTCATTGCCGGCGGTTTCAATAACACTGGTGATATCACACTGAAGAAAATTCCCTCTCTGATATCCGTTTTTTCGCCTGAAGATCAATCCGATTGGACCTCGGTCGGGACCAGCTTTCATCTGTATTTTACCCAACCAATGAACAAGGCATCTGTAGAAAAGGCTTTTTCAGTTACCCCGGCTACCGCAGGGTATTTTCGCTGGAACTCTGTCAGTGATGTTTATTTTACACCTTTATCGAAGTTTAAAACGCAAACTACCTACACGTTCAGGGTGGACAGTTCGGCCAGAAGCGAAAGCAACGAGAAACTGGAATTCCCGCTGGTCACGACCTTTACAACCGAACCTTTCAGGATCGAATCGATCTCCCCGGTCAGTGGTACCAAAGATTTCGAACTCGGGGCCACGGCATCCATATCCTTTCCATATTCCATGTCCCCTGATTATGCATCAGTTGAAAACTCGATCATCATTACACCTGCTACGGAACTTAATTTTAACTGGTATTCCGGTAACAGTTTCACTCTGAAGCCTAAGAGCGGGTTCTGGAGAAGTTCCACCTCCTATACCATCATCGTTTCTTCATCGGCACAGGATATTTCGCAAAACAAGGTATTTGCTCCCTGCACCACTGTTTTTACAACCGAACCAGTGATGGTGACGAGTTCGACGCCGGCTAATAACAGTTCCGGTGTGAGGCCTGCCAGTGGTTCGATTGTGATAAATTTTAATACAGCCATGAATTATGATGCGCTGATGAATGCTTTTTCGCTTCGTGATTCACTTGATACGCCTGTGATCCCTACTTCGGCGTATCTAAGCGGCATATATGCATATATTTACCTGCCAGCACTCAACCCGCTTTCGAGGTATGTCATGACTATAGATTCGAGCGCTACGGACAACTTTGGCTCAACTTTGCCCGCCCCGTATTCGATAACGTTTACAACAGGTAAATAGCCCTTTGGGGAATGGGGAAGGTGCGCGGATCAGATCTTCCCTGTCAATAAAGAGCTGCAGTGACCGCAGGGATCTCTTAAAGTGATGTTCGGGTGTTTTCCACCATAATCCTGGCAATTGGGAGGATTAATTAATGGATATTCCAAGGATTTTCAATATAAGTGAGAGCGCTCACCGCATTCATAACCCTTTCACGCCTGAAAAACTTGCAACGCTTGGCGCGTCGCTGCGCCTGGCACCTGGCACCCGTATCCTTGATCTTGGCAGCGGTTCCGGCGAAATGCTGTGCACCTGGGCGCGCGACTACAAAATAACGGGCACCGGTGTTGATATGAGCAGCTTATTCACTCAGCAGGCGAAACTCCGCGCGGAAGAGCTTGGAGTTTACGGACAGGTTGAATTCATACATGGCGATGCCGCGGGCTATGTCTCTGAAGAAAAGGCGGGCGTGACAGCCTGCCTGGGCGCAACATGGATAGGTGGCGGGGTCGTCGGCACTGTCAATCTTTTAAAACAAAGCTTAAGCTCAGGCGGGATAATACTGATAGGCGAGCCGTACTGGTTGCGGTTACCGCCGTCGGAAGAAGTTGCCAAGGGCTGCCTTGCAGGTTCCATCGCCGATTTTCTTACTCTTCCGGAACTTCTTGCTTCGTTTAGCCGCCTTGGCTGCGACATTGTGGAAATGGTTTTGGCAGATCAGGATAGTTGGGACAGATACGAAGCGGCAAAATGGCTTACCATGCGCAGATGGCTTGAAGAAAATCCCAAAGATGAAATGACAAAAGGAGTCCGTGCCCAATTGGACACTGAACCTGTCCGCTACGCGACATATACGCGTGAATACCTTGGGTGGGGCGTATTCGCGCTGATGCTCAGGTAAAATAATACCCGCTCCGGACGCTGAATGCAATCAAGTCTCAATTGAAGCTACTCCATATCTCGAAATTTTGTTGTTAATCATGTAGAGACGAAATAGATTCCGTCTCGCATTTGTAATTTTGTAGTGGCATCCATCCCCCTGCAGACCACTATCGAAAAAGCGCCCTTGTCCAAATATGCATTTTTTGCTTTCTTAACACTCTTTTGCCCGAAATTTAATTTATAATTAAGCTGAAGGAAGAAATACAGTGCGGAAACGTTTAAAAGAACCGGGTGTAGAGATGTTACCTGAGGGATCAATGCGGGCCCGGTTAGCAAAGGGGTTATAATGCGAAAAACCAATATGTTATTTGTAGCTGCTTGTCTATGCCTTGGTGTATTCATGAAAACACCATCGGCTGCGCCTGAATCATATACCTGGGGAAATGTCAGTTTTGAAGGTGGAGGCTTTGTCTCCAGTGTAATTACCAGTAAACTGCAGGCGGGCCTTGTTTATACCCGAACAGATGTCGGTGGCGCATACCGGTGGGATTCTCTGGGTGGACGCTGGATTCCGTTGATGGATGCGGTCTCTCAACTTGATGTAGGACTGCTGGGTACTGAAGCTCTCGCGCTGGATCCTCAGGATCCACGACGTTTATATATCCTTGCCGGAACGGATTACTTCAGCAATGGAAAAACCATGATTTTCCGCTCAAATGACTACGGTAAAACATTTGATACGGTAAATGTAACCTCCCTTTTTAAGGCACACGGCAATGGAATGGGGCGTCAAACTGGAGAAAAACTCGCCGTCGATCCTCAAAACAGTGCGATTCTTTTTTGTGGAAGTCGAACAAAGGGACTCTTTAAAAGCAGTGATACAGGTAAAACATGGATACCGGTTGCTGGAACAGAAACAACAGGCGGCAATTCAACAACATCAGACAACGGTATAAGCTTCATCATGTTTGACCCCTCAAGTGGAAAGACATCTGCCGGAGGCACTAAAACTATTTATATGGGAGTCGCGAAAACCACCGGCAATCTCTACGTCAGTAACGATGGCGGTGCCAGTTTCACGTCGGTGGCAGGCACACCGGCTAATATGATGGCTATGCGGGCAGCACTGTCTCAGGGAAACCTCTATATAACATTTTCAAATAGCCCGGGCCCTCATAGTGTCAGCAATGGTTGTGTCTGGAAATACGCAACAGCTTCATCTGAATGGACTAATATAACTCCGAAAGATTCGGCTTATTTTGGTACCGGTTCTCCTGGAAGGGCTCATGGATTTGGTGGTATTTCGATTGATCCGACAGACCCGGAACACATCATTTTGACAACTGTCAATTGCTATTCGGCACAGTATCGCTGGTCAAATAAAAAGGACAACGCCGGTGATATCATCTTCGAGAGTACCGATGGCGGCGCCACCTGGAAAAACCTCTTCCCTGAATGGATCACCAATGATGGAACAAATCCCAATGTGGATGCAAACGGTAATGCCTGGATCGATGGTAACGCAATTCACTGGGCAGGCTCTATTGAATTTGACCCGTTTAACACAAAAAGAGTCTGGGTAGTATCAGGTAATGGTGTTTTCCGCACAGATGATATCAGTGCTGCCGCACCACTCTGGAAATTTGTATCCAGAGGGATTGAAGAAACGGTTCCTCTTGATATTGTCAGTGTCCCGGGGGGCCCGCTTGTTACCGCTATCGGTGATTATGATGGTGCACGATATTTTGATATTTATAAAAGTGCACCGGCCCATGAACCCCGTATAGGTACTACAGTGTCACTTGGTTATGGTCCGCTCAATGGAACTTTCGTACGTGCCGGTCATATCTATGATTACTCTACAAATCCTGCTACCGAATCAGATGTCATGTATTACAGTACCGATACTGCAAAAACATGGACAAAACTGCCAACACCCAAGGCTGGTAAGGGCTATACGGTTCTTAATGCCGACGGCAGTGTGATTCTTCATCGTGCGGAAGTCGGTAACATAGTTTACCGCTCTGCAGATAAGGGCGAGACCTGGACAACTGTCACAGGTTTAGATGGGCAGTCAAGTACATCCAGAATCATTCCGGATCCCCTTGATAAGAACATTCTCTATGTCCTGGATCAACAGGGATGGTTCATGGTCAGTTCTGATGGCGGCGCATCATTTACAAAAAAGACTCGTATCAATGATGATCAGAAGGGACTTTACCAGAACAGCACATCCATGATGAGAACTGTGCCGGGCAAAAAAGGACACCTGTGGATTCCCCTTGATCAGAATCAATTATGGCAACCCGGCGGTTACAGCCGTAACGGACTTGCCCTTACAGAGGATGGCGGTGAAACATTTGTGCGCTTTGAGGCTGTTAATGCCTGCGTTTCGGTTGGACTCGGAAAAGCTGCCCCGGGTAAGGATTACTATGCTCTTTACATGTGGGGTGCTGCAAACAACGGCCCGATCGGTATTTACCGTTCCATCGACAAAGGAGCCTCATGGGAGCGGATCAATGATGACAGTCACCAGTTTGGCGGTCCCGGGAACGGGAACTTTGTAGTTGGTGATTTTAATGCTTATGGCCGTGTTTACATGAGCACTGTCGGAAGAGGACTTATCTATGGTGAACCTGCAGGTACAAGCTCTATAAAGCACTCCATCAGGCATTTGGACATTCCCTGTCAGATTTACCGCAGGGGAAATATGGTTGTTTCAAATAGCACTGAGGATATTTACCTCGTAAATCTTTCCGGTCGTACCATTCGTAAATCAGAAATTGTCCAGGGAACATCCCGGATCAATTTGGCAGGTTTAAATCATGGAATGTACCTGGTAAAAAATGGCGGCAGATCCTTGAAGATTATTGTAAAGTAAACCCACAGACACTTTTGAGGAATACTCCCTGAATTTTCTGCGCAATTTGATCAATGAAATAGAGGGGTGGGGCAAGCAATTAAATCATCTCCCCCCCTCGCAAAGTCACATTCCCCCAAATGGGCGTATTATGATTTCTATGCTGACAATTTTTGTACGTAATAGTAACTTTATAGTTAAGCTGAAGGAAAAAATATTATGCAGAAACGTTTATAAGATTACCGGACGTAAAGATGCTTCCTGATGGATCAATGCCCGGCTCGAAAAATCAAAATGTCTATCAGCCGTTGTCGTTATTGAAAAACAGGCGATTTGGCCGCTCGCTCCTTCTTATCGTACTGGCATCGGTATTCCCGCCGATTTTTCTCTATTCCCGTAACTATGGCCGGTTTCCACTTTCGGTGATGATTCCCCCGGCGATAATTATCGCCATCGTTTGCGTAGCGCTCTGGATGGTGTCGTTGACCTTTACTAAACGTCACGAAAAATCGGCGTTAATCATAGCAATAAATCTGCTGTTCTTTTTCAGCTATGGCGATATGGCAGCCCTTATGCATCCGTTGAGTATCAGCTTTGGAGACCTGTTTTCCATTGGTTACCGTAAGCTGTATTGCTGCCTGTTTGTTATCCTGAATGGGGCTCTTTTTGTCATCCTAAAACGGATGCCGGGAATTGAACTGGTCTGTTCAAAGATGATACAGACGACAGTCGTGGTTGCCATTATCATTTCTCTGGGAACGCTTGCTTTTGAAAAAGGCAGCGACGGCAAAAACGATTTACCACGACAGGATGAAAGATTGTCCGAGCTTTTAGAAAACGCTGAAATGACGGCATCGTCAAGTGTCACTCCCGACATTTATCATATCATCCTTGATGCGCATCCAAGGACCGATATATTACAGGAATATTTTAACCATGACAACAGCAGGTTTATCGGATTCTTGAAAGATCATGGGTTTGTAGTGCCGCGGTACAGTTGGTCAAATTATGCCCATACGGATCTTTCGATACCCGCAACTCTGAATTTTTCTTACATACATGATAATTTCCCGGGTAACGATAAGGAATGCGCATCAAACAGACAGTATGCCTACGGATTAAGGGCCGAAGCGCTTGTTATGCGATTCCTTCAAAAAAAGGGATACCAGGTCTATCTTACTGAAAACGGATTTGAGAGTGCGGTATCAGGATGTGCGGACCACATTTTAAAACCTAATACAGGCGCATTGGAGATGCTCTGGGATGAATTTAATTATGGGATGGTAAGGATGACACCGGCAAGGATTATCATGGAATCTTCGAGATTCCCCAGGGTCTCCTTTTTTGTACAACATCGTCGACGGATAAGGTATGCGCTGGATTTCCTTTCCAATGCCCATAAAGAAAAAGGGCCGAAATACGTCCTTGCACATATTGTCGCTCCCCATACGCCGATTGTTTTTGGCCCGAACGGGGAGGAGCTTCAGCAGGGACCGCACTATCTGGAGAATCCATCTGGCGACACTGGCAAATTTATTGAAGCCAGTAGAAATGAAGTCATGTTTCTCGATTCAATCGTGGCTCAAACGATTTCACGGATGATTGCAGCCGACAGTAATTGCGTGATTATCCTCCAATCGGATCATGGCGAATTCGCACAATGGCCGCAGGAGGAATATCCTGATACGGCTGTACTTAAACAACGGCACGGAATTTTGAATGCATTGCGAATCCCGGGGCGGCAGGTATGTATTAGTGATACTATGACCGCGATTAACACCTACCCGATGGTTTTGAATGCACTTTTTGGGACTACCATACCGCAGCTGCAGGACCGGGTCTTTTACAGCTCTATCGCTTCACCTTTTAAAGTGTTTGATATCTCTACGAAACTAGGTCTGGAACCGGATGGTGATTTCGGTTTGAAAACCAGGTGACAACGGAACCGAAGCCACTGGGAAATATTTTGTTCCTGTGCATCTGTTTATCCCATACCGGCATCAGAGAGATCAAAAGGTATGAACCCGGTGATATCATTTACGATGTTACAGCAACAAGGCTCATCATTTCCGATTGAATTTTAATAAAGAACGACAGTTCCCGATGCCAGCCTTTCTCTCCTGCTTTCAGTGTTTGAGACGCGGTAATTATAGATACCTGCCTGAAGCGGTTTGTCAAGAGGAACCGAAATTGTACCGTGTGAAAAATCAGGGATCGTTTTTTCAAATACTTTACGGCCTGAAACCTGATACAACGAAATCGTAACCGGAAAATGTACAGACGGTTTGACGAAAAACAGCAAATTCCTGTTCTTTATTCCAAGCCGGTAACTTGGGGCCCTATATACCGTTTTGTTCCCGGTCACGTTACTTGATATATTAGAAATGTCATAGAGAAGCATCGTTCCGTCGCTGGATCCTGAGATCACCGACTTTCCATCGGGTGTAAATGCGACATCTTTAATCGACGCCTTGTGGCCGAAGAATTCCCTGATACATTGAGCCGTTGATGTGTTCCACAGCCGGACAGTTTTCTCCATCATCCCGGTCAGGATCGTCTTGCCGTCCGGAGAGAAGGCAACGGAAAAAACGGCATTATTGAGGCTGTCGTCTATACAGTATTTCTGAACACATGTTCCTGTTGCAACATCCCAGAGACGGGCAGTGTCGCTGTAAGTACCTGTGAGTATTTTTGAATCGTCAGGAGAAAAGGCGATTGAGACTATATTGTTGTCAAGTTCTTTGATCTTTTTGATACATGCGCCTGTAGCAGTGTTCCACAAGTGAATAGAGTCCTGGTAGCCTGCTGTTGCGATTGTTGATCCATCATGGGAGAAGGCGACGGTACGGATTGTCGCGGTATGTCCAGTAATGGTTCTGATACACTCACCACTTGAAATGTTCCATAGTTTCGCTGTTTTGTCCGATGAAACAGTGACACAATGTTTTCCATCCGGGGATATTTCCACATCCAGAACACTCCATGTGTGGCCCTTGAATACCCTGATACATTCACCGGTTTTTGTATCCCAGAGTCGCGCGGTGCTGTCGTAGGAACCGGTCAGGATGGTTGCGCCATCGGGGGAATAGGAAACAGCCTGAATGGAACCCGTATGACCTTCAAACGATCTCAAAGGCAAAGCTGAGTTTACATCCCACAAGAACAGCTCCCTTTCTCCGCCATGAGCGCTTGCCAGGATTGAACCATCAGGAGAGATCTCAAATGCGTCTACCGCTTTCGTTCCAACATTAAATGTCCTCAGGGATAAACCCGAAGATGTATTCCAGAATCGAACGGTGTTATCGCTGGAACTGGTCATTATTGTCTGTTCACCGGGAAGAAATAAAGCAGACAAAATATCGGATGTATGCCCTCTGAAAGTTCTTATTGTATCTCCTGTGGCAATATCCCACAGAAGAGCGGCAACAAATGAATCCCCATATCTTCCGTACCGGCCGCAGGACAGAATAGATCTGGTATCGGCAGAGAATACGGCGGAACCAACAGTGCTGTAGAATCCCCTGAATTGTTTGAGAAGTTTTTTCTCTTCGGTATTGTACAGGCGAACTCTGGCATCGTAGGATGTTGTAAGAAACATTGAAGCATCATTGCTGAATGCAACCGATTTGATATAGCTGTCTCCAATGTTAATTTTCCAATAACTTTCGCATGAGGCTGCATCCACCAGGTAAACTGTGGAGTCTGATGAACCGGTCAAAAATGATGTGCTGTCAGATGAAAATGTAATTGCGTTTATATCTTCACTTCCAAGCCTTAGATCGCACCTGGTTGAATCACCAGAGAGGTCATAGAGTACTGCATGTCCATAATCGGTAGCGGCCCCGATAGTTAATCCATCCGGAGAAAACGAAACATTGTTAAAACCGAGGAAGTATCCCTTTAAAAAGATTCCGAGGCATTCACCCGTTTTCGTGTTCCACAACCGGACACTATTGTCGTCGGTATTTTTCCAGATAGCTTTTGAGTCGTTGTCCTGGGTGGCGGTCAGTATGAATTTGCCATCCGGAGAAAATGCAAGGGCGCTTATCCTGGCGTTATGGCCTGTAAATGTTCTGAGCAGAGCTCCGGTTTCAGCATCCCACAAACGCGCCCTGGCATCAAATGATCCTGTCAGAAAGTATTTCCCGTCAGGAGAGATCACTGCGGGGCAAGTCATATCACCAAAGCCGAATTGCACATCAGGGGTTGAATCAATGCTAACTGCTAATGTCAATCCTGTGAAAACCTGCAGAATGAAAATAAAAGCATATCCCGTGATCATCGTTTTATTCATAATTTTCCTCTATTATTGACTGTAGCCCGCAATTTCAGAAAGCCTTATCTTTTGTTAAAGACTTTCCCGGCTGCATAACCCTTTGAACTGACATGAACCAGGTAGACGCCACCGGCGAAGTTTGATGTATTGATTGACATATTCTGCGCACTGCCTGATATTGATTTTACGGTTCGGCCCCGCAGGTCAGTAACTCTGAGTGTGAGGGGGGAGTTGCCGGAAACATCTCTATTGAGAGTTAATCTTTCACCGGTTATCGTGAAGAGATCTCCGCTTTGCTTTACCGATTCATTTCTGGATACACTATTTACCTTATCATCCAACAGCTCCCAGTACAGGCTCTCTTGTGAAGATGTCCCCAGGTCCTGAATGACTCTGTCTTCACCGGCACGAAGATAGAGTCCGCTGTGTGACATCTTTATGCGCGCCAGAGTATCACCCGCAGTTGTCTGAAATTCAAAGACCGTACGCTGGTGAGCTCCGCCGTTCCAGTTGTAGAGCCCGACTGTGATTCCGGCATCTTTAGATTCGTTTGGAATATCGAGCACCTGATTGCCGAATTCGAGCCTGAAAAGGTTTTCCCCATTCAGAGCGATCATCCTGATCAGTGAAGCCGGGTCACTGCAGTTGCCAAGTCTAAGAGTGTTTCCATCGGCAACGGTCATACATGTTCCTTCAGATATTGACCGTAAACGGCACTCTCTGAAAAACTCTTCGTGGAAAAGATCCTTGTAGATGGCGTCAACTATTCTGCAATGGTTGATAAGATCCTGCTGAGAGCTCACCTCAGATGCGTAGTTGAGGCCGTAAGGCCAGAAGTGCTGATTGTCACCCTTGAGTTGTGCGGTAGGATCACCGGTTATCTCACGAAGCATCTCTGTTGCATTCTGGCCGGTAAATACACCGTTCTGGATAAGGTTCCTGTACTCTGTTGTTGTACCGGCTCCGATTGTGTGTGCCATCTCATGCATCGCAGTGATTACCACCATATACGATCTGGATTGACCGAAACTTATTGTGCCGTCGAAATTGGCCTGTGCAGTAGGCACTCCGGTGTTGTAGTAGACATTGAGATGTTTTGTGATTCCAGTATATCTGTTATAGTAGCCGATAGCTGAATCCATTGCTGTTTTGATTCTTGAATAGGCATCCTGCTGGTCCTGAGTCGGTGTGGATTCACGATAAAGGGTGTAGGTGATATTGCCGTTCTGGGCAAAGACAGAGGTAAGTGTGATATTTGACAGAATGAGGAAAAGAAGAGTGAGTGGATTTGGCTTTTTCATTCTGCCTCCGGAAAGATCTTACCAATAATATAGATTGTACACTTTATTATTAAAATTACATAAAGATTTCGCCACGGTTGTGAAAACGGAAAGAAAAAAATGTAGACCCCGATTCGGGGTAAGATGGTTTCCGGCTTTCGACGGAATGATGGAGAAGACGGTCAGGCTTTTATTCTTCAGACCCGGTCAAATTAGTCCCTGTCAGGTTTCTATACACCCTGTGATGCTCTTTTACTATCTTGCCTGCTGAGAAATAATTGTTGAACCGGTCATGCGCAGCGCGGCCCATGCTTGCACATGTAGTAACATTTGAGAGTAGTTTTTCAAGCGCGGATCTCAGAGCCACTGTATTCTGAGGTTCAACAAGGATTCCTGAAATCCCGTCTTGAACGATTTCATTTACAGGCGGAATATCCCAGGCAACCACCGGCTTTCCGCAGCTCATCGCCTCAGTGTATACAATCCCGAATGTTTCATCCATTGACGGCAGACAGAGAAGGTCGCATCTGGAAAAAAGCCAGTCCCTGGTATTGTCGTCTACTTCTCCAAGATCGACGACATTTTCATGGAGAGATCCGGCAGTTGCGCCAGGCCCTGCAATGACAAGTTTTACATTTTCTTTTATCCCTTCGAATGCATCCAGAAGCGCATTCAAACCCTTATGTGACTCTCTGCGTCCAAGAAAGAGGACAAATCTTCCCTGCACCGGTTCTTTTTCAAATGATGATGCACAGGGTTCGGAGATTATGGGCGGGATAATTTCTGTCTTTATGGAAGTACTGTCTTTATAATGAGACATCAGCTTGTTACGGAAAAAAACTGTAGGACAGAAAATCGCTCCGGCTTTGGAATAGGAATCAAGCTGCGCCGGAGAATCACCCCATCGACCGAAATGTACAAATGGCGAATGGACAAATGAAATTTTCTGATCAATACAGACTTCTGTGACACATCTGGCCAGATATCCCGTTGAGAAGCAATGGACAACATTGGCATCGGACAATAAGTTTTTGAGACGTTTCTTAAAAACTGTTCTATAGAATTTGTAGAGGTAATCAAAGCGGGGAGCGTTTCTCTTTACCCCGGGCAGATTCCAGAGTATCAGTGGCAGAAGCTCGAGTCTCCCGGCACATGAGGAATCTAAAAGAGTAATTTCGTTGCCGGCGGGGTCTATCGTACTCTGTTTTTTCAGGGAGGTATATGTACTGTACAGTGTGCTGTTGTGTGAAATCCGGTGAGTTATGATTTTTATTGAAAACTGCTCTTTAAGGCTTGAGGCCAGAGATTGAGCCGCTTTTTCGACACCGCCTTTTTGGGGCCAGTAAGAGTCAACGGCTATTACCAGCTTGTGCTTTGATTTCTGGAGATTTGAGTCGACTGAAGGGTTCAATGTTGGTATCCGATCGTTTTACATACGATATATACTTTTAAATCTTATAACCTTTGCTCTTTCAGTGCAAGGTATTCAGGGCTTAACAAAACTATTCATACTACTTAATTCCAGTTTAATCTATTTTATACGCATCTAAATATAAACCGGAGATTTGGGGTGCGTTATCAGAATCTTGAGCTTGATTCGTTCCAGGTAAAGGCCGTTGAGGCAATCAACAGGGGTGATTCCCTTATCGTTGCAGCTCCCACAGGATGCGGCAAGACCCTGATTGCGGAGTATGCAGTAGACATATCTCTGGAGAAAAATAAAAGAGTCATCTACACCGCCCCCATAAAGGCTCTCTCCAACCAGAAATACCGTGATTTCAAGAAACGTTTCGGAGATGAGATTGTCGGAATTCAGACCGGGGATGTGACTCTTAATCCCGATGCCAAACTGCTGATAATGACTACGGAGATTTTCCGTAATCTGATTCTGGAGGATTCCCGCCGCCTTGCAGATATATACTACGTTGTTTTTGATGAGATCCACTATCTCGATGACCCTGAAAGGGGAACAGTCTGGGAGGAGAGCATAATCCTTGCCCCGCGGGAGATCCGTTTTATGTGTCTGAGCGCCACAGTGCCCAATATTCAGGAACTTGCACAATGGATGGGTGCGATAAGAGGCACAGAATTTACGGTTATCGAAGAGAACCACCGTCCGGTACCGCTTCGTCACGCGTTTTTCAGTCCCAAATTCGGGATGATGAATATAAAGAGTATCGCCCGTAAATACCGCAACAATCCTGCTGAACGCAAGAAGTTTCTTCGCCGTAAACCATCTTCTAAACGCATTATAGAATATGTGCTGCAGCAGGGGCAGGTTCCGGTCCTCTATTTCTGTTTTAACCGCAGAGCGTGTGAGTATAATGCTGAACAGCACTGTGAACTTGATCTGCTCAGTGAGGATGAGAGGCAGAAGTCCCGAAAGATGGTTGATGAACTGGTTGCTCAGTACAGCTTGAGTGACTATGACAGGCTTCCATACCTACGCAATCTCTGGGAATCGGGCACAGGGTTCCACCATGCTGGAATTCTCCCTGCAGCTAAGGAAATTGTCGAGCGTCTCTTTACTGAAGGCCTGATCAAGCTTCTTTTCTGCACAGAAACATTTGCGCTTGGCGTCAATATGCCGGCCAGTGCCGTCATCTTTGATGAGCTGGAGAAGTTTGACGGGGTGGAGTTTAACTATCTGATGACCCGGGAGTACAACCAGATGGCCGGACGGGCCGGACGGCGGGGCATGGATGAAGTGGGGTTTGTCTATTCGCAGATAGTTCCTGAGGCAAGCGAACCCCGACATCTCGAAAGGCTCCTTTACGGGCAAAACGAGAGAATCAACAGTCGCTTCTATGCCGGCTATTCCACTATTCTTAATATCTACAGTCAATTCGGTGAGGACGCATTCGAGATATTCCGGAAAAGCTTTCACAATTTCCGTAAAGGCGTCTTCGCTATGTCCAAGGCTTACCGCAAAGAGGAGGGCCAGATCGAAAACCGCATCCGGTTTCTTAAGGATACTGGTTTTCTTGAAGGCACATCTCTTACAGATAAGGGAAAACTGGCGGCCGGTGTCAGCGGTTACGAGATTCAGGCTGCAGAACTCTACTATACAAGAAGTTTCGAAGGAGTCTCTGTTCAGCAGATTCCGGTACTTCTCTCTGCGCTTATTACAGAGGAGAGCCGCTCCAGAAGAGCAGCTCCGGTTTCATCGGTGCGCCTGCGCTTTGATGCCGAAAAGGTGATTCACCGCCTTCGCATGAAAGAGATAAAACACCTGATCAGCATGCCGATAAGAGAGATGGATTTCTCCCTGGCAGCTCCGGTTCTCTCGTGGGCAAATGGATGTTCGCTAAAAGAACTGGCTGATTTCGGAGTTCCTGAAGGTGACCTGGTCAGGGTGCTTCGTATGACTATCCAGCTTTTACGCACTCTTCGGGACAGAGTGCCCGATACCTACCTTTCGGACAGGTTTCATGAGGCACTCCTGTTGATCAACCGGGATGTAGTGGATGCCCAGGCACAACTTGAAGTAGGGTAGTTGCAGCACAAGCTTTATATCCTTAAATTACCTGGCTTTTCATCGATGTGACCCTTACACGTTCATGGTTAGCGCTGTCTAACCGTGAGATGTATGCAATCAATCCTGGATGGTCAAGGGTGTGGAGAGAAGTCCCAAAGCCAACTCCGGGTGAGCGGTTTCAGGCCTTTAAGAATAAATACTTTAAGGTACACTTTAATCATTCTTGAACAGATCCGGCTCGTCCCTGTCTTCCCAGATATACTTAGCCTTGTCCCGCCATTTTGTAATGGTGTTGGCTTTGAGAGATGGATCTTCTTTCATTTCAATAAGACGCTGACCGTGGAGATTCTGAAAGACATTGATGTATGTAGAGGCTTTTTTCTGGTCGCCAATTTTAAGGTATAGTGCTACAAGAAGGTAGATCGTCTGCATTTCCAGTTCTTCAGAAGGGCAGTTAGAGCTTTTAAATGCATCTTCCAGAGACATGATTGCCATATTGAGCGCTTCTGTGTTATCCTGTTTCATATCCTTTAGAATCTTTGCGATCCGCAGGTTGTAGGCACCCATTTTAAAGTGGGAATAGGGCTGATCATAATACGCCTCAACCTTTGCCCGGGCCAGAGCAAGGTTGTAAGCCTCAATAGCAGCCTCATTGGACCTTGGACGTTTGAAGTAACTTTTGGGATCGGTGCCGGGTCTCAGGAGTGATTTACGTTCATCAATTCTCTCCTGCAGGGCCATTATTACATTTCCCGGAATCAGGCTCCTGGCCTCACCTCCCGCGGCATCTTTGCGGATAAAATCTTTTTTATCGGGTGAGGCAAATAAACATCTGGGGCAGACCGCGGGTGCTAAAAGCGTGTAGTTTACAGTGGCGAATCGGGTTGTGCCGGTATAAATGGGAACCAGAAACTTGCTCATCGCTACCGACTGGCTCTTTGACTTCATTTCATAAGAAACGATATCCCTTTGCCTGCAGGCGGGGCAGGTAACCTTTAACTCATAAATGGGATCTTCCTTCTTTTTGCCTTCTTCTTTGCCGCCTGAGCCCTGAGCCCTGGACTCGCGGACTGTTCTTATATTTTTTATGTCAATTGATGGACCGAACTTGCGCACATAATCATTTACAAGATTCTGATCATTGAGCAGAGCCTGTAGTCTTCTCTTAACTTCTGCAATATCTATAGTCATTATAGAAAATCCGGAAAGGAAAAAAGATACTACCTGACTTTTGCATACGGGAAGGGATGAAGTGCAATTCGCCCATCCCCCGGGACATAAGTCAGGTGTTATAAGGAGGATATAATAAACGGGAAAGAGCGTGTAAAGGGGAAAAAAGAGCAAACACAGACAATTGGCTGTGAAAAAATTCTCAAATATAAGTTAAAAGCAATTTTTTTTGTGGTGTCGATAGAATTTGCTTGCCATTTTGTTGCCTTTGGTGTATATTAGTTGTGAAAAAAATCACAAACTATGAATAATAATATACCTCTTCCAGCAATAACCCGTCTATGTTCCGTTTACCAGTTTCTCCTCAGTCTGGAGAAGGATGGTCAAAAGCGGATCTCCTCCTCTGAGCTGGAGCGCAGACTGGGGATAAGCGCTCATAGTGTGCGCAAGGATATAAGTTACCTTGGGATAGCCGGGGGGATCGGAGCCGGCTATGAGGTGAGCAGGCTTAAGGAGCTTATAGGGGAGCGGTTCGGGTTTGCCGAGCAGAAGAAGGCCTGCCTTGTGGGGCTGGGTCGTCTGGGCAGTGCGATTCTGCAACGCTCGAGTTTTCCGGGAGGGGAATTCAGGGTCATTGCCGGATTTGATTCCAACATTAACAAACTTGAGACTATAAAGACGACTGTCAGTGTTTTTCCTGCTTACCAGATTACAGAGATGGTGAGAGCTTTGGGAATTACACTAGGGATCATAGCTGTTCCGGCGGCAAGTCTTCAGGAAGTTGCCGGGAGGCTCATAGATGGAGGGGTGAGGGGGATTGTTAATTTTGCTCCCGGTTTGATAAACCCCACTGTTGAAGGTGTTTTTATTCGCAACATGGACATGATGGCAGAGCTTCGGATCCTCTCCGCACAGGTGAGGGTTCGGGATGAAATAAATACCTGATTGAAGGAGATTTGTTATGGCAAGAGTGTACAATTTTTCTGCTGGCCCCTCGATGCTTCCTGAACCGGTTCTTCAGCAGGCTTCTCTGGAGATGCTTGACTATGCGGGATCCGGACAGTCTGTGATGGAGATGAGCCACAGGTCAAAGGTCTACGAGAAGATAATCAATGATGCAGAAGCCCTTTTCAGGGAAGCGATGGGTATTCCGTCGGACTATGCCGTGCTCTTTCTTCAGGGCGGCGCGTCGCTGCAGTTCTCGATGATTCCTCTTAATCTGTTTGGTGAAAAGAAAAAGGCCGACTATGTAAATACCGGCATGTGGTCCAAAAAGGCGATATCGGAAGCTAAAAAGTATGGAACAGTAAGAGTCGTGGCTACATCTGAGGATAAAAATTTCTCTTACATTCCCAGGCTGGACAAAAGCATGTTTGACCAGACAGCCTCTTATGCTCATATAACCACAAATAACACGATTTTCGGGACAAAATACGACACAATTCCCGATACCGGGGATCTTCCTCTGGTTGCTGACATGTCTTCCAACATTCTCTCGGAAGTCTATGATATAAAGAAGTTTGCCCTTATTTATGCTGGGGCCCAGAAAAATATCGGTCCAGCCGGACTGACACTAGTTATTATCAGAAAAGACCTTCTGGGCAAGGCGATGGGTATCACTCCTGTTATGCTTGATTATAATATTCATGCGGAGAATCAGTCCCTCTATAACACTCCTCCCTGTTACAGCATCTACATTTCCAAGCTGGTTATTGAGTGGGTAATGAAGATGGGTGGTGTGGCAGAGATGGAAAAAATAAACAGGGAGAAAGCGGCTATTCTTTATGATTATCTCGACAATTCCAGACTTTTCAAAGGAACCGTAGAAAAACCATACCGTTCATTGATGAACATCCCTTTTGTTGCTTCCAGCGAGCAGCTCAATGAGGAATTCATCAAGAAAGCAACAGCTGCAGGATTTATAAACCTGAAAGGGCACCGTAGTGTTGGTGGAATGAGGGCGAGTATTTATAATGCGATGCCAGTTGAGGGTGTGCGTAAACTGGTTGATTTTATGAAAAAATTCGAAACAGAGCATGCTTGAACAGGAGAAAAAAATGTACAAGATTCAGACTCTTAATAAAATTTCCACTCTGGGCATTGAGCTTTTCCCCAGGGAGGACTATGAGGTGGCATCCGAGATTCTCAATCCCGACGCGGTGGTGGTGAGAAGTTTCAGCATGCTTGATATGGACATCCCTGCATCTGTGAAGGCTATTGCGCGCGCTGGTGCCGGAGTCAATAATATTCCTGTTGACAAGTGCTCAGAAAAGGGCATTATTGTGTTCAATACGCCGGGTGCAAATGCAAATGGCGTAAAGGAACTGGTTATCGCAAGTCTTCTTCTTTCCTCACGCAGGATTTTCCCCGGAATACAGTGGGCAAAAAGCCTTGTCGGCAGAGGGGATGAGGTCCCTAAGCTTATAGAGAAGGGCAAGTCTGATTTTGAGGGACCTGAGATCAAAGGGAAACGGCTGGGAATTATCGGGCTTGGCGCAATTGGTGTGATGGTGGCCAATGATGCTGTGGAGCTTGGGATGCAGGTTTCAGGGTATGATCCGTTTATCTCCATTGAAGCGGCCTGGGGACTGAGCCGAAATGTAAAGAGAGCCAGAGGACTTGAGAGCCTTTTGGCAGAATCCGATTACATCACTTTACATTTGCCGCTCAGCGACAAGACCAGGGGTATGCTTAACAGGGAACGTTTTGCTATCATGAAAAAGGGTGTACGCCTGCTTAACTTCGCCAGAGGCGGCCTGGTAAACAATGATGATCTTAAAGACGCTCTTGCAAACGGTACAGTATCAAGTTATGTTACCGACTTCCCGGATGAGGAGCTTCTTAAACTTGACAAGGTTATTGCGATTCCCCACCTCGGCGCATCTACGCCTGAAGCCGAGGATAACTGCGCGATAATGGCTGTCAACCAGATTAAAAATTTTCTGGAGTACGGAAATATCAAGAACTCGGTCAATTTTCCTGACTGCGAACTCGACGCCATGGGCACGACACGTATCATAATCGCAAACAAAAACGTGCCCAACATGGTCGGTCAGATTACATCACTTCTTGCCGGAGAAAAGATCAATATCGCCGGTATGATTAACAGACATAAGAACGATTATGCTTATAATATCATCGATATCGAAGGGGCGGTAAGTGATGATCTCCTTGGTAAGATAAGGGGAATTGATGGGGTTATTATGGCCAGAATGCTTTACAGTAAAGTGTGATAAAACAGGTCTGGTATGATTCTCAGGCGTGTCACTTGTAAAAAAGTAACACGCCTTTTTATTTGGGTGGTATTCTGCTGCTTGAGAGGACACAAGTGACTTTTTCAGCAATACTGCCACGGATCGTCATGCCGTTGAAGAACGGCATCCAGGAAATAGTGGTGTAGGAGAAGATGGCTTCCTGCTTTCGCCGGAATGGCGGAGTAACAGGCCAGAGGCAGTTCATCAGGAATTTGTCATTCTGACAAGCTCGTTCAGTTTTTCTCCGGCTGCTCCGGAATC
>JAAYYB010000310.1 GCA_012515615.1 Fibrobacter sp.
CCACAGCACATACGGATTAAATGTTAAAAAACAGATAAACTCTGGAACATTGCATTTTCTGGGCCATTCTCTAAATGTTAGAAATCCCGCTGGCATAGATTTCAAACTTCGCATCCACCATTCATCTGTAAATCAGATAACAGGTCTTCTTGAAAACGAGATATCTGAAATAGACATTGGTGAATCTTCTCAACTTCAGAAGGATCTTAAGGAACTGTTATCCTGGGGAAAATCTAATGATAATTTCAGTAAACACCTATATGCAAACCCCCATGTCAGTGGTAATTCAGAAAGCTCCTTTTTTGCGGCGAACATCGATCTTTCCTATTATGATAATGATTTTAAAATGCAAAAAGGATTGGATACAAAATTCGAGAAAGGGCATGAAATAGCATTTCAACTCAATATACCGGGAATTTCATCAGTTCCTCAATCCGAGAGAGTATATGTGGTGTAGCTTGAATATCGCAGCAACTGGTAGTTTCAGCCTGCAATCGATCCAGTATTTTCAGTTCATGGAAAACCAAGTGCTGCAACGTGTAAAATCAGGCCGTCTGTCTCAAAGTATTCAGGCGATTCTTTGGCAATTTTCCGAAAGTATAGATAAAGGGAGCATACCAATCATTCCTGTCGATAACCATCCGAGCCATGGATCGCACGACCGGATCAGCAAAGGATCTAGCGATACCAAGCGTTCTCGAATGGGCACAGAGATGCTATCGACAGGCCCTGATAATTTGTGGCGCCATTGTGTTATTTCAGCACGTCAACCCGCTTCCATACCTTGGATTCTCCGCTGATACCGAGTTGGTTGTACTGATTGTTTCCTCCGGTTACCCACAGGCTGCCGTCGATCTTGACAAGCAGACTGTGCATATCGCCGCACGCTACCTGCGAAGCATCGCCGCTAAGAATTCGGTACGTTGCTTGATCAATGCTGTGGCTCTTCAGTTCGTTGGATCCCACAGTGGGATCACCAAAACGACCGCAGTTGGCACCGCTGCCCCACAGCGAACCGTCTACTTTAACAAAAAGGAAGTAGGGCATACTTAAACCGTTAAATGCATAGGCTGTTACATTGTCTAGTATCAAGCTATTGGTCATCTGGCCGAGCTCGTTGGGGGAATACATACTGAGCGTATTGATCGGTGTCCCGTTATACAGTGAAAAGAATGACTCCGCCGAAAACGCGTCAACAAACGCACCGTGGGCGCTTGAAATCGTGGCTACGCTGTCGGTTCTGGTCATATTGTAAAAGAGGACGGAACTATCATTGAGGACGGTCAGAAGTCTGCCCCGGATGGCACTGATGCCGTCTTTTACCTGCTTTAATGTGGGTGACTCTCCGGAAAAACCACTAATTGCCTTACCACAATGCCACAGGGTGTTGTCGTTCTTAAGCACCAGAATATAGTTACGATCAATGAGCACATCCAGAGCATTCTGGGCGATCATCACCGGTGTGGTACGGCTCTCGTTGTCGCCTGTACCCAGTTGATAGTTGTCGTTGAGCCCCCAGGCCCACACACTGCCGTCTTTTTTGAGCGCGGCCGATGAATATCCTCCTGAGCGAGCCTCCTTTACATTATCCATAATATGGGTAAAATATTGGTAGCGTCCCGGCACGAAATCACCTATGCGGTATCCCGCCACGTACAGTGTGCCGTTTTCAAGCAGGATCTGGGAGTGGTCCCAGCCCGCCGCAACAGCGTGCACCTGAGCCACCGTATAATAAGTAGTGTCCCGTGAGACATTGCCATCATTATCTTCTGCTTGGACAACTGCGCTGTAATGACCGGAAGAAATTATGCGGCTGATCGCGGTGCCGAAGTCAGAGGTGAGGACTGTGTCCCACTGCCCGTTGCCGTCAACATCCCATCTGATCGCTACGATATTTCCACCGAATGTATCGGCGACTGTGGTACTGAACTTTACCGCCGTGCTGCTGCCCCAGAACGCGGTATCCTGCGCAGGAGCGCTGATCGTAATTCGCGGTTTCGCGTTATTTGCGTCAAAATCAGGTATTACCACATTCGCCGCACCAGCATCAAATGGTACTGATGCATAACCGGTCATGCGGCCACCCGCATACACCTTGACCGCAACATTCCACACTATACCGTCTTGGGGCGTGTAGATCGCTCCGGTGAAGCGCTTGCTGATGGGCAGCCACGAGAGTTTCTTTACCTGTGGGGCTGTCGAATCGATGCCGTCGCCGGTCAACACAGCGGTTACGCTGTCAACCTTAGAAACATCTCCGAGCAGATTGCCGTTAATATCGCGGGCAATCAACGGCTGAAATATCATACGCACAGGCGCTGCCAACGTTTTGTGCTCACCGATAGTAAGACTGATCGTAAACGAGGTGTCTCGGTAATCGGCCTTGGTGAAGGTCATGACGTAAGTTCCCCGAAGTACGTCGGGGACGCGGAAGCTGCCGCTGGTATTGCTGGTCGTGCTGAAACCGCCGGTAACGATGCTGTCGTTAAGCAGTGCCACATTGACTCCCGATATAGCTGTCCCGTCCCGATCGACTACCGAGCCGCTGACACTGCCACGAACCTGCGTTTCATCACTGGCATCATCATCGAAGGGATTGTTGGTGGTAGGCGATTCGGTGCATGACATTAATAATGCCAATGCACAAACAATCAGATGGTTTTGGTGATGAGTCATTTTTTTGGGGCTCCTTTGGAAGTTTGCTTAATAGGTATATGTTAAACCTGTACCGACAGCCTCAAGCGTGGCGGAAAAATAAAGTTGTATCGCGCGCCGTTTCTGCCTGCCGGCAAACGAAGCGTCTATCATGTTAAGTATCCAGACGCCGGCGGTGGCGGCGGTAGCGATTTTTGCCGTGGTCAGCATTTTCTGGTATTCGTCATGGTAACGGCCTTTTTCCGCGCCAAACCATCGGATAAAACCATCGGTCCCTATAGCATACCCAGACATATCTTCAAGCCTGCTCCGCCCGGAATTGGTATTGACAAACTCCGAGAATTCATCCCGCTCATTTTTCCGGTTTGCTGTGCTTACCCAGGAATACACCGATACGCTGGCGCCACCGATGCCAAGAACAAAACTTATTGCTCCGCGAACCGGTTGCTGTGCGTAGAACTGGCCCCAGCCCGGCACGACGGCACTGCGGAAAGTATAGCTGAGTACAGACTGCTGTTCGCTGAAAAGCTCGGTGGCCGCCTGTGAAAGAACCGAAGTGCCGATAACCGACTGCGAAGCCGAAACGATTTCTCCGCTTTCTACCTTCACCATCTTTGCGCGTATCGCGCTTTGTCCCATGACCGCAGATATCGTACCGGATATCAGGTAATCGGCGGTCATAAACCTACCGAGCTCTATTTCAATGGTCGTTTCGGTTACACCGGTCTGAGAAAGCGCTATCTCGCCAAGTGCCTTTTGGTAATCAAGACGGTCGACTACCGAGTAACGCCCTGGATGCCCGACCAGGGCAATGATGATTTTCTCCGCGATGGCGCGCCCCTCACTGCCGGCTTCTTCAAGTAAACCCTTTTCACCCGATACGAATGGAAGCACCCCGATTTTCACTCTCGCACCGTGCGGGATTGGTGAAACCAGCGAATCGACGAGTACCGCAATGAGCTTATCGATGTCAGTAAATGGCGCTGATGCGCTGTGAGATGGTAACGGCAACAAAAAAAAGCAGAAAAAACAACACAATTTATGCAAGATGTGATTCATAGCTTATATTTTTCCTCCATTCGCGCCTGATAATTATAGCATACTTCAAGAAAATAACCAATAGTTTATTATGTTTGACCAATTACCGATCAACAGAAGAATCACCATTGCCGTTTCCAAGCACAATTTATCAACATTGACAAAATAATTTACGATGATTATTCGCCGCCACCATTTGCACTTGAACGGGCTGATTTCTTTCAATTCTATGGCGCTCTTACATCCAGTAAATTTTTCTTTCATCTCAGAAGGAAAGATAGAGATGGAAAAGATAGAATTACAGACTGTAGTATGCTTAGTTCTCCAGCTTTTCTGAACTCAAAATCAGCTGATGCAGTAACAGCTCCATTGATGACTAAATACGGAAAATTGGGCACCTCGGAAATACTTCTCTATGATAATAAAAACAACAAAGAATATTACCCCGAAGCTATATGGAAAAATAATTGCCCCAAAATTCTGGACAAGATAAATCTTGCCAAATTTGACAGAAATTCCTTAAAGGTAACTATTGTAATCTATATCACGATGGTCAACGAACAGGAGTTTTTAGGTGATCGCAAAAATCTTTATTCCTGGACCGCATTACCGTGTAAAATGGAAATATCCCACAGCACATACGGATTAAATGTTAAAAAACAGATAAACTCTGGAACATTGCATTTTCTGGGCCATTCTCTAAATGTTAGAAATCCCGCTGGCATAGATTTCAAACTTCGCATCCATTGTCCATCTGTAAATCAGATAACAGGTCTTCTTGAAAACGAAATATCTGAAATAGACATTGGTGAATCTTCTCAACTTCAGAAGGATCTTAAGGAACTGTTATCCTGGGGAAAATCTAATGATAATTTCAGTAAACACCTATATGCAAACCCCCATATCACACTTAATACAGAAAGCTCCTTTTTTGCGGCGAATATTGATCTTTCCTATTATGATAATGATTTTAAAATGCAAAAAGGATTGGATACAAAATTCAAGAAAGGGCATGAAATAGCATTTCAACTCAATATACCGGGAATTTCATCAGTTCCTCAATCCGAAAGAGTGTATGTGGTGTAGCCTGTTCATCGCAGCAACTATGAGCGATTTCGTCGTGAAATAATATTTCACCTTGGACCGCATAGAATTAAGGTAACGACCATTCACAGCCGAGGGATAACGCTTACTCATTGACATGATAGATCGCGATATTCAATAGTTCCGGTAAGCTTTTCTACGGAACAATGCCCTAAGGCAGGTCATAGAATCTGAGAAGCTTTTTTTTATTGTATAAAAATTATTTAGATTGACTTGTAAAGAAACAATTTATAAATATATTAAATGTTTACTATATTTAAAATAATTATCGCAGATAAATCCTCTCACATGCGAATAGTCATTGATGAATTACCATCCTGAAAAAATCCACTCTGACCCTCGATTTGCACAAGAAACTCTACATTTGCCAACCGTATCAGATTCCCATTGGATATTTTAACGGGAGTGTTGGGAGATATCTGCTGACTCTGTACAAATGTCCCATTTGTAGAGTTACAATCCTCAATCTGCCATCCTGACTGCGAATTGAACCGTATAATAGCGTGCCGCCCTGATATTCTTCCCATGGATGAAAGTATCGCCGCGTGTGGTCCCTGTGAACGACCAAGAAGATCCTGATCATTAACCTGAAATTCCAGGTTGAGATTACGGTTAATCAACTTGCAAACAGTGTTGTGAAGGTTAATACCGGAAGTAATAGGTTGTGTACTTTTCAGATCAGCATGGTTATCTCGAATGGTACTCATCGGCTGTTGAGCTCCTGGAAAAGGAGGAACAGGTATCTGATTGATAGTTGGTGGGACATTTTTTTGTATGTATGCACTTTGAGAAGCTGCTTGGAGTGGAGGAACCTGAAGTGGTGCAGCTTGCGGTAAAGGAACCTGAAGTGGAGGAACCATTTGAGGTGTACTTCCTGAAACGGAATTTTTAATCGATACTAAAGCGCCTCCATCTTTACCGCAAAACTTTCCTTTTCCAAAAGCGCCACACTTAACACAAACAAGGATTTCCATTCCACATAAATCGCAGAAAATGCTGTCGTCAGGAATCTCCTGATTGCAAAACACACAAACTTTCATATAATATCCTGTAAAATAATGGTGTTTATATCATTAGAATCAGTTGCAGATAAGCCCCTTGACGCAAGTCTCATAGCCATTTTTTCGAGGCTGTGTTCAAAAAGATTACGTGCGGTTCTGCCGTTTGCAAATCTATGCATCTCCTTGCTTCGTATTTCACTGAAAATGGCCGGGAGTGCCGCCAGAGCATCGTTACTAAGTACTCGTCCACTTTTCTTTGCGATACCAGTAAAGATTTGAGTCATTTCATCATCACTGTAATCGTCAAAATGGATGGTACGGGTAAAGCGTGATGGTAATCCCGGATTCGCGTTAATAAACTGTTCCATTTCATTTTTATAACCAGCGGCAATAACGATAAATTTACCCCGATCATCTTCCATGCGTTTCAAAAGAATATCGATTGCCTCTTTTCCAAAATCATTTTCACTACCCTTTGGTGTCAGAGTATATGCTTCATCGATAAAAAGGATTCCACCCATTGATTCGTCTATTTTTTCATTAGTTTTTATTGCTGTTTGACCAACGTATCCGGCAACAAGTGCGGAACGATCAATTTCAACAAGGTTTCCTTTTGAAAGTAACCCCAACGACTTGAAAACCTGAGCCAATAAACGGGCGACCGTTGTTTTACCAGTTCCGGGGTTTCCCGAAAAAACAAAATGAAGGGATAGATTGGAAACAGGTTCACCACTTGCCTGGCTGCGAATTTTTTCCATATTTATGTAGTCGATGATGGCTTTTACCTGCTGTTTTACACCTCCAAGTCCGGTAAGGCTGTTTATCTTATCTATAGCATCCTGAATTGATATGTCCTGAGATCGTGCGATTGGCGGCATATCTTCTTTTAATAACAATGAAAGATCTGTGTTTTCAAGATTTTTTATGGAGATATCAGGAAACTTGAGTCTCTTTGGGATGCGTGCTGAAACGTCCTTGTTTCATCTCCGGGGTGAATTTATGAGCTTATTCAGGCTCATTTAAATTGATTAAGGGGTGTGCGGAATTTTTTGTGTAAACTGGTATATAGTGCAGGTGTATTTAATGCTACAAATAATATAACTGCATAGTTTATGTAATTGCAATAGTGTTTCCAATAATTGGAACCCTTCCCCCATGGG
>JAAYYB010000311.1 GCA_012515615.1 Fibrobacter sp.
ACAAGCGGTTCGGCTGTACAATAGATGCAGATCACTCCTCCCCGGCAGCAAAACCCGGTGAAACAGTGATCAAAGCATATGGAATTTTCAGGCCACTCTGCGCACTTCTTGATTACTCTCTTAAAGGCGCTGACAGCTTGCGTATATATGCACTTGGCAATGGAGATTCAGCCCAGACATTCATGGGCATCTGGCCCGGGGGGCTGGAGTTTAAGAGACTGGTAGTAACAGATAACCCAGAGCCATCTTTCGGACAACAGCATTACCTTAACTTCTGGGAGAGCAGGATCAATCCCCGCTATCTGATTAAGAGTAACAAGTCCACAGAACTGAGTATAACTGATAAGATTTACTACGGTCTTAAGAGCCTCACAAACTACATAGAAACCGGCAAAAACATACTGCTTCATAAGATAAAGAGTACTTCTGGACATGATATAATAACCGGTCCTGTGCCTCCTATTACAAGTGGCTATGGAGCACCCGGGCCATTCAGTATCAGAACCGATACAATTGCCAATCCAGCATGGCTTATGAAGCCCACATACGTGATGCTTCCCGTAAAGGAACGTGAAACCGTCCCATCCGGAAAATTCCCGGTAGTGTTCTTTGCCCATGGTTACGCTCTTTCTGATCCGGCTGTTTACAACATGCTTCTTGAGCACATCGTGAGTCGCGGTGCAGTCGTTGTCTTTACATCGCACAGGATGGCAGTCAGGGTTCCGGGACTTCCAGGAAACTACGAGGTGATATACACTGGATTCAAAGAGGCTATGAAAAAGTACGGTCAGTTCATTGATTCTACCCGAATCGGCTTTGTGGGTCATTCGTTCGGTGCCGGAGCGATACCCTCTATTGCCTATAGAGCCATCAATGAAAACGGCTGGGGGAAAAAATCGGCATTTACGTTCCTTATGGCACCATGGTATTTTTTTGATCTTGACAAAGCCAAGCTGGATTCCTACCCACGTCATGTGAAGATGATCGTGCAGGTTTATGAGAACGACAGGACAAATGATCCAGCTATTGCCATAGACATGTTTAACAAAATAGGAATCCCTGATTCCAATAAAAATTTCATTACCGTCTTCAGCGACACAGGCGATAGTTACACATTTCAGGCAGATCACCATCTCCCTAAAAGCAGTGTAGATGAAGACGGGGAGAATGACGCATACGATTACTATGCAGTAATGAGACTTGTAGACGCGCTCTTTGATTATTCAATAAATGAAAACCCCGCGGCTTACAAAGTCGCTTTAGGCAGAGGCTCTCCTGAACAGATTTATATGGGCAAATGGTACGACGGCAGGCCGGTAAAACCGCTTTCGGTAAAGATAAAACCGGTTATAGATTCTCTTGATAGCAACCGCTATTTTTTTGATATCGACAATTTTTTTAATCCGCTGAAATGATCTGACGGGTCAAAACTTCTCTAGTCCAGGGGTTTTGATCCTAAAGCATCGTTCTGCCATGGCATGCCATGCATAAATGAGATACTATTAAGAATTTCTCAGCACTGAAAGTACCTGGTAATTTATCCTGTCAGGGTTATTATACTGAAAAAGGTTCTCATGCAGGCTCTCACCCCTGGAAATAATGCCGAAATCCAGGTTTTTATAGTTCCAGTAAGAAAACCCTATTTCCATCTCTTTAAGCACAAAAAGCAGGTCCTCAAGCCATCTTAACTGCACCTGCAGAAGCACAGGTGCGTATACCCCGAATTCATCACAGATAACAGATACTTTGTAATTCTCCCTGAATGCATAAACTCTCTCAAGCTCTTTTGCAAACCGATCTCTATCCCATCGTCCATCAGACATCACCATACCATATTTACGTATAAAACCCGCTCCGTAATCTCCGGGATAATCCCTGGTCTGTTTTATTTCAGGTTCCTTTATCCATGGTGCAAGCTGATGTGTAAACAAAAGCGGCTCATAAAAATGGAAACAGTAGATTACATTTTCAATGTCGACAGGAGTAAGCTCATTAAAGGTCGATGGCCAGCTCCACATATTGGAGCCTGCAATAATTGGATTTCGTGGAGCAAACCTGCGCACATTGCGGCAGAGTTGATCTTTTATGCTGTTCCAGATATTTGCATCAGGAGCAACTGGTTCATTCAGTACCTCAAAGATAACATGTTGCTGATCGCTATATCTTTCAGCAAGAAATGCCCAGATCTTTTCCGTTTTCTTTACATACAATGGATCTGAGAACAGTTTCTGGACCGGCTGATCTGTAGTTTCGGCAAAATCGTGCCCGGGACACTCATGAAGATCGATAATCAGGTAAAGAGAATTCTCCGCTGCCCAGCGTACTGCCCTGTCAATGTTCTGCATTCTTCCCAGATCAGGTTTTTCCTGATCATCGAAAAAAAGATAGTAATCGACCGGAAGGCGTACATGATTGAAACCCCACTCTTTTACCTGAGCAAAATCATCTTTGCCAAGGAATGTCTCCATATGGGTATCTATACCTGGAAAAGAGACGGGGTCTTTTTCCTTTATGGCATCTATCTGACTCAGCCATCCGCCTAAATTCACTCCACGAAGCCTTACCATGTTTTGTTCTCCTGCCGTTGAGTGAAGTAAAATATAAGATCGACTGTGGTTTGAGGAATAAATTATGATTGTGGCAAAAGGTATCTGCAGGTCTAAATGCATGTCCCCAGAGATGACATAGTGCCAGGACCCAAGATTTCTTTTTCACCTCAGAGATGAAAAAGTGACAATGCAAAATTCCCAAAATCATCTCTGAGGTAACATAGTGCCTCAACCCCTTAGACTACCTGATTCACCTCTGAGGGTGAAAAACAGGGGATTTTCAAGGTTTCTACTTGCCTCCGGCTTTTTGTCACGGTTTTTGCAGGTCCTTTCCATCCAGTCTCCTCTGTACCACAATCAACAAAGGATCAATCATGTGCACCCAACCCAGGATGGTCGTTCCTTTCGCTTTCTACCAGGTTACATCAAAAAGCATCTGTGGTCAGAAAATCTTTCCCGATAATACCCTTAAGACA
>JAAYYB010000312.1 GCA_012515615.1 Fibrobacter sp.
AGAGAGCGACTTTGCAGATTTTGTATCCGCATTGTTTTGTAAAATATTGAGCATCTCTAGCCTGAGTTGACGGGTTGCAGGAGATGTAGAGTATCTTTTTGGGCCTGAGGGCAAAAACAGCTTCTCGCGCTTTGCTTGTAAGACCGGGTCTGGGTGGATCTATAATGAGAAAATCCGGCTCGCTGGTTATAGAACCTGCAACGTTTTCAACTTCACCATGTATAGCTTTGCAGTTAGATAACCCGTTCAGGGCAAAATTCCTTGATGCCTCACGGATATTTTCTCTCTGTGACTCCACAAGAATGAGACTATCGATTTTTTTTCCGAGCATCACTGAAAAAAAACCCACACCTCCGTACAGATCAATGCATCGGCCTCCCTCAGCGTCGTTAATTGCCCAGAGTCCCATCTGTTCCAGAAGAAACTGATTACTCTGAAAAAAGCTGTTTCCGTTTACCTCGAAGAGATTCCCGCCGGCCCTGATCTCCGTTTTATCAAAAGTTAATCCTTTTAAAACCGGAAAAGACGCGGTTCTCTTCTCACCGGAAATCACCTTCAAATTCAGAGTCTTCTCAGGTTTAAGGATTCCCGCCAGATCGTTTTTCAGAAGAATATTCAGGGGATCGGATAGCAGAGGGCAGTCTGATATGTTAACTAAACTGTTGGTTTTCTTCCTGAAAAAACCGGCACCTTTTTCACCTACTTTAATCTGTGCCCTTATCCGGTAAGCGAATTCAGGTGAGTGAAACAACTGCGGTTCCGGGATCTCCTGTTTACCTATGCGCCTGAAACAATCCTCAAATATCTCCTTTTTGCAACGCAGCTGCTCGCTGTAATCAATGTAAAGCCAGTCACATCCGCCGCATTCGCCTGAGTACCGGCATCGGGGCTCTCTCCTTGCAGGAGAACTTTCCAGAACCTTTTGCGGGTACGCATATCGGGATCCGTTGGCCGTCGACTCTATTTCAGCATCGACAACTTCCCCCGGCAGTACATCACGCACAAATACGACTCCCGATCCGGTTCGGGCAAGCCCGTACCCTCCATAAACCATTTTTTCGATTTTTAATGTAAGCGGCATAGATACTGAATTCCTCCAGATTCCCGAACCTCTGGAGTACGAACCAATCTGCGGTTTAGCTGCCTCAGGGTGAAAGAATCTCTTCTTCGCGTACCAGTCTGTAACCGGAAGCAAAAAAGTTTTCCGGTGAAGCTGGAAGAGTTTTATGGAAAGCGATCGAATCTGGTTTTATTCCAATGCCCTGATAATCACCGAAACTGATTCCTCTGAGTTGAAGATATGTTATATGTAAATCAGGCCGACCTCTCCTGAGGAGTATGATCTGGCCAATGGCCTTTCCATAGGTTTGTTGACCGACAAGTTTTGCAGGGTAACAGTCTTTTAAAGCAGCCGCAAGTATCTCGGCAGCACTGGCGGTTCTCCCATTAACCAGAACAGTCAGTTTTTTATTGGAAAGTTCCGGCTTTGAATCACGCTTTGTTACCCAGGGGTGCCACTCGAGTGTTTCAGCCTTACCGGTTTTACTGTCGTACTTACGCTCTCTTGCCAGAATGTATTCTTTGCCTGCAGGAAGAAAGCATTCGATAATTGAGCCCATCTCTTTGAGGTCACCGCCCAGATTATCCCTTAAATCAAGAATCAGATCTGAATATGAAGCTGCGAGTGGAACAACAGATAAAAATTCGTTGTAGGTGGTTCCCGTATTAAACTCACTAATAGTAATCATGGCGGTAAAGGAGTTAACATTATAAAATGTGACATCATCACCCGAGGCAGTTCCGGAAAACCTTGATTTGGACAGGGAATGATTAAGTAAGCCGTATCTGGTATAATTCCCGTCCCGCAGGGTGTCCTTAATAGATTCCATCATCTCCTCAGGAGAGTCATAGACAAAAGCGTTCTGAGGGACTCTCTGCTGATGAATACTGTAGACTTTCAGGAACTGCCATACACTTTCAAATTCCAGAGGATCGGGAAATTGGGGTTGAGTTGGCCCCCCCGCACAGAAGAGAAAAAAAGAGACAAAGACCGGTAAAGAAACTTTCTGCAGGATCCGGTTAATTCCTGGCAATTGATTTTTCCGCCGCATTTCTTAGTGCCTCAATTCTTTCCCGGTAATCCTGCGCCCCGAAAACGTAACTTCCGGCAACAAAAACATTGGCTCCGAATCCGGCGCAGACAGTTGCGGTCTTGTCATTTATTCCCCCATCAACCTGAAGATCTGTAGACAAGCCTCTCTCAGAAATCTCATCACCTATCTTTTTTATCCTGTCAGTCATTTCGGGTATGAATTTCTGTCCGGAAAATCCGGCATACACAGACATTATAAGCACCTGATCAACTTTATCAATATAATCAAAAATCAGATCCAAAGGCTTATCCGGGTTGACAGTCACACCAGCGCGGACACCTCTGCCCCTGATCTCATCGATAACATTTTCCAGACTGCTGCATGTTTCTGCATGGACCGTAAGAATATCGGCTCCCGCATCACAGTAATTTGCAATGTACTTTTCCGGATTGGAGATCATCAGATGAACATCCAGGGGAATAGAGACACTTTTCTTTACAGCTTCAATGACAATCGGGCCGAAACTCAGGTTTGGTGCGAAATGACCATCCATGATGTCGCAGTGAATTCTGTCTGCACCGGCATCCTGAACTGCTTTTACTTCACGCTCAAGAGCCCGGAAATCAGCTGATAAGATAGAAGGTGCGATTTCGATTTTTCGGGATTTCACGATCTTACTCCGTTGGTCGGTATTGCCAGAGGAAAGGCGGGCGGCAAAAATGCCGCCCGTCTGAAACTACGCGGATGCTGCACCCTTAATGAGCTGCAGAGCAATCTCATTGCGCTGAATCTGGTTGGTGCCTTCATAGATCTGTGTGATTTTTGCATCACGCATGCGTTTTTCCATTGGATATTCACGCATGTAACCGTAACCACCCATAACCTGCAGAGCATCCACAGTTACTCTCATTGCCACATCAGAGCAGAAGAGTTTTGACATAGCAGATTCTTTTGCAAAATGCTTTGCACCGGCATCAATTGTCTTTGCAGTAGCATAGAGCAGACTTCTTGCAGCTTCCACTTCTGTTGCCATATCAGCAAGCATGTGCTGAACAGCCTGGAAAGAGGAGATAGACTGGCCAAACTGCACTCTCTGACGGGAGTAGGCAATAGCATCCTCAAGTGCACCAGCTGCAATACCCAGGGCCTGTGATCCCACACCGGGACGTGAATAGTTAAGGGTATTGATTGCAACGATGGAACCCATACCCTCTCTGCCCAGAAGACTCTCTTTTGGTACGCGGCAATCCTGAAACACAAGTTCAGTTGTGCTCGAAGCCCTGATTCCCATCTTGTCCTCGTGCTTGCCAAATGTAAACCCTGGGGTACCCTTCTCGACAATAAAAGCACTTATGCCGCGGGCTCCCTTTGCGGGATTTGTTTTGGCCATTACTGTATAAACAGTGGCGTTTTCACCGTTTGTAATCCACTGCTTTGTTCCGTTGATCACATAATGATCACCATCAAGAACTGCGGTGGTCTTCATACCAAGAGCATCAGAACCTGCATTTGCTTCTGTTAAACCGAAAGCGGCAATGGTCTTGCCGGCTGCGATTCCGGGCAGATACTTCTTTTTCTGCTCTTCACTGCCGAAAAGCAGGATCGGGAATGTTCCAAGAGCAGTTGCAGCCATCGCAAGAGAAATACCACCACAAACCTTTGAAAGTTCTTCAACTGCAAGGCACAATTCAAATACACCCCCGCCAAACCCGCCATATTCCTGAGGAATGTAAAGACCGCACATATCAGCTGCCGCCAGTGCCTCGACCACATCCCAGGGGAAAATCCCTTCGTGATCATACTTCTCCCGCACGGGGAGGATTTTTTTCTGCGCGATTTCACGTGCAGTTTCAACGATCATCTGTTGTTCTTCAGTCAGAAACCAGTTCATCTTTACCAACTCCTTTTAGATGAGAATTTATCTCTTCCTTACTGTAATTCATGGTTGCTATCTGTGCAGCATTCTGCTGCGCAATTTTTTTATTGGGGCCTGTCCCCTCACCCATAGTAATGCCGGCGATTTCAATCCTTACCCTGAACTCTTTTGCATGATCAGGACCGCTACTGCCGACAGTTTCATACTTCGGTATTCCGAAGCCATCTTTTTGAGACTGCTCAAGTATACGGCTTTTATAATTTATATTTCGTTCATCTTTTAAAAATTCTGGAATTCTCCCAAAGAGAAATCTTTTCAGAATATCTTTTGAGATCTCGATGCCACCATCGAGAAATACCGCTCCCAGTACTGCTTCAAAAGCATTGGAGAGTATAGATGAACGGTTTCTTCCCCCGGACTTTTCTTCCGAAGGGCCGAAAATCATATATTTACCAAGGTCCTGCGAGATTGCAATTTCACCCAGAATCTTGCGGCTGACAATAAGGGACTTTATCTTTGAAAGTTGTCCCTCACTCTTATCGGGATAAGTCAGAAACAGATGCTCTGTCACAAGACAGTTCAGCACCGCATCCCCCAGAAATTCAAGCCGCTCATTAGATTGCAG
>JAAYYB010000313.1 GCA_012515615.1 Fibrobacter sp.
ATTGATAAGACATGAAGGTGGCGCAGGCTTTATCGACAAGGTGATAAGGCCAAGACACTTGAATGGCTTAGCAATCAACAGGTTGCGCTAATGCGCCGCATCCAACTGCGGAATTTAGGTTTAACAAAAAAGTCGCCGTTGGGGAGAATAAAAAACTTTGAGACTTTGCGATGATAACACTTGAAGACATTGCAGGTCTTATCGGCAAGGTGATAAGATCAAGATACCTGAAAGCCTTAGCGCTCAACAGGTTACGATTTTTGCCTCATCGAACTGTGTTTTTCAGGTTTAATGATAAAAACAGGCAGTTTCGATTCTCCTCCATTCTATTATTGCTGAACACCTGCAATATTCAGGTACTTGAAAACGTACTCTGATTCGCTTTCTGTTCAAATATGAACCAGGCGCAGAGATCAGAGCAGATTTTCTGTTTGTTTTTATAACTTACAATTTTCACAGAAAAGGACTGAGCGATTGACAATCAACTATCCGGAAAACATATTTTTTAATCCCTGCGAAACTTGTTTACAATTATTAATAAAATCTGTTTCAAAATATGGTGGTGTACTATGAGTCAAACAAACAATCCATTCATGTTAGAGGTTAAAAACCTCAACAAGAAGTTTGGTGAAGTACATGCAGTCCGCAACCTGAATTTTCAAATCCAAAAAGGTGAAATATTCGGGTTTCTGGGTCCAAACGGTGCAGGCAAATCGACAACGATGCGCATGGTTACCTGTTATATCCCGCCTACATCGGGATCTATACAGGTTGATGGCTGTGATACGGCAAACCAGAGCCTGGCGGTCCGGAGGAAAATCGGGTATCTGCCTGAAAACAACCCACTGTATAACGACATGACTGTAGTGGAATACCTGCGGTTTGTCGGTGAAATCAGGGGCATTAAGGACAGCGCACTGCAAAAGCGAATCGATGAACTGTTCTCGATCTGTGCCTTGACGAAAATGGCATACCGTCAGATTGGCAAGCTCTCCAAAGGATATCGTCAGAGAGTGGGATTGGCACAGGCGATGATGCACAATCCAGACCTTCTTATATTAGACGAGCCGATGTCTGGTCTTGACCCCAACCAGATTATCGAAATCAGACATCTAATAAAGAGCCTGGGCAAAGAAAAAACGGTAATTTACTGTTCACATATTCTTTCAGAAGTAAGCGCGACCTGCGACCGCATTCTTATTATTAATGACGGGCAGATGGTCGCAAGCGGAACCCCCGATGAGCTGACTTCAAAGTCAAACAAAGGTAACTGCTATCTGGTCCGCTTAAAAGGAGACCGTTTGGCGGTCGAGAGTAAGCTGTCCACTATCTCCGGGGTCAGTGCTGTAAAAATTGTAAATGTCGGCTCTGAATGGGTTACTGCCGAAGTCATTGCATCACAGGAAGATATAGGTGAGGCAATTTTCAGGTGTGCAGTCGATAACGGACTGAGCCTGGCGGAACTCAAGAGAGAATCGGCAAGTCTGGAAGATGTTTTCACACAATTGACAAGGGGATAATTCATGAACAGCATACTAACCATCTTCAAAAAGGAATTCAAGTCCTTTTTCATATCGCCCATAGCTTATGTCTTTATCACCGTTTACCTGGTGGTAACAAGCTTTCTGTTTTTCCAGGGGTTCTTTCTAATAAACCAGGCCGATATGAGAGGATACTTCGGTTTACTTCCCTGGGTTTTTCTTTTCCTTGTTCCGGCAATCACCATGCGCAGCTGGGCGGAGGAGAAAAAAGTAAAGACCCTTGAGCTTCTTCTTTCCTGGCCGGTAAGTGATTTTCAGGTAGTATTCGGAAAATTCCTTGCCGCCTTCGGATTTCTCTCGATCACGATTCTTCTCTCAATAACAATTCCCATCACAATCGCAATTCTTGGTTCTCCTGACCCGGGTCCGATATTCGGCGGTTATCTGGGAGCTCTTCTGATGGGTGCTGCATATCTGGCAATAGGTTTGTGGGTTTCCTCATTTACCGAGAATCAGATTGTGGCTTTTATTCTGGGAGTCGTGGTCACTTTCATTTTCTTTTTCATCGGCAGCCCGTTTGTAACCATGGTTGCGCCCTCCTGGCTTGTTCCGGTAATGAACTATCTGGGGCTGGGGAATCATTTCGAGAGTATCGAAAGAGGCGTTATCGACAGCCGTGATATCATCTACTATGTCTCAATTACAGGATTTTTCCTGTTCTTGAATGTACAGTCTTTAGGCAGCAGGAAATGGGAATAAACCTTCTCTGAGGGAATGGAAAATACTATGGAAGCAAAAAAAGTAAAGAATCGTACGCAGCTTTTGATTTACATTTTGGTGATTCTCGGGCTGCTTGCAGTTGCAAACTATCTTGGTGTAAAGTGGTTCAAGAGAATAGATATGACAGAGGGTAAAGAGTACAGCATCTCCGAACCTACAAAGAAAATACTCAAAGGCCTCGATGACATCGTCAATGTCAAGGTCTACTTCTCAAAAAATCTGCCTCCAAACCTGACAAGAGTGTCAACCGATGTCAAAGACATTCTTGCGGAGTACAAGGCCTATGCCGGGAAAAATCTCAGAATCACCTGGGAAGATCCCGCAGAGAGCGAAGATGCCAAGTCCATGGCCCGGTCCTTAGGTATTCCGGAAGTTCAGATGCAGACATTTGAAAAGGACAAGGCTCAGGTGATGGCAGGCTATCTGGGTATCGCAGTACTTTATGAAGACAAAAAGGAAGCCCTCCCGGTCGTACAGAACCTTCAGAACCTCGAATATGACCTGACAATGGCTGTTATGAAGGTCTCCAGGAAATCCGTACCAAAAATCGGTATCCTGAAAATCGATACACTACCACCGATACCGCCTCAGATGCAGATGCAAATGCAAAACCAGGGCATGCCAGAAACAACCGAGCAAAAGCTCGCTCAGGCGTATGAAGCATTGCGCGCCAATTACGAAGTCAGCACCATTGACATCTCAAGCGGTGCCCCGATCGACAGTTCAATAAAGACACTTATCATTCCCGGTGTCGGGAATATGACAAACCGTAAGCTGTTTGAAATCGATCAGTTCTTCATGAAAGGCGGCAACCTTATCGTGCTGGCTGATGCAGTTGAGGTAAGTATGCAGATGGGTGTAAGGGCAATTCCTCAGGAATCAAAGCTCTTTGATCTTTTAGAGCACTACGGGGTACGCGTAGAGAAAAACATGGTTCTGGATGGTCAGTGCGGACAGGTAACTGTTCCCCAGAAATATGGACCATTCCAGATGAATGTGGCAGTCCCCTACCCTTATTTTATAAGACTCGGGCAGGATGGCTTTGAGAAGGCCAACCCGGCTGTGGCGCCTCTTACAGAAGTCATTTTCCCGTGGGCAAGCTCTCTTACCATGTTAGTCGATCAGGACTCAACAAAGAAATCTTCTGCTGTAAAAGCAACTGTTCTTGCCCGTTCAAGCGAGAAGAGCTGGACTGTAAGCGGGTATTATGACCTCAATCCTCAGCAGAAGTGGGCACCTGCTTCTGGTGCAACCTTGAACCAGCATAACATTGCAGCTCACCTCAAAGGTGATTTCTCAAGCTATTTTGCAGGGAAATCGATTCCGTCGGTAAATGATGCAGACGACACCCTGAGCCAGATAAAGCTTCAACCCAGTCCCCAGGACGCCAACAGGCAAATTGCCCCGGGAAATAAAGGCGGCAATCTGGTTGTAATCGGAGATGGAGATTTTGTATCTGGTCAGAACGCAATTCAGGGCAATCTGGCAATGCTTCTTAACCTGGTTGACTGGATGTCGCTTGACAACAACCTGATTGCGATACGTACACGCTCTCTTAAGGACCGCACTATCGAAGCGGACCTGCTCAAAGAGAACTCATCAAAGCCCAATATGATCCGGATTGC
>JAAYYB010000314.1 GCA_012515615.1 Fibrobacter sp.
AAACCCCGCCCGGAAGAGTAACTCTTATCTTGCTTCCTTGCGAATACAACACCCTGCCCGACAAGGTAAAAAGAATATTCCCGGAAAAACCAGTCTGCCCATTAAGCAGCAGTTTTGTTTCGGTCTTTGTCTTGTTCTCGCTAACTGTCAAAGCAACAGTAATATCTTTACCCTCGCTCTTTATCGAGCATTCTGATCTTTTCATCAGGTTAACAGGTGAAAAACTGCCACGCCATCCCGCAATTCCCTGGTTCTCTATCTTATCCATTATATTCTTGTTTGCTGTAACCGTTACACTTCCATCCGCGGACCTTATCCAGGTTGTATCGCCGCAGGTTGAGGTCTCATTTTTTGAAACCGATAATGATATACGGTAGCAGGATGGATGGGAGAACGTTACAGACCCGCTATCCTTTACCACTATTCCCTGTACATGCGCTGCAGTTGTGAATTTCTGTTCATAAGCAGGTGGCATGTTCTTCTCAGCCTGCTATAACCTTGAGATAATTTGATCTTTAGTAAAGGGAAGCGCCTGTGTTGAACAGATCAGGACACAGGAGAAGACCATGCTCAGTCTGCAGACAATGATTTTTGACATGTTAATCCTGACGGGAAAAGATACATGTGAAGTGGAATTAACAATAGAATATAAGGTATACCGGGGACTGAAGACAAGAATAATTTCTGAGTTGTCTTTCAACTGAAGAGGCACATTACCTGAAAATCGCAGTTGGATGAGGTGCGGAGTGTTATTCTGAATTTCCTGGTTTACCCCTCAGTCCCGGCAGAAACCGGGACTGAGGAGAGTAGAAACCGTTTACATCTATTTCATCGAAATAAGTGACCTTCCGGTCATCTCCGGAGGAACCTCGATTGAAAGCAGGTCAAGCACTGTTGGAGCGATATCGCACAGCTTTCCGCCTTCCCGCAGTTTGAGATCCCCCGCGCCCACAACTGTCAATGGCACAAGATTAGTGGTGTGTGCGGTCATAGGCGAACCGTCCTCAAGCTTTGTCTGCTCCGCGTTTCCATGGTCAGCAGTAAGAATGCAGGCACCGCCTTTTTTAAGAGCAGCTTCCACAACATCGTGCACACAAGTATCAATTGTCTGGACCGCCTTTATAATCGCTTCAAACACACCGGTGTGCCCGACCATGTCACAATTGGCGAAATTGCAGATAACGACATCGTATTTGTCACTCTCTATTGCCTCAACGAGTTTGTCCCTCACTTCAAAAGCGCTCATTTCCGGTTTCAGGTCGTATGTGGCCACTTTGGGGCTGTTTACAAGAATACGATCCTCATCCGGAAAAGGATCATTTCTCTGGCCGTTAAAGAAAAACGTGACATGTGCATATTTTTCGGTTTCCGCGCACCTGAGCTGTTTTAGGCCCTTACTTGACAGTACTTCACCAAGTAAATTTGCGTTGCTCATTTCCGGATAGGCTTCACGGAAGTGGCCGTTATCATAGTAGTGGGTCATCGCAATGAAGCAGGGTACCAGAAAGGGCCTGCTGAATTCAGGGAATTGCGGTTCCACCATCGCCCTGGTCAATTGACGGGTGCGGTCAAAACGGAAGTTGAAGAAAATAAAAGAGTCTTTCTCTGACATTCCTTTGTAGTCGATAATCCGGGGTTTTATGAATTCATCATTTTCCCCTGAATCATAAGATGCTTCAACTGCTTCTTTCCAGTTCTTTGCGGCAGTTCCTTTTCCTTCCACTATAGCACGATAGGCAAGCTCGGTTCTGTCCCATCTGTTGTCCCTGTCCATGGCGAAATAGCGGCCTATGACAGTAGCAACTCTTCCTATTCCTGTTTTCTCAATTCCATCCTGCAGAAACTGCAAGTGCTGAAGAGCTGATTTGGGAGGCGTATCCCGCCCGTCTGTTATCGCGTGAATCAGTACATTATTAAAATTCTGCCTTTTGCAGAGTTCAAGCAGAGCTACACAGTGCCTGGTGACAGCATGTACGCCCTCCTCCTGGATCAACCCTGCCAGGTGCAGCGTGCCGCCGCTCTTTCTTGCGAAATCAACAGCCTTGAGAAATGCCTCATTGGTAAAGAAATCACCATCAGAAACAGATTTATCGATACGCGTCAGACTCTGATAAACAGTGCGCCCGGCGCCAATATTGAGGTGACCGACTTCGCTGTTCCCCATATACCCGGCCGGCAGCCCGGCACTCAACCCGGAGGTTTCTATAAGAGTTGTAGGGTTATTTTTCTCATACTGATCGGTATAAGGGGTTTCAGCCATATAGATGGCGTTGGATGGTTCATCTTTTCCCCTGCCCCAGCCATCACGCACAATAAGACACACAGGCCTCTTTTTCATCTTTTTTTCTACCTCTCTAAATGTGATTCATGTACTTACGATTTGCTGTTACCTGTTTAATTTTTCAAAAATACCTCAATTCACCGCTGCAAACCAGCAAATACCATCTTTTTTCGTTTACATAACTAAATGTTATCCCTAAAGTCCGCCAAATCATATTTTACTATGGTTCAGCCAATTCTCTTTTAGAGTGCATCATCACACCAGATTGAGAGGACCCATGAAATTCAAAAGAGCCACAATCGCGATAACGGGTATTATTTTTGCAGCCGGAATCTTTACCGCTTCCACAATAACAGATCAAAATCACCTGATTCACGAGGTCAAAAAAGGGGAATCCCTCAGCTTGATCTGTATCGACTATTACGGTTACTATAGTAGCGAACTTGGAGCCGCGATCAAGAAGATGAACCCGGAAATCAAGGATGTAAACCTGATCCTCACCGGCTGGAAATTAAAATTTAAAAAGCCCGACAGTCCCGACAGTGTGAAATCTGCCGCAAAAAAAGAGGTTAAAGACACCCTGTTTACCAGAAAAGCGGCAATCACTCAGGGCGTGGCAACATGTATCGAGGGGAATGTTACGGTTAAGCGTGCAGGAAAGGATAGCTTTACAAAACTGACTGTCAACAGTATCCTGAATCCCGGAGACATAATCAGGACTGCAGCGGCAGCCAGGGCGGAAATAATCATAAACAGAGAATCGGTTGTCAGACTCAATGAAAAGACCGAGATGACACTTGAGGCTCTCAGGGATCCTACTAAAGCCAAAAATTCTAAAACACGAATCGGCTTTCCGGCAGGATCCATCTGGACAAAAATGAAGAAATTCAGGGATAAAATCAGCCGGTTTGAACTCGAACTGCCTACTGCAATTGCAGCGGTACACGGTACGGTTTATGAAACATCTGTAAACCCCGACTCATCATCTGAAGTGAAGGTCTTTTCAGGCGAAGTCGCGGTAAGGAATGCCCCGGCAGGACGGCCGTCCCAGGTTGCCGGAGTACAGGAGATTGCAGGACCCGATGAGGTTTCAGGACCGCAGGAAGTAAGCTTTGAAAGCTGGACACAGATAGTCAGATCCATGCAGATGATCAAGGTTGACAATAAGGGAGTCCCCTCAAAGCCGGTCTCATTCTCAGATGATTCGGCAAGTGACTGGGAAAACTGGAACAAAGAACGTGATAAGCGCATAGCAGAGATTTTTTCGGAGTCCCCGAATGAATAAAAAGAGTCTGATACTGGGGCTTGGAACGCTTATTCTTGTACTTATCGCCTTTTTCAAGCCCTTTCGCTTTATTGACAACCTCTTCTATGACCTCAATTTTTTACTGGCTGCTCACGACGCGGCCGATTCAGTCATAGTAGTAGGTATCGATTACAGCAGTATCAGAGAGCTGGGGTCTTTTCCCTGGCCCAGAAGCAAAATGGCCTCTTTAGTCGAGAAGATCTCAAGCGGGTCCCCTAAAACCATAGCACTCGATTTTCTTTTTCCAAAGCGCTCTGAAAAAGAGGAAAACGACAGCCTTGCATCGGTCTTCTCCCGAACCCCGAACCTGGTGCTCCCTTTCAGGGCCGGAGGAATCACAAGTGATAAAGCAGATTATAAACATACTATCCCAAATGATATCCTGAATTTCAGAATTCTCAGATATTCCACTCAGGAGAATCTCGGGAATATACAGTTTTACAGTGCCACAGAAATGGATGCTGCCGACACAATCTTTACAAAGTATGCCCGTTACGGAGGATTCCTCAACGTCTCAACAAGCAATTCAAGCCAGAAAATCCGTGAAGCTATACATATAATTAAAGTCGGTGAAGAATATTTTCCCTCTTTCGGCATCTCTGCAGCAGCATCTTATTACCGGCTTTCGCCGGCAGATTTGATTCTTGATGGAAACGGAAGTATTCAACTTAAAGAGACTACGATTCCTCTTACACCGTATGCCGCAACCACATTTATCAACTTCAGAAACCAGAAGAATCCCATTCGGGAAATCTCAGCCATTGAGGTGATAGACGGACGAATCGATCCGTCAGTTTTCAAGGACAAGCTTGTCTTTGTAGGGGTAACGGATCCACTTGCCGGAGCAGATTTCTTCACCACCCCGGTTCAGGCCCAATACCCGGGTGTAAAGATATGGGCAACTATGGCCCTTGATATTCTACAGAAGTCATGGATCAAAATAGGCACACCGCTGTTAACAATTCTTAACTGGGTTTTTCTTCTCTTCATGTTTCCCGGGCTTGCACTGCTGTTTCCCGGAAAAAAAAGAGTTCTGGCAGTAGTAACCGGAGTAGCCGCTATCGCTCTGAGTATTGCGGTGGGGTTCTATGCGTTCAGATTCCTTAATTCATACTGGGAAAGCTCCTCTCATGTGTACGCCTGGTTTTTTTCCCTGATCTGGCTGGCAATGATCAAGGCAGATCCAACCCTCTCCGGCAGACCTTCGATAAATCTGGAACCTGATGAGGCCGCAGGGAATCAGATTTTCCCGCCCCCTACCGAGGAAGACCTGTCTAACCAGTTGCCCAAAACCGACACATCCATATTCGCCGCAAGAATGCTTGACTCCAGCGGAGAAAACAAACAGAATCTGACGCTCTCCAATACAATAATTGCAAAGAGGGCAGAGGATATCCATCCGGAGCCAAAAACTATTGTGCAAAGTTCTGCAATAATCGAAAAATTGAAGGAGATTGCCGAAGGGAAAATTATCAGGACTCTGGGTTCAGGCGGTATGGCTGATGTGTACCTTGTATGGAACCCCAGACTTGAGCTTTACCGGGCTGTAAAGGTTATTAAGCCGGATCAGTCGGAAACATTCCAGAAAAGATTTGAAACTGAACTGCGGATCTTCTCCAAGCTGGATCATCCAAACATAGTGCATTGTTATGGAGTCGGTGAATGGCATTCTCTTCCCTACATCGAGATGGAGTTTGTAAATGGAGCCTCGACTGAGGAGATCTTGTTCAAATGTAAAGTACTATCAGTAGAACAGGCATTCGCGATTGGAATTCAGGTTGCCAAAGCCCTCCATTACGCACACAATCAGGTAATTACGATTTATGGTAAAACCTACAAGGGTATAATTCACCGTGATCTCAAGCCGGCCAACATAATGCTTACCCGTTCCGGAAAAATCAAACTGACCGATTTTGGAATCGCCAGGCCCCTTGATGTCTCCCTGCATACCATTGAATTAGGCAGTGTCGTAGGTACTCTTCCCTACCTGGCTCCCGAGCAGCTTGGGGAACAAGAGCTGACATGCCGAACAGATTTATATGCTCTTGGTGCTACTCTTTACGAGTTGATTGCCGGAGTGAGGCCTTTTACACAAACCGAAGTTCCGTCACTGATAACGGCCAAAAACAGCGGCACATACAAACCTCTGAGCAGTCACTTGAAAGTTCCCGAAGAAGTATCCGGTGTGATTGACAAGGCTCTTTCTGTCGATCCACTCCAAAGGTACAGCTCTGCACACGCCTTTCGGCTCGACATGGAGAAAGTTCTCTTTTCTCTCGCAGGACAGGACGGTTACAGGCACCTTTCCCAGCTTGTAAATAGATACTGGAACTGAATATCTGAGGTAACGTGAGCTTTATCTTCCTTCAAATGCCCGACAAGAGCCATTGCAGGCATATTCTTTCTGATGGAGCTACCGGAATCGGCCGAAGCAGCCAGAATACAATCCGGATCGATCCATCTTATAACAATGTGTCCGGACACCATGCTCTGATTTACAAATCGCAAAAGGGCATAATCGTTCAGGATCTCCAGAGTACAAACGGAACCTACGTAAACGGGTTAAGAGTGACTGAATCAGAACTGCAGATCGGCGATGAACTCAGTCTGGGGAAAACCGGTCCCCGATTCATTCTCACCGAGTCTCTCCTCCCGCCTGAAAGCATCGCCCCCGATCAGGAAAAACCCTCAGAAAAGCCGGAGGCAGAAATTGTAGATCAGAACATCCAGCACCTGCATGAAATGTCTATGACCGGTTTACTTGAGAATAAAATACTGGGGAACAGACTGGGACCTGATGACATGCAGGTTCTATTAAAGGATCAGAAACGTCTTGAAAAAATTATTGAGCGGGGCCGGGTCAGCCAGTCACAATCAAATCTTATCAAATCGGCATTCATTGCCTCAAGATCAAAATTAAAAATGTACCTGTTCATATCTGTCACCGGTTTCATTACAGCGGCATTGGTCATATCCTTTTTCGCCATAAGAGCACATCAATACAAAACACTTCTGGGTAAAGCAAAATCTTTAAAAACCGAGATGGCCGACTGCGACAAAGAGATCACCTTCCTGAGGAAAGAAAAGAAAAGTGAAGAATCCCTGACAAAAAAAATCCTGGATCTTCGGGAGAAACAGACTGAGCTTACAACACTCAAGAGCAGATTTAATGAAGATGACTTTAAAGAATTCTACTCAGATCCCCTGGAGATGAAAATTGACCATATAATGATGAGATACGGGGAAACTGAATACTTCATTCCTGAGGAAATGATTCAACGGGTCCGTCATCATATTAACGTCTTTACAAGAGGCGGGGATAAAAGTCTTGCCAGCCGCTTCATCAGCCGCAAAGATAGTTACTTTCCGATGATTCAGAGAATATTCAAAGAGAATAAACTTCCGATTGACCTTGCATATATCGCAATGCTCGAGAGCGGACTTGATCCGCAAGCCCTGAGCCCGGCTGGAGCAAAAGGATTGTGGCAGCTCATGCCAAACACCGCAAGAAGGTTTGGACTGAAAGTAAATGGAAATCTTGACGAACGAACTGATCCTGAAAAATCCACAGTCGCGGCAGCTGAGTATTTCAGGGAGCTTTTGGGTATGTTCGGGTCCAGAAGTGCCGTAATGCTCTGCATGGCGGCATATAATGCCGGTGAAGGAAGAATACTCAATGCCCTTAGAAAAATCGATGATCCCCTGCAGAACAGAGATTTCTGGTATATTTACAGAATGGGCGTACTGGCTGAAGAGACAAACGAATATATCCCCAGGGTGATCGCGCTGATGATAATTTCGGAAAGCCCGGAAGAGTACGGGGTGGAAGTCACGTCCCGGTAGAGACGTCCGGCGGACGTCTCTCCAAATCGCAAGTCACAAATTGAAAGTCGAAAGTCGAAAGTCACAAGTTAAGAGTCACAAGTTAAGAGTAAGAGTTAAGAGGTTCGGTTTATTCCTGTTCTGAATGCCAATCTACACAACGGTTTAGGAGCTGAAAGGGCGATTAATAAAAAGTTTTCTTAATCCTGAAAACCTCTGAACCTCTGAACCCTGAACGTTGAACCCTGAACGTTGAACCTCTGAACGCTGAACCTCACAGGAAACCATTATGACCCGGATAACAGGCTCCTACACATACCTTTCCGATGAGGATTGGGAAAAACAGATCGAAAGAATCGATGATGAGGCACGGAGTTGCCGCCTCTGTCCCCGCTTATGCGGCGTTAAGAGATTCGAAGGTGAAAAAGGGTACTGCGGCGCCCCGGCAGGGCTCATCATTTCAAGCATTTTCCCGCACCATGGCGAGGAGCCGCCGATTTCCGGAACTGAGGGCTCCGGTACGGTGTTCTTCTCCCACTGCACACTCAGATGCTGCTATTGCCAGAACTATCAGATCTCCCATGAAAAAGAGGGAACAGAATATTCTACATCACTGCTGGCTTCTAAAATGATTCACCTTCAGCAGCTTGGTTGTCATAACATAAACCTTGTCACTCCGACACATTTTCTTCCATGGATAATTCGCGCTCTGAAAGAAGCCTCAGCGAACGGACTGCATATCCCTATTGTTTATAATTGCAGCGGTTACGAAACCACCCGGGTAATCTCCATGCTTGATGGAATAGTTGACATATATCTGCCTGACATGAAATACGGCATCAGTGAACCGGCTCAAAAGTATTCACATGCGGCAGACTACCCGCAGGTAAATCAGAAGGCTGTAAGAGAGATGATCCGCCAGGTCGGCCCACTTAAAACAGACAGTTCCGGAATAGCACGACGCGGTGTTTGCATCCGCCATCTTGTACTTCCGGGGAATTATCAATCGAGTAAAGAAGTGCTCTCTTTTCTCAGTGAAAACTTCGACCCTCTTGATATTACAATCAGCCTTATGGCCCAGTACAAGCCTCTTTACAAAGCCTCAAATTTCCGGGAAATAAATACCACCCTGAATCCTGAAGAATATGAAAAGATAAAAAGCAGCTTTATTGAAGCAGGTTTTGAAGGGTTTTTTCAGGAGATAGAAAGAATGGATTCCAAATTCGTGATCAACTTCAAGGAACGCAAGGAGGAGAGGTTGACTGGAGAGTAAATTATTTATCAACGGACAGAATTCATCTCTTAACTTTTGCAGTTTTTTTCTTTTTCGGCTTAGACACCTGTTTCTCGGCCATTTTCATGAAAAAACGGGCAAAGCGGTAAAATACAGCAGTTAAAAGAAGCGATTTTAAAGCCTGCCATGCCCATTTTCTCTTTCTAAAAAACACGCATTCCCCCTTCTTTTCAGTTATGATGCAAAAACATCCTGCCGCTCTCCAGGCAATCACCCAGCTCACGGTAGACTCTGTCAATTGATTCCCGGCCTGGATTTGCTCCCAGTGCATGGGTTATCCTTGAAGAGAGAGTACCTTCTTTAAGAATAGTATCTATGCAAGGAAGAAATGGTGAGATCCATTTTTCCTGTTTCTGTATCAGTTTTTCAATAAGGTGCTCCCATACTCTTTTAGCTGAAACAGCCACATCCCGGATCTGAAGAGCATGCAGGTATAATTCATCAGTTATTACCACATTTTCACCATCTTTTATGGTATCTAAAATAATTTTTTTGAGCGGCTCAGAACCGCTGCTTTTCTGTTCTGTATAGGAACACAGTTCCTCATCTATAAACAATTTCACAGCACCTATGACCGCCGCCGCTATTGCCAGATCCGCAAAAGGTGTCTCCTGTACATCGATCACCCTTATTTCTATCGCATTGCGGTCAAATCGGGCGATGGCCCCCCTGGCATTTACCCACTCTTCCTGAAGAATTCCATCGGGGTCAAAAGGAGCCAGATCTCTATAAATGCGGCTTAGTATCTTTTCCTGGTATTGCGCAGGAGTAAAAAGGGGTTCCGGAATGATATCACCTGTAATGGAACTTATCTTTTCTGAATTGTGTCTGTAAACCTCCATGCGGGTGTCGGCAAATCCTGTTATCAATCCGTCGGCAACAGGAGATCCGGCCGAAAGCGCGGGTATGATCGGAAGCACCATTCGTATTGCAGCGTGCAGTCTCCCGAATTCCTCATCATTTGCAAAGGGAAGATTTATATGCATGCTCTGCAGATTGGCCCACCCGTGGCCTTTGCAGGAGAAAATCCGGTCAAAGGCATCATAAATGGCATTATAGGCATGCGGCCAGAGATGCATCTCTGTAAAAGGATCCATAAAAGGATGCATCGGACCACCAAGGAGGCGTCCGTTCATCTCTCTGAGTATAGAGTTGGCATCGGCTATAGCCCCCTGAAAATGATTACTCAGGTTACAGAGCGAAGAAGCCGGATATGCAGTTTTAAATTCTATTACATGGAGTACAAGCTCGTTTGACCAGGAGATCTCTCCTCTTGGAAGCTCATCAGTGATCTCCCCGCCCGCTTTCTCGATTACCCTGTCTGTAACCGGAAGCACCTTAAGGGTGTCACGGTCAACAATCATATACTCCAGCTCTATACCGTATTTTTCAAATAGCTCCATTATCCACTCACTCTTATCTATTACCTGACTTATGCACCCGGATGCATAAGTCAGGTATTAATTATTCATTCTAGTAGTATCCCGGCCCGTTTTTACTGCTCAGAATTCTCCGAAGGAAAACTTCCATTATACGTTCGTAGAGTGTACCTTTTGATACCTGATCCTCTATGCCTGCATCAACATTGGGGTTATCATTGACTTCCATTACATAGCAGTTCTTGCCTATCTGCTTGATATCAACCCCGTAAAGCCCGTCTCCGATAAGATTAGCGGCTTTCAGAGCTGTTCTAACCACCTGATATGGAGCAAGTTCAACAGGAAGTGTCTCAAAACGTCCTTCCCTTTTACGGCCGATCGAATCCCGCTTTATCACCTGCCAGTGATTTTTAACCATGTAATATTTACACACAAAAAGAGGCTTGTGGTCAAAGATCCCCACTCTCCAGTCAAAATCAGTCGGCACATACTCCTGAACAACTACAAGATCCGACTTGGAAAGCATCCTGCTGGCCTCGGTCATGAACTGTTCTTCAGTGTCAACCTTCAGTACCCCCTGGGAAAAGGCACTGTCGGGCTGCTTGAGAACACAAGGGACCCCGATCTCCTTAA
>JAAYYB010000315.1 GCA_012515615.1 Fibrobacter sp.
CCTGTCCAACAAAAAATGCAGGAACAGACATTTTCTGTCTGCCCCTGCACTTGACAATCAGGTTTTATTATTAGAAACGTACGGTAACTGGAACAGAAACCGAATCGGAGAAATTGTCAGATACATTGCCGCCAACACCACCCGAAGATCCGACTCCCCCCATACCTGCTCCACCCGCACCACCGGAAACAGATGCACCAATACCAGTCCCGCCTGTAGCTGTACCTGAGGCATCTCCTCCAGAGCTGCCTATGCCTGAACTGAACCATCCCCCACCCCCGCCTCCTGAACCGGCGAAAGATGTCTGCCTGCCGCCGCCACCATAGCCGCCCCCGGCAACACCGGAATTGGAATTAAATCCGCCCTGGCCCCCAGTTCCACTTCCACCTATTGCGGTACCGAAATTTGTATTGCGCCCCTCACCTCCGGTCTTTGCTCCCATAGAATTCCCCATACCACCGGTAACTTTTTTTAATGCAGCTGCATCAAGCTGGGCGTTTACCTCAAGATCGTCGATTTTCAATTTTGCCATTTTGCCTTCTCCTATGAAAATTTATTGTTGTATTTACTTTTAACAATAGCCAATTAGAAACGGACGGTAACCGGGACAGAAACCGAGTCAGAGAAGTTGTCTGATACACCTCCGCCGATCCCGCCGGATGACCCTACACCGCCAACGCCTGCTCCTCCGGCACCACCGGAAACAGAAGCGCCAATTCCAGTGCCGCCAGTTGCTGTCCCTGAGGCATCACCACCAGATCCGCCATATCTTCCGCTGAACCATCCGCCGCCACTTCCACCCGAACCGGCATAGGATGTTTGCGAGCCACCAGTACCGACACCGCCGCCAGCATAGCCGCCGTTCCAATTAGCACCACCTGCTCCTCCGGCCCCACTACCACCTATTGCAGTGCCGAAATTTGTGTTCCGACCTTCACCACCTGTCTTTGTACCGGTCTGGTTACCCATTCCGCCCGTTACTTTCTTCAAGGCGGCAGCATCGAGCTGTTCATTTACCTCAAGGTCAACTATTTTCAGCTTCGCCATTTATTACTCCTTTGGCTGATAGGTGTTGTGTTGTTTGCAGGAGGATAATGCAAGATATGTACCAAAAAGTAAAGGTCAGAACCAGCAGCAAACAGCCCTGTTTTCAGGATCTCCTGAACAATAACATCCGTTCAAGTGCAAAGTTTTACAGCAGTACAGTAATTTTCTGCAATTTCCATCTGTTCACCCCTTAACATTCCCGGTATTAATGAGCGGTTCCATTGTTTATTCAGCAGGGTTTCAGAATTTGTTTTAACAACGCAGATTACAGCCGTATTCTTAATCCGCGCTTGTACAAATCAACGTAATCGTGGCGCAGTCCGGAATGATCTACTTCAACTTTATGAAAATCCAGCTCAGGTAATGTCAAGGCAGCACTTGTGCTCTCAACAGATACACCCTCTGAATGCAATGAAATAAAGAGGGCCAGGGCAGACATGACATATCGGGTGAAATAGCTGCCGATCCATCCGATGTAAGGCCCCGGATTGAAATCGAGCAGATAGCATTCGTTCTCATGCCCCACTATTGCATCCCAGGCAGAATAATAACTTTCATACTTCATGTTTATCCGCCTGATCTCATCCTGTAAACGCTCAGGTAATGAAAACACCTCAAATCCTGCGGTGTTGGTGCGGCTGTCTATTCCCTCTGAAAGGATTTTCAGACTCAACACAACCTTTGTCCCCACTGTATGCACCCTTATAGTGTCGCCTTTAACCTGCTTCTGGAAAATTGCAGGCGTTTTATCCAATCCGCACCCAGCAGCTAATGATTCACTCTTAACGGCACGAGTGGCGCCAATACCATAGGATGATTTACAAACACATGGTCCTTTCTGGCAGAATTTCCGGGCAATATCAGTATCGTTAGTTGAGATGAATTCCGGAACTGAACAGCCTTGATAGAAAAGACGGCTGAAAAACTGCGTCTTAGTGTTGTGCTGAAAATAAGCATATGGATGATTAATGATTATTACACCCCTCTGCCTTAAAATCTCTAACATCGAAAAAAGAGAAGAGAAGCGGATATTTTCCTGCAGGTACTTTGCATGCCAAACCGCCTGTTCAGTCCGGCTGAGATATGCAGGCTGGTTTGATGGTACTGAAAATGCCAAAGCACGGATAAAAACAGTCTTTACATCAGTGATATCGTTTCCCAGATAGTAAATAGTATCACTATCAATATACAGTCCTTTTTCACACCAGTTTTCATCATCGGACCTGAATGGCAAATAGATTACCTTCAGGCCAAGCTTGACAAGCTCTTCACAGAGAATTACAGACTGCGGATCATCCGCAAAGGGATAAAGGATTAGAACTTTTTTTTTCATAAATCGTTCAAAGGTTCAAAGGTTCAGAGGTTCACCCTTCGACAAGAAGCTAAAAGTGAGCGGATTTTCAGAACGCTGAACGCTGAACCTTATTTTTCCTTATAGCTTACAGCCACTCCTTTTCTCTGCAGAAGTGGAATGTGATCTTTTCTGGCAGTCTCAGAAAGCGGGTTGTCCCGCAAAATAAGCCTGTCTCCGTAATCAAGCCCGGGATTCCCTATAAGCGGCGAGATGTCTTCTATCCTGTTTCCGCTTAAAGATAAAAATCGAATCATGATGTTTTTAGTCATTCCAGCCAGATCATTGATATTATTTGTATCGAGGCTGAGTGATTGCAGATTAAGCATTCCCTCAAAACACAGTGTGTTTGATATGTTATTATGATTGGCCGAGACATCCCGAAGCCCTGACAAGGCGGTCAGTGGAGAAAGATCGTACAGGTTGTTATGGTCAAGAGTAATCGAGTTTATACTCAAGCCAGTGAAATTACCCAGATGTGTCAACTCGTTTTTATCAAGGTGCAGCTCCTGCAGCTCCTTTAAATACGAAAGTTCCTGCAGATCATTTACATTAATAAATGGCGGAAACTGTATGCTTTCCAGATTATTATTCACCAGACTCAGTGTTTTCAGTTTCTTAAAAGTTCTCAGTCTCAATGCTCCTGAAAGCTGATTATTATCAAGATCCAGAACCTCTAATTTTATCAATGGAGAGAGATTATTGATGTCGCCAAGCCTGTTACCCATCAGTGCCAGATACAGCAGGTTCGGCATCCCGGTTAAAAAATCAATAGAGCTGATTTTGTTGTACTTTGCGCTCAACGATTTTAAACTGTCAAGCCCCGGCAGATTCGGAAAATGATTAATACTGCAGGAATCAAGAGATATGGACTGCAGATCCCCGGCTCCAGACAGTTTTGACGGATCACTTATGGGATTGTTGTTAAGATTTATGGATTTTAGTTTACTGAGATTAGCAAATGACGGCAGATCAGAGATCTCGTTATGATCGATGGTGATTCCCTCAAGATTTCGCAGGGATGAAAGCGGAGTCATGTTTTTAATCTGGTTTTTGTACAAGGTTATGTTTTTTAAAGCTGCCAGAGAGGCAAGCGGAGTAAGATCTGTTATCTTATTGTTATCAAGTGTTACGTTCTCAAGTTTAAGTAGCGGCCGTAATGGTGACAAGTTGCTGATTATATTATTGTCTAGCGTAAGTGTTTTCAGTTTTGTCAGTTTTGATAGAGGAGTCAGGTCAGATATTTTATTATTATTCAATGCTACTATTTCGAGATTTACATTTTTTGATAATGGCAGAAGCGAATCTATATCATTTTCTGACAAATCAACAGCCTGCAAGTAGTGCAGATACCCGATTCCTGTCAGGTCGGTTATTCCACTGTTTGCCGCGTCGAGAACTTTTATATAATAGACATCACCCAGTGAAAGAACTTCGTTATCAATTCTGTTGATTGTCTCCCTTACCGCCATCTCAAGATTAGTATCCGGGAAAAGAGATTCTCTTTTCTTATGATCAAAAGCAGAATAAACTGAAAAGTGAGGTGTGAGACCCACAACCAGTTTTGATTTCGTATCGATCCGCCTGAAAGGAATCGGGAACCACTCATTAATGGCGTGATCAAAGACAAATTGCTGCAAACGGGAGATATTGCCCCCCAGGTATGGTATGGCAATCTCTGCCGGCTCTGCAAAAGTGATTCCTGACGGGAGAAATTCTACAAATACCCTTCCGCTATCGGCAACTGAGGAATCAGGGCTGCTCACCTGCCGGATACTTATTGTTACAGTCGTGTCCAGACTTCCGGCTCTGATCGCCACATAACTTCCGTAAAGAGGACTGTTTCGGTCCATGACACGTACGATACCGCCCGCCGGGCCAATCGGCCCTTCTGTATCGTGTTCCGGGACCCTCAACTCCACCTGCTCAGGAAATTCTTTGAGGCAGCCGATTGATACAACAAGCAGAATTATTGCCAGAACACTACTTGGAATATGACGGCAAAGATCTCTTCTCATAAATCTATCTTCACGGAAAAGTTAACTTCTGTCTTATTCTTGCTTATTTTCGGATCGACTGTAAAAAGAATCCTGTTCTCAGGCGCCAACAAAACGGCATCCAGTGCATTAGCGATGTATACTGCCGCGATTCCCGCAAGACTCAAATAAACCACTTTCCTGTCTGTGTCAATCTCTCGTCTCATCTCATTTGCTTCAGCCATGATTTTCTCAGCATCATAGAGAAGAGTTGATGGAGTAATTTTCTGCAGCTCTTTCTGGAATTCATCAACTTCCCTGTTGTAGTGGTTTACCCGGTTGCAGTAAGCATATACTGCTCCTGCAAACAGCAGGCTGTATGCCGCACCACTATAAAACCTTCCTGTTGAAAAATGAGCGGAACCCGGCAAAAGCAATGATCGGGCAACCAGAGCCTGTCTGGTATATTTTCGTCCCCCGGTTTTCTCAGAAGGCTGATCACCCGGTTTATTTTCATCCTGCAAACCGGTTTCATCATCAGCCTCTTTTGGTAAAGGAAAAACAGTTATTGGCTGCTTTGAATCCTGCTTTTTATCCCCGGATTTCATCAGACCCTTTAAGCGATAGCCCAGAACCAGGCTATGAGAGATATTTCTGATGGTATAGAAGTACTGATCCTCCTCAAGAAGCATCGCATACTGAGTGTGATACGAGTACTCAATACTCAGCGGCATACTCCCCGCATCAAATTCATACCCTGCGCAGTAGCTGGTTCCTGCATTTCCGGCTTTTGCTTTATCGTACAGAAGCATATCGGATTCTATTCGTTTATAAATGAGATGGTCGTACCTGAATCCAAACATCAGATAAGGCAGAAAGTTCAAATTCGGAAATTTAAGTTTCACATAAACCGGTATCGACAGATAATCCATCCGATTGTTGTACTCATGATCAGTAACACCGGAGAGGTTAAATCTGGTTCCTTTCTGAACGTAATTGATCTCAGTAACCATGTTTATATAACGTTCATCAAACCATTCTGCATAAATTCCGCAGATAAACCCGGGCCTGTACCTGAAATTGCCGCCTTTTACAAGGTAGTAAAAGTTTGATTCCGGTCTTATACTGAAATCCTGGTTTGCGGCTGATACACCAAGTTTGATACCATAATCTTTCAGCAGATAATCGTTATCCGCATAAAGAAAAGATACACAGGAAAGTATCAATACCAGGATAGCGACTCTCATACTACCCTTTCAGGCCTTCCCCGCGGTTTCAATCAGCGGTTCGAGCATTCTGTCAAGATAAACTGTCCCTCTGGTTCCATTCTGCGGCTTTGGAACTGTTAAGGGTACATTGCATAGAGATGATATCACACGGGCAGCCAGCCATTCTGCCCCCGATTTCTCAAGTTCAGGAAAAACAGGATAAGGATCGAGCCCGTATGCTGCAAATTTTTGATCACCGAATTTTACGATCCCGTGTAATTCAAAGAAATCCAACCCGCACCTGCTATATACCTGTAAAGCACTGCTTTCAAAAAAGTCTGGATCAGTAATGTATTCATACTTCTCCAGATGCAGAGATCCATTGCTGAAACCCGGAGCAGTAACCAGGGCTGCCAGAATGGGTTTACCGTTCAGAATCCATACTCTCCCTGCAATGCCCTTTTCAATTCTGTAGAATATATACGGTTGAATTGTGTCTGAAGAAAGCAACTGTTCCAGCTCATTTTTCCTTATAACTTTCAGCGGCGCCTGATGTTCAACACAGGACCAGTACCATTCTTCTAAACCTGCAAGCGGACTCTTTTCTATGCAGCTCATTTTGTTTGTGACACAGAACCCCGCCATGTCGATCCCGGTTTGCATGAGCATATAAAGAGTATCGACTTTTGAAAAAAATTTGCATTGACGTTCGAATTCATTCAGAAGCAGACCTTTTCGGCCAAGCACTGTAAGCACAGAGTAGATCTGACTTTTCTGCTGCTGAAGAGCAGCGTAATCATCGGAAAAATTACGGCAATTACCTTCAAGTTCCGGTGCCGGTACAATGGGGAATTCGGGCCGGGTTAAACTCCAGAAACGATCTGCCGGCGCAACTTTTTGTTTATTAAACCAGACCTCTTCATTTGAAATAGTAATCGAAAGCCCCTCATCGAGCAGATTATAGACCTTACATTCTATATTCAACCTTTCAGCTATATTTTGCAGCAGGCTTACAAATCTGTTACTGCAATTTGTTAAAATTCCAAACATCTATTTTACCTTCTCTTCCGTTCTCTTTATATCTGTCGAATTGAGACTGATGACTGACAAGAAATCTGCAAGGGCGTTGTGGTAGTTTATCTGCGCCTCCTTATGGGCATATTCACGACGAAGGTTCTCTTTACGATATGAATTATACTCGTATGCACTGATCCGTTTGAGTTTGAAAAATTCCTCAGAGATTTGAAGACGGCTCTGCGCATACTGGCAGTTGGCTTGAGCAGCCCGTACACCCTCCTTCAAATTAAGGATATTGATGCGTGAATCATGGAACCTTTTTTCATAATCTTTCTGCGCGGCCCTGAATTCATATGAGGCTATTTCATACTCTTTTGCAGCGATGCGATACTGGTAATCTGTTTCTTTAAAAGAAAGTGGCATACTGAATTGCATGCCGACCATCGAGTTCATGCCGTCAGGATTAGTCAGGGCCATCTTCACCGCTTCTGTCGGCGACTTAAAGCCCAGATCCGACGAAGTAAACAGACTCAGGCTCCCTGTCAGGTCCAGTTGAATTTTGTCGGATTTTCTCAGGGATGAAAGCTGAGCCTTTGCATTCTTAAGGTTATTTTCCTGAATACGCAGCTGCGGTGCAAGACTCAGAGTTTTTTTAAGATTACCCAGGTTAAGGTATTCAGCAGTCTTTTTCTCCAGAACAGCAATTTCCTGTTCAATGCTTACATCTGATAATCTGTAGATAATCAGCGAATCACCGCTGTTTCTGAGCGCCGATACAATCGAGAGGATCTCGAAATATCCGATATTTTCAGTAGAGAGAAACCCCTGCAGTTCATTTTCCGTTGCGATCTTTTCAGAGATTGTCATCTGATTCATCGTGCTCAGTGTATTTACCTCATTAATTTGTTCCTTTGTCAACTCTATCATACTTTTGAAGAAGTGATGTTTTTCCCATGACAGATACAGATTCAAAAGGAGCATGCGAAGCCGGTTTTTCTCCTGTTCCCGGAGCATATCGGCGCTTATTTCGAGATTTTCAATATTGCGCTTGATATTTTTTATTTCTGTTTCGCGTGGAGAGCGGTTGCTCTGGAAAATTTTTAAAACCGGAATAGTGATAGTGTTGTCAAGAGATGAGTACCAGTCGAATCCATAAGTTTCCGGGCTGAAGCGCTTGTTCAACCGCAAATTCATCAGATCAAGACTTATCCCTGAGTGATACTCATAATTCAGGCCTGTTGTAAACCCTGCTGAATTCCCCTCATAGGGACGCGAGGCGTGCAGATCGATGTAGCGCATTTCGTATTTGGTCGGCTTGGGAATCCATATCAGTCCCTTACCACCATTAGGGAGATCTATGTCAATCTGTTCCGGATTTTCATTATCCCATTCAACAGGCACTTTCTTATAAACGGTTACATACCGTTCTCTGAAGTCATATTTCTGGGTGTTTACCCCCATTTTGAACCGTGGAACATAAGTCTGCTCCAGTTCATTAATCCTCAGCGCGGCCTGACTGATCCTTTTACGTAAAGCCTGATATGCCGGCTGCTCCTCCAGGAGCTCATCGATCAGCCTGTCAATATTTTTGTAGCTGTATTCCCTGTTTTCTATAGTGTACCCCGGAAACAATCCGGCAGCGACCTGCAGAATGCTGTCATCTCCAGAGGATGATAAGAAACAGAGAAGCATTGTAGTTATAACTTTTTTCATTTGCCCGGTAAATATTTCCAGATATAAATCATGGTTGAATACAGATAAGATCGCCTGGCTGTATTTTGCCATCACCTACCTGTTCGATTTTCAAAATTGCGCTTTTACCGCTCAGCCCGTTAAATCTTCCTGCTGCTATGCGATAGCGATCGATAGAAAACTTATCCTGTAAAGTATCGTATGAGACTTTATTTTTAAACAGCTCAAACCTGGAATCATCTGTAAGCAGACGGTTCAGCGGCGAAAACATCTGGACAAGATCATTGCTGATTTCAACCACTTCACCGTAAAATCCGGTCCTCATACTCATCTCCTCAATAATCCTGTTAAAATTATTCTCCTCACTCCGTGAAGAGATCGCTGCCGTGTAGCTGAAAGGGACAATTCCTTTGCTGGTAAGATCGATTGAGAAGTTTAACGGGCCATTTTTTTGAGGAGTAATCCGAATATCAATTCTTTTCACAGATGGCAAGTTTAAAACTGATTGACTGAAGAGCTGATAGTTCCTTTCACTGATCACACTGTAGCCATAACTGACTAGAGCCCGCAGAAACTCATCTACGATTGGTTCGTGGGCTTTATCGTTGAGAGATGTGCTGCCGATAACAATCTGATTGATCAGTGCCGGCTGATCTAATCTCTCGGTACCCGCGAATTTATTGAAAAGATCTCTGTTGAATGTTCCCCAGCTTCTAAAATCCTCAAAACGCAGTGTTTCATTACCCGAAGGATTCATTATGGCACGGCAGATCTCATCAATCACAGATGTGTCGACTGTTCGCGTATTTGCAAAAACAACATCGCTGAGTGCCTGCTTAATTAGAAAAGGAGACACTCCTGCTCTGGTCTGCGGTGTATTTTTTATTTTTTTATCAAATTTAACATCTGTCATTATTAATAGATCGTATCCACCTGGAATCGACCCATTGTGCACCGGATCAGTTTCGCTGATTACATCTATACCGGAAAATAATCTGGCAGGATTGATAGCCTGTTCGGAAAAGAACTCCATTGCCTCAAAAAAGAGATCTGAAAAAAGAGTACCGTCAATGAAAAGTCTTTTATCTTTCAGGGCCTCCAGATTCAGACCCCTGCCGGATTTTATTTCACCTCTCAACCCATACAGATAATATGATAATAACGGGCTTTGTTTATGTAACCTCTGGACAATCGGTGCAGCCCCCTTGAGTTGAGCGAACCTGAAAACTTCCTCATGACCTATAAGGCAGAAATCGAGATTGTTAAGCAAAAAATCTCTGTAGAGCAAAGCGTAGCTTCCGTAAGTCTTCAGTGCTATTGTTTTTCCGGTTTTCTTTTCCACATACTTTACAAGCTCACCAATTTGATTCCTTGCATCGTTTGTAAAGCTTATTAAACCCTCAGGAACAATTCCCCAATTGAGATTTCTCACTGCTGACATTCTGGTGCCGTCATTGTCTTCCAGTGTCTTTAAATTTGGAAACCGTTGTTTGAGATCAGCAGTCAGCTTTGCAGATTTGGCGGTATCCTCAATACCCGTTATACGATTATATCCCTGCCAGAAATCTGCCCATTGTTTTACTTCGGGGTAGTAGCTGTTAAGGACGATTCTTGCCATATTTGCCACAGTCCGGAAATTGACATCGAGCCGTACCGTTCTTTTGGCAAACGTGGTGCGGATCTTTTCTCCTTTTTCAAGCAGGTGCTGCACCAGAGCCTCCGGCATGGGTTTATCGGAGGATTCAGGGGGCAGCGGATAAAGAGATTTATAGTGATTGAATTCCTGCAGATCGTAAAGCAGTTCGAAAATATCGGTAAGGTCGGGATCAAGCAGGGTTATTTTCTGCTCAAGAACAATATCGAGGCGATTAATGCTGAGCTGGTTAGAGGGATTAAGAAAACTGTTATCGTGCCAACCAAGCAGGTACCTGTATGCTATGACTATAGGCCAAATAGAACCATACCTGGCAGTTTTCCCCGGATGCTCATAAAGATATGAGTTGAGGGATAAAATGAGACTGTCTGCTAAAGCCCGCTTACCGGTCGAATTGAGTGAGGAACCGCTCCCCAGATTCATTTCCGCTGTCAGCTTTGTAAACTGCTCATTTATCTTCGTAAATTTCCGCGAGCTCTCTCTTGTTTCGTAAATACTGTTTTTAACATACACCACAGCCGCAATCAGGCATACTGCGGCTATTACGGTCAGAGCGATTTTTATCCTCAAATTTCCCGGACGTGGCTGTTCCTCAACATTAACTTCTTTTTCAGGTAATGGCTGAGTGTCCGGCCTTAGAAAAAGCTCCACGCCTTTGGAGTCACTTATTGCATATTTTTCGTTTGACAAGATATGCCTCTTTAACCTTTTACCATTCTTTTAGGTATTTTTCTATTACTTCAGCGTTAAAGCCTGAGGAATCCAGTTGTGCATATGCGTTTTTTAATGACAATACAAGATCCTTTTTGCTGTGTCGATTTACAGAAATGTAAAACGGCGAAGCGAGTTCCGGGATATTGAGCACTTCCTCAAAATCAGACAGGTAATAACCCTGACTGCGGACCGTGAAATTCACCCCGTTGCGGTCCGCAATAATCAGGTCCGTTTGTCCAAGCATCAGCCTGTTTACCATCTCCTCCAGTGAGACCGCAAAATTTTCCTTTCCTGGCTCAATACCCTGTTTGAGAAGAAAGTCGTGGAAATAGGAATCTCTGATCAGGCAGTAACGGTAATTTTTAATCCCGGCTATACCGGGCAAGTCGATTTTCTTTTTGCTGCTGCGCGCAAAGATTCCAGCCTGCTCCACCCAGATAGGCCCGATCCATATAAAGAGGCTCTCTCTCTCCATGGTCTTTGCAGTAGAAAAAATGAGTGTGTTTGGCCTCCTGAGAGCTATCCGGTAAGCTTTACTCCAGTCTTCAAATTTTATTTTTGCATCAATGTGTGCTATGGTAAGCATTTTCTGCACAATTTCACTTGCAAAGCCCAATGCTGAATCCCTGTAGATATAATTGGATGGCGGCCAGTTTTCAGTGTAAACAATTACCTTTTCTTTATGACCCCCGCAAGCGGCAAAATAAACCGGCAATCCGCATATAAGCCCGGCGCAAACTATTCTTGTCAGCATCATATTTTAATCCCGCTTGAATTCAACAGGTTTCAGTCCATAAGAGCGGCATAGCTGATAAAACCGGGATTGTGAAATCCCCAGTATGGCCGCAGATCTGGGAACTGAACCCGTCTGTGCTTTGAGTGTCGTTATAAAAAGATCTCTTGTCAAAGTCTTAACCTTTTCGGCCAGGCCTCTTTGGTGATCGTTGCAGCCCTCTTCTGCCAGTGATTCTCTGTGAAAATCAAGTGACCCATCACCGGAAACCGTAACACGGCGGGCTATATTTTCCAGTTCCCGGATATTTCCCGGATACCTGTATTCCTCGTATAGGTATTTTTTCAATCCCTGCGATAAAACCGGCACTGTTTTATTTACTTCTGCAGCACATTTACGCATAAAATGGCTGAGCAGATCCGGAATTTCTTCCCGCCTTTCTCTGAGTGGCGGGATCCTGAGCTCAAAACAGGCTAAGCGGTAATAGAGATCCGATCGCAGACGCCCGCTTGCGATCTGCTCATGAATATTTCTGTTTGTGGCCGCGATCACACGTGTCTGCACATGTATCACCTTGTCACTTCCCAGCCGCTGGATTTCTCCAAACTGAACTGCCCGGAGCAGCTTTACCTGTATGTACTCTTCCAGTTCTCCGATCTCATCCAGAAACAATGTGCCCCCGTCAGCTTCTTCAAATTTTCCTGCCCTGTTCTGATGCGCACCGGTAAATGCACCTCTGGTATAACCGAAAAGCTCCGATTCGATCAGATTGGAGGGGATAGCGCCGCAGTTGACTGGAAGAAAATTGTTCCGGCCGCTTATTTGATGAATCAAACGGGCGAACATCTCTTTGCCAGTTCCCGATTCTCCTGTTATCAGAACCGGATAGGGAGTGACAGCCCAGCGCGCACTCTCTTCCATCAGGGAGCGGATTGTCCCGCTGTCACCTATAAAATCGGGACTTTTGATATTGGCAAGTGCCTTTTCCGGTGCACTGGATCGGGTTTTGCGCGATAAATTTGTTTCTTTAAAATCCAGAAGCGAGGTCCTTATCTCATCAAGCTTTGCCGAAACCTCTTGCTTTACTCTCGCATATTCATCTTTGACCAGTACACCACCGCGCAGCACCTCAATGTGGAATAGAAGCTGCTCAAGAGAACAGCCTGCAGGTGGCGGGTTGTTACCGGCGACTCTGGACAGAGGCATTATCTTGATTTTTGCATCACTCATCCGTGGCTTTCCTTCCCAAGCTGCTGTGATGCCATCGAGTAATAAAGGCCTCTTTTCTCCATCAGTTCATCATGAGTCCCTTTTTCCATAATCACACCATTGTGCAGATAACAGATCTGATCCGCATCACGGATTGTGCTCAAACGATGCGCTATGACAATCGAAGTCCTCCCGCGCATTATCTTTGTGAGGTGCTGCTGAATTTTTTTCTCAGATTCGGCATCAAGAGCCGAAGTCGCCTCATCAAAGAGAAGGATTGCCGGGTTCCGGAAGAGCGCTCTGGCAATACAGACACGCTGGCGCTGTCCACCCGACAACTGCAGGCCTTTATCTCCGATTTTTGTCTTATATGCATGTGGAAAATTGACAATAAATTCGTGTGCAGCTGCAAGTTCGGCCGCCTGAACGATATCTTTTTCTGATGGATTGACATATCCTAAAGCTATGTTCTCTGCAACCGTGGCGTTAAAAAGGAAAGAGTCCTGAAGAACCCAGCCGATATTTTTACGCAGTGAATTTATGTCTATACTGGCAATATCGATACCATCAATGTATATAGATCCTGATACCGCCCGTAGAAACCCCGGAATCATCTTTACCAGCGTCGACTTACCGCAACCGGATGAGCCGACAAATGCTGTCTGAGAGCCTGCCGGGATTTTCAGGTTCAAATTATTAATGACTAAAGGAGAATCCTCATCACCATACCTGAAACACAGATCCTTAAACTCAATTTCTCCCCGGGGATTATGAAGAAAGATTTTCTGCTGCTGATTTGCACTGAGCGGCTTCTCTTCCGGATCAGCCTCCAGAACATCATTAAGACGGTCCATACTGGTTCTGACCTGCTGGAAATCGTTGTACAACCCGACCAATCCCATAAGAGGGCCAAGCACAGAACCAATAATCGCGTTAAACGCCATCAGCTCACCTATAGTCATTGAACCGTTTATCACCTGCATTGCTCCATACCACATGATGGAAATTGACGAAGCGGTATTTACTGTCTGGCTGACAATCCCGGAGAGCAGGTTCAGCTTGTTCATCCTGAAGCTCATGTTTACTGTCTGCAGATACTTATCTTCCCATCTTGCGCGGATATTCCATTCAACACCGTTTGCCTTTATTGTTTCTATGCCCTGAATGGACTCTATCATGAGTGAAGACTGGTCTGAGGAAACCTGAAATATCTGGTTGCTGAGTTTAATAAAAATCGGCGTAAAGACAAGCATCTGGGCGATATAAAACGGAATAAAGAGAAGAACAATAAGACTGAGCCGGGCGTTATACATGAACATGATATTGGTAAAGACCGCCAGCATGATCAGATTCAGGATCGTCGATATTATTGTATTTGTCAGTATCCCCCGGACTTTTCCGTTTTCCCCGAAGCGGGTAATGATATCACCGATTTTACGCTGGTAGAAAAACTTCATCGGCATCGACAGCACATGCCGGTAGAATTCCGCCAGCATCCGGAAATCCATCTTCGCTGTTATATGCGCACCAAGTAAACTTGACGCTGCTGAGGTCAGTGCCGAGAAAAATGCTACAAGAACCATTCCCAGAAGCATCATATTGAGCAGTGTCACATCTTTGTAAACTACCACTTTATCAACGATAGCCTGGGTAAAAAGAGGTGTAGCAAGCCCTAAAAGGTTCATGATAAAAGCGGCAAGCAGAATCTCAAAGAGAAAGAAACGGTATGGCTTTAAATAGCCCAGAAAGCGAAACACAGGATTTTTTGCGGGCGTGATCTCCTGCAGTTTCAATGTGGGTTCAAGCTCAATAGTAAAGCCGGTCCAGTTTTCCTTGAAAAACGCATGGGTGTATTTTTTGATGCCCAGATCCGGATCTGCAACCCAGACATACTTGCTGCTCATGCGGTACAATACGATATAATGGAAGCCCTGCCAGTGCACAATCATTGGAAACTTAAGCTGTTTGAGTGCCGGCAGCGTCGATTTCAGGCCACGGGCACGATAGCCGAGATTTTCAGCCGCTCTGCAGACAGCAGCCATGGTTGCCCCGGCAGTACTGACATTCGCCATTTCCCTCACCTGGCCCATCGAAAGCTGCAAGCCATAATATTTCGATATCATGGTCAGACAGGCTGCTCCGCAGTCGGTTTCATCATGCTGCTTCAGCCAGGGGAATTTCTTTGAGCCTACACTGAAGTATTCTACCTTTTCATCTGAAGCCTTTTGCGCTGAAAGTTTGAGCTGCTGCTGGCGCTCCTCCTCTTTTTCAAAGCGGATAATTCTTTCTCTGAATAAATCCGGCAGATCGGGAGCATGATGGAAGAAAGAGGGAAGATGTTCGGGTGGAATTTCCAGCACAACCGCACTTTCACCGCAGACAGCAGAGTATTCCTGCTGCTTCTGATTGAGAGCTCCATACTCCCCGAAATAGTCATCCTTGACTGCTTTCCCTATAAGACACCTGTTTTCTAAACTTTCTTTGTACAGTTCAACTGTGCCGCCCAGGACAACATAGAGCGACTGGTTGCTTTGTGACTGTTTGAAAACTGTTTCATCTGGATCAAATCCCATGATCCTGCAGCTTTGCACAAAAGTTTTAAACCATTCTTCATCTACAGGTGTGACAGTCAGTAAAGATCTAAGTTTTTTCGTAAATTCACAAAGAGCGATTTCAGTCCTGAGACCCTGAAATATTCCGGCTACATCAGAAGCAGATGGATCAAGCAGCGCAATTATACTTTTTGATGATGAAGCTATTGTGTGATCCCATTTTGCCGGGTGGACAAAGGCAATCTCCCCGAAATGAGATCCGGCTTCGCATTTACCTGTAGTGATAACCTGGGTACCGATTTTCTTTTTTAAACGGACCGATCCCGAACAGACTATAAAAAAAGAGGATACATCACTGCCGTATTCACATATTACTTCCCCCAGACGCAATTCTCTGGTCTGAGCATGCCGGACCAGATTCGAGACCAATTCATCGCTTAACGATGAGAAAAGGGCAGCAGACCTGAATGCGGCAAACAGCTGTTCTTCCCTGGAGGGCATACTAATTATCACCTGTTAAATAAGCAAAGATTTTGGCCATGGGGGCAAGTGCAATTTCGATTATTCTTTTTTTACCGCTGATAATCTCCGCCAGCCCCCCCATTCCCGGCTTCAGTTTTATTTCAGGATTTGTTTTCAGTGCAATGGTTACCTCATAACTATACCCAAACCCCTCTACCGCACGTACATCATCGGAAATTGAGACAATCTCCCCCTCCTGTACTCCAAAGACCTGAAACGGAAAGGCATCGTAGCGGATTGCAACTTTCTGCCCGACTTTGACTTGTCCAATCTGGGAAACCGGCAGATAAAAAACCCCCACCAGCGGGAAATCATCTCTGATAATCCTCAAAAGGGGCATGCCTTCGGAGATCATCTGGCTTGTCTTTACATATACATCAGTCACAACTCCCGGATAGCGGTTTTTCAAAATCAGAGAGTTGCCTGAGATCTCAATACCGGCAAGCATCTGCTTGAATGTCCGGGTTTCCCTTTCCAATTGAGAAAGATTTTCATTAAGAGACTCAATAATTTGATAATTTTCCTGGTATGCAGAGAGTAAAGAGGCTCTCAAGTTCCTGGCTATTGTCTCCAGTTCACTTTTTGCGTTGCTGTGAGCCTGTTCAGAGTTGAGGTATTCCTGACGGGAGATAAAGCTTTTCTGGAGAAGCTGCTCATTTTCCCTGCGGGTAACTGCAAACTGCGCCGCTGCTTTTTTGGTCCTGTCGTACCCCTGGGCAAGCAGGAGAATGTTCTGGCGCAAGTTTGAATACTTCAGTCCCATCTCTCCTCCGCCGTAAAGCATGAATGAATCTGCTGCTGAAAAAGTGATACTCCCGGAGGAGATCATAAATTCCGGTTTATTTTTAGGCAACTGAGGGTCAAAAGCCGGATTTCTGCGGGCGAATTCAGCTGAGAGGGAATCCAGCTGGGCCTGGAATAGAAGATGCGCCCTGTACCTGCTTTTCAGTTCTGTTTCTTTCTGTGAGATCTGGCTGAGATTTGCTTCTTTGGAGAAAGCGGTTTGCGAATAGATCGCCAGCAGGTTTTCATTGATTTTTACCGAATTGTTTGCTGATTGATAGATGAGGTTTACCGTACCATTTACAGGTGACTGAACAACGTAATCCTCACCCTTTACAGTCAAGTATCCCGTTATTTTGATACTGACCTGAGTGATCGAGGCATAGACAACTGCCGCAACAAGAATAATAAGAACCAGATAAATCGGTCCCCTCAGAACAAATGAGGGCGGCGACTGCAGAAAGCTTTCACTCAGCTCGGTGAAATTGCGGTTTACCGCTTTTGCTTCATGTACATCGACAGGCCTGATTTTGTTTTGAGAATTGTTTTTCTGACCACTCATGAATGTCGATCTGCATAATGTGTATGAAACCCGCCGTATGTCTTTACGGGATAAAAGAGCTGCGGGAAATGATTCCCGCGGCTTTCGACAATTTTACTTACTATGCTCTTTCAATCTTTACCGAAGCCATAAAGTTCTGCTTCCAGTAAGCATACAGACCGTCTAAAATTTCTTTTCTGAGTTTTTCATCAAGCTTATCAACAGACTGTTCATTGATTTTGTAAACCGTAAACCTGCCGTTTTCCTTGAAAGGTCCGACTATTGAATCTTTTGAGGAGGCAAATATCCGGTTCTCTATATCAGGAGGAAGTGTTCCTCTTTTTATTACTCCCAGGTAACCGCCTTTTTCCGCTGTCGCACTGTCAATTGAGTTGTCGCGGGCCAGCTCAGAAAAATCCTCACCCTCACCTGCCTGCGAAACAATCTCCTCGGCAGTGTCCTGATCCTCTACCACAATGCGGCTGAGCGATACAACTGAATAGAGCAGTTTATTCTGTTCATAATACTGATTTACGTCATTATCTGTAAAAAGTTTATCCTTTGCCTTACTCTCAAGAAGCTCATTTTCCAGATGTTCGGCCCACTGGTCAACATTGATGCCTATATTGGTGAAATATTTTTCAGTTTCGGCCACAGAAAAAAGACCCAGCTCCTGTCTCTTCTTTTCTGAATAGCTCTGCAGCTCATCCGCAGTAACACTTACTCCCTGTTCTGCGGCTACCTGCTTGAGTGCTGTAAGCTCTATGACTTCAACAAGGGCTTTTTTATATTCTCCTTTGTTTTTCAACCTGATTATCACATCATTTTCAGTGATTTCTGTACCGTTTATCTTAAATAGGACCTGATTACTCATAATAATTTTCTCCAGTGTATTATACGGACAGACCGGACAGGTAGTTACTTAATATTTCTTCTCTGATTGCTTTACGCAAAACCATGTTGACATTCAGATATTTGATAATTTCACTGTCTCCTGCCACCTTGTCCTTTAGTTTCCTGACCATGAAAGTATGTTCGAGGTAATCCTCCCAGTTATCTGCTGTTATCCCGTTATTTTTCAGATAAGACTTGAAAAGTTCTGAGGAGTGCAGCTTTAATGCCCTGCGAAGTGCATCTGACTCCTCCTGAAGATCATCTTCTGATGGAGCAGGAATGGAATTTTTACCGAACGCTTCTTTTTCCGATGCGATTCTCAACGCTGCATCGATAAACGATATTGACAACCTCACCTCTTTACGAACCTTTTCCGGCTCAATCTGTGCCTTGCCGCTTTCCCTGAATTTGGCAGTCCTGATCTTCAGGTCCGCAACAATCTCAAAATCCTCGAGTGTCATTCCATTAGCAGACAGCCAGCTGTGAAACATCTTTGCACTGTGAAGATTATTTGCTCTGCGGAAATCGGTTAGATAGTTCTGCAGTTCTTCATCATTAACAGTAATACCAAGCTTTCCAGACTGGGTTTTTATGAAATGGCTGTGGATAAGTTCTGCTATTACCATGCTCATCGATCCGGATATCTGCTGGTTTAGAGCCAGATCCTCAGAAGTAAGGGGCTGAATGTTCTTTTTAAGCAGTTCATTGCGGAACATTTCTGCCTTTACACTCTTCTCCCATCCATCGTAATCCATATTGACAATCTTGAGGTACTCATCGAATTCACTTTTACGGTGCAGTCCCGATACTCTTCTCAGGTTATCAGAGTAGACCTGAATATCCTGATCTGACAGTGTAATTCCAGCGTTGCTCCCTTTTGCAATAATCAGATCGTTGACAGCCTCTTTGATTCCTGGAACAGATTTAATGATCGGCCAGGCATCGGGAATGTACTCAACTGAACCTCCCAGATTGTTTCTCAGAATCATCCGGCAGAGCTCGTTTGCGCACACCCGCTCCCATGTGTCATAATCTGCTTCGGCTTTGGAAAGAAACTTGTCAAAGTCTTCCTTTTTGTGCAGTCCCAGAGCTCTTCTTGCCTGGTTTGAATATGCCTGAAGTGCTTCATCTGTCAAATCAAGCCCGAGTGATTCAGCATGGGAAAGGACTATTTCACTGAAAAGGGAGTAAGAATAGAGCTCCTGGTACTTGCCAGATATCTTAAGAAAACTTTCCGTTCGACTGAAATCAATTTCCTGCCATTTACTGGAAATCACGATTTCCCCCTTGTAGAGTTAGATGGGATTTAATTCCGGACTGTTTTTCAAAATCACATTTTTCATTATATCCCTCTTTACAGCATGCTGCAAGGATTTTTCAAATGCAGACAGTAATCACCGGTCATCTTGAATAATTAATGGTCCTGAAAGTCGTAGTTGAGGGAATAATAAACCGTAAGATGTTGAAATGATGAGTTTGAAGGCATTGATTAGATTCATTCCAAGTTGTTGATTTTCAGAAGGTTAGTATCGTTTAAACCCAGTTTTAATTTTTCGAGAACACGCCACAAGCCAGCGTTTATTTCTATTCTATTTCATCCACTTTAATGTTATAATTTCCAGAGGCATTCTTCGACGGGCTTTAATTCGTCAAAACATTGATTTTGATATGATCTATAATAGTGATTTTGTTAAACAGGCGTTCAAAACATCCCTTCCCGGATTTATTAACTGGGACCTCTTATTTAATGTCGCTTATTGCATAGATGATGAGTCTGTTAAACTCTATTTTATTGCAGATGAATTGAGTTTTTTGTACAAATGCTCTCAAAGCGGCAAATTAGTAAAGCAGTCAGATGCCAGGAAGGCTGTTTTTTCGGTCTCAAAGCTAAATCAATTTCTGGGTTACGCTCTTGATTACAAGGATCTTGTCATTGATACTGTTGAAGATGATGTCTATTACATTTACTGTGAAGAATCGGGTTTTGAACAGACTGTGAGGCTTCTGGAGCTTCTGATTGAAAAATACAAGATCTCCCCTGAAGAGCTTTTCCGTGCCGCATCAAGGCTCAACAATCGTACTATTGAAAGCTTTCATCAGATAATTGACTACAGGGCTGTCTCGATGGTGAAGATTCCTCTTTGCGACAACAATTTTAAAATTTACGCACGTCCCTTTAAAACAAGGAATGATTTTATTAGACCTCCGAAACTGGAGCAATTTTTATGCAGGGTTTATAACTGTGCAGAAAAAGAGCTTTCGGCGTATATCTGGAACATGTGGGTTTCGTACGATTTCAGTAACGGACATTTGACGGTAAGTACGCAGAATGATGAGTTGAAAAAGATGCTGGTGTGATACAGATAGAATGGTTAAGGGTTCAAGCAGATAAAGTACTTCTCTAGAGTAAAGCCCCCGTTTAAGAGGGCTTTATTATCCTACTTGTTTGTCTTTTCTTTCAGGTTTTCATAAATAACCTGTCTTATATGACGACGAGACCTTTCAACAAACGCCATTTTCTCTGCAAGACAGCTCTCAAGCAGCACTCCAACACCCCTGTTTCCGGAAATGTCGGCCATTGCCACTAAAGTGGTCCATTCACCTATTCTGACATTTATCAAATAATTGACAGCCGATTTAAAATAGAGAAACTTTACAAGAGGTGTTTCCAGAGCGTTGAATTCTCTCCGGAAGTCCTCCAGGAACATCTCCTTGAGCTTGTCATCGACAGGAAGCGGCTGCTCCCCGATCAAATTGAAGCATTTTTCGATTACCTCCTGGTTCTTTTTACTCAGGAAAGAGAGCGAATCAAGATATTCTTTTGTGTCCTTATCTTCGGCTTTTTCCCGCAAAGTTTTCAGTATATCTCCCAGATTTTCTTCATTTTTATGGACATTGCTGAGCAATTTCAGAAAAAAATCCTTCGGTTCTTTATAAGTCATATCTTATCTCCTGAATGATTGATCTGTTCGGTTCAGGAAAGTTAAAGAGTAAAATTTATGAATAACTCTCCTGTATAGATTACGATCGTGAAGTTTATGAATTATCAAATAATTGTGTAGACAGGCAGGCATAAGACACCGTTATAGCATAAACGGATAAGCCGAAGTTGTCAGTAATTTACAGGAATGCTTTTACCTGCAGCGAAAGGGTATGCTGCGGTGGCTCGTATCCGCTCTCAGGGGTTAGCTTTCTGAGCTCCCCTCTGTAAGTGCCGCTTACAGAGAAGTTTTTACCGACCTGTATTTCCGATACAACGGAGAAGACCTGGGAGAGACCGGAACCGAATCCGCGGGCTACACGATAGTCAAGGTCACCGGGGAGATTAACAACCGAAAACACATACGATGCGTCTAGAAAGCCCCTGTCAAATGCCCGCCAGGAGAGACCTGGGCTTAGCTGAAAATATGTACAACTGTCAAGGCTCATACTCTGTTTAACCGTAGACTCATAGTCTCTTCGGGCCCATCCGGCACACTCTTTAAGATATATGTCAAGAGTGCCTGTAATCCGGAGAGTCTGGACCAGTTCGGTATTGATGTCCCTGACATGAAAATCACGTTCAAGGGAATCATCGCGGAAAAAGTGAAGGTATCCGGTTTTATCGCCTATGGTCCACCTGCCCTTTCTGTACTCGAAATCCAACCCCGCCTGCACCCCGGGCTCGCGGTAGGATCTTATCTTCCGGAAAGAAGGTGTTACAAAGAATTCCCCTCTGAGATCGTCTCTGCCCTGTGGAGCCCAATGGATATCCTGCCTGTAGGAGAGATCTGCGTAGGTCCCGGAGGAAACCTCTTTTTTGCGGAAAAAATCTTCCAGCGAACTTACACCCGGTATCCATGATGAGGCATTTTTCCTCTCCGCATCAACATGCTCCTCTGAAAAAAGAGTTCCATGCCAGGAGAGGTCATTCAGTATGCCGGCGATCTTCCTTAAAGGCCTGAATTCCCAGTCGATTTCCAGCGTTGTTTTTCTGATCCTTGTATCAATTGTCTTGTCATAAACCTCACGCTGCTGCATGAAGTAATCTCCCGGAGTATGAGGAACATACTCTTTGAGTGAATCATCGAAGACATGGGTCCCCAACCCCTTACCCGCAAATACCGGTACCTGAACAAACACCGATGCTTTCTCTGAATTACTGCGATAGTGCTGGCGGGAGGAAAAGCCGCAGGATACCGGCTCGACGTTGCTTATCAGGTCGATAAGAAAAGTAGATGTTGTGCCGCTTGTCCTGTTTACGTTCCGGTGATAATTACCACCTGCACTGAGCTCCCAGCCCCGAATTATTCTGTGGTCAAATGACTGTTCCCATAAAAAAGAATATCCTGTATCCCTGGCAGCCAGAAAGCCTTCCCCGGCACGGAAACTGAAAAAACTGACTGACTCTCTCAGTTTCCAGGGGAAAAAGCCCAGTTCCACCCCCCCGCCTGCCTGCCCGGCCCCTTTACCTGAGGAATCGGCTCTCCATTCATCCCTGTAAAGAACACCACCCGTAATATTATCAAAATTAAGTTTAATACCAGCATTTTCCTGGTGCCCGGTTCCCTTTGAGAGTCCCTCATGATGGCGAAAATAGGATCCGTCATAATCAACAGAGATCCATTTTGACGGAAGCCATCTTGAACCACCGGTGATCTTATCTGTAATCAAGCCTGAATCAGAACGGTTCTGTCCGTAGCCGGCACGCAACGAAAGCCCTTTTACAGGTGTAACACCCAGGGCGCTTTCCCAGATCTGTTTTGCTCCTGAGCCTTGTGCAAGAGAGCTGTCGTTCCATTTTTTGTACCTGTCGTAAGCCTCCTGCGTCTCACTTTCAAACCGGCGTGAGCTGTAAAGGTAATCCCCCTGAAGCCAGGCCCCCCTTTTGTCAATCTGGTCCGATCCTGCGATAAAAGTGACTGCCGCCGATGACCCCAGATTATCATCATCGTCTTTTTGTGAGAAAAGGTTTCTATCGTGCTCAAGTCCGGCTATGTCGACCCGGGCTTTGAGCAGATCGAGCCGCAGGTCGGCGATAATTTCCCCTCTTGTAATGCGTTCAGGCGCAGAAAGCTCTTTTTGAGGAGAATAATCACCCTGATTCGGACCTGCGTACCTGTAAACAAATTCCCTGTGCACGATTGAATCCGTTCTTACATAATCCCCTTTGCCCTCGCCCACATAAGTAAACCATACATTATAAAAGCCACTTACATTGTCAGGCTTCAGGGGATCGTATCTCTTGTGAACGAAATGGTCGTTTTCCCCTCCTTTGACATAACTATAAAGCGGGTAAAGAGCATCCTCTGAGGAAACGTCATTGTGATGCACCAGTCTCTCTGAAGTACCCATGGGCGGAGAATCGCCGGATTCTCTCAGAGTATTTAAATCCTTCTTTGAAAGTACCAGGTCGATTGGATGATTACGGTTGTCAGCCTCGGACCAGAGTGCTCCCTTTACAGAGAATATCGAATCGGGCGATGAGAAACCGACCTCTGTCCCCAGGACTGTCCTCTGGTAATCAAAAAGCTTATACTCATATTCCACTCTGATCAGATCTTTGTCCTTGATCAGTACAGAGGGGTTGAACGTGAGCGAACCCAGATCATAATCAACTGTATAGTCCCTGTCCATACCCTCGGCCAGGGTTTTTCCGTTAAGCTTTATTTTTACAGTTCCGCCGATCGGAGTGATAAACCCCGGTTCCCCGTTTCCGGAGAGATTATAGGGTCCCTGCACCCCGTTTCTCCCGTACCAGGTTTCGGTTGTAAAGATTCCGCCTGAAAGGGCGCCAAATGCACTCAGATGAAACCTGTCGGGGTGCAAAGATGCAGAGAGTCCTTTGATCTTTTTCTGTTCCTTGAAAATACCCGAAGGTATCCAGGAGATGTACTGATCACCGGCGACCGCACCGTAGAGGGGATCAGTTAATGCGACATAGATCATGTCAAATTCACTTATCTCCCTTGTCGCGCCATCAAGAGAGCTTCCCTGGTCGCTTAAATGAGCGCTTACTTCGGTTCCGGGACGAATCTGCCCCCCTATGCGCACATCAAGACCCTGCTCAAGATTTATCTCCCCGAAACTGCCCACCGACACACCGATACTCTTATAACCCGACACACTCAAATTTTCCCTCTCGCTGTAGGAAGTTCTACGCAAAACCGAGCTGTCAGAGAGGGCTTTAAGCTCAGATTCCCGGGCATATAATTTAGGAAAGAGAGAAAATGTCTTGCTGAGACCAAAATAGTCTGTCTCAAAACGGATCTTTAAAGGCACCCCGGAATCGATTGCCTCTGAAAAGAGCAGGGAATTGTGCTCCGAAATAAACACCCATGGCGCAACAGAAATGCTGTCGCTGCCCATAGAGACCTCAATTGTGGAAGAATCGACCATGCGTTTGCTTATGCTGTAAGGCCCCGGGCCACCATCAGAATAGATCACAGTGTCCACAACTTCCGCTGCGGGCATGTATGCAAACAGACATACAAAGAGGGGAGCAATCCAGAGATTACGGATAAAACGCCTTCCAGCAAAACCGTTTAACTTGAGCTTAGTAGAAATCACCTGCAAAAATATACTACTTCCTTAAGTCATTTTGAAACAAGTCACACATCGAAAGGTGATGAGCATCCGAAGTACAATATTCCTGGGAAAGCAGGAATCCAGATGCTTTTTATACTGCGGTCTGCCTCAAATACAGATTAGCCGTTGGATTTTTCTGGTTGCTGCGCGCTTTTACCCCCCAAAGAAAGGGTGTCCGGTTTGGGGCTTAGTTGCCAGGCATGCTGCTCTTACAACCGGCACGCCGAATATAACATTAATAATGAAGATCATCTTTATAGCTAAAGGTCTTATACGGTGTCACATCCCGTCGGGTACTTCCAAGGGTCGCCCCCGGGCACCGGTATTACCAAGCATGTGTTTCTTACAGGGGGGACGCACGTAAGTCCCTCACCGGAATAAGACCATAGCAACCACCTCATTTACATATGTTCTGTTCTTCAAGGCTATAATAATATTAACCTACCTGCAGTTCGTACCTGCATTGGCACGGACAAACACCACCGGGAGGGTGTTAACTCCCTCACAGTTGCCCGGCGGCACAGGGGGTAGCGAAGATTGGCATCTGCGACAGGCTGGAGCAAAAGGGGGCACCCCCCTTCCAAAATTTCTCAATCTGTTGTCAACATCAGGTTAGCTCCTGTCGGGGCACCGCCTGCAAAATCTTAACGCTTCTTTATAAGCAACCCGCTTGAGGGATTTGCCGCAGGCCCGCCGCCTGTCAAGCTGCGGCCATTGAGTGTAAAGATATCTTTTGAAACGGGCCCTATCCCGTTGATGCTTAGCACCAGTGATCTGGTTTGCTTTTCCAGCCTCAACGGAAGAATATTCTTTACAGTCTTTACAGAAAAATCCGCTTTGTAGACCTTGTTGTCTGAAAAATCATACCACACGATTATGTCACCGTATATCTGCGGCTCTGCCTGATAGTCTGGTCTATTTGTCAAAACAGTTTCAGAGCCGGTAGACAGATCATAAGCATAGATATCGGCATTGGATGTATCGGTCGTGGCATTTCTGTAATCCTGCCACACGATAAGGTTTCCATAGACCTGTGGATAGCACTGAAATCCCGGTGCAGTACAGATAGCCCTCTCATGATTGGTTGATAATTCATAAAGATAAATATCAGCATTTTTCGGATCAGATCCGGTGTTTCGGTAATCCTGCCATACCACATAATTACCATACACATGCGGCTGATCCTGGTAATGTGATTCGGTGCAGATTGCTTTTTCGGTACCTGAGGAGAGATCATGCAGAAAAATATCGGCATTACTGGCTGATCCGGCATTGCGGTAATCGGCCCAGACAATCTTATCACCCCTGATATGCGGCGAACATTTATAGCCCCTCTGGTTTGTGATACGCCTTTCTGATCCAACGGCCATATCTCTGAAGTAAACTTCAATAGTCGTGTCTCCTGCAGAGAAGTACCTGTAATCAGTCCACACCACCTTCCCGCCATCGATCGAAAGTTGCTCTTTGTATGTAGTATCCGATGTGGCATCCAGGGGTGAACTGCTGTTTACAGGCAGAACTTTTACCTGATATTTGACCTGCGCCCCGACAGTGGGCACAGCACTGTTTTTCAAAAGGCCTCCCAATCCGCCCCCGCCCCCGCCTCCACCCCTGGAGTATGTGATCCAGGCGACATGAGTTCCGCCAAAGGCAACGGGGTCAAGATATGTCTGCAGACTATTATAGACTACACTGGAAGATCCGTTTGCGACATCGATAACCGCCAGCTTGTATGCTCCCTGAATAAAATCCTGTACAAGTACCTTTTCACCATAAAAAAGAGGCAACACCGGAATAGCCGGAGTGTAAAGCTGCTGTATCTGGAAAGCTTCCGCTTTCAACGAAAAAACCAATATAGCTCCGGCTAAAGCCAGTTTAGACTGCCAGTTCATGACTACTCCTTTTTCGATGCAGAAAGAAGTTGATGATAATTTTCTATAAATCCGAAGTGTTCACTCTTCAATACTTCCCGTATCTCGCTTCTCACTTCGGGGCTGTTTTCGATACTCCAGTCAATCACCCATTTCCCTGATGTCCTGTCAGAGGGGTCATCAAAGAAAATTACCGCTTTTATACTGGTAAACTTTTTTGCGATCTGGTCAAGCATTTCCCTGTACCAGACTTCCCTGCTTCCACCGATATCGCTGCATCCTGCCTCGGCTACCATAACCGGTTTTTTAAGGAC
>JAAYYB010000316.1 GCA_012515615.1 Fibrobacter sp.
CCACAGGCCGTTTTGTAGTTGGCGGACCTCACGGGGATTCCGGTGTGACCGGCCGCAAAATAATCGTTGATACATACGGCGGATACGGTGCCCATGGTGGTGGTGCTTTCTCCGGAAAGGATCCCTCTAAGGTCGACAGAAGCGCGGCATACGCAGCACGCTGGGTAGCAAAGAATATTGTCGCTGCCGGGCTTGCTACCCATTGCGAGATTCAGTTCTCATATGCAATCGGTGTTGCTAAACCGATTTCCATCCATGTAGACACATATGAAACTGGAAAACTGTCTGACCACAAAATCTGTGAAATTATCAACAAACTTTTCGATTTGCGTCCAGCGGCAATCATCAAGAGTCTTGACCTTAAAAGACCCATTTATCGCGAGACTGCACGAAACGGCCATTTCGGTCGCGAACTGCCGAACTTCACCTGGGAAAAGACAAACATGGTGGATGCAATTCGTAAGGAAGCTGGTATTTAATTTTAAGGGACGGAGCCTGAAGTCTTGTCTCTGGTCTCATGCTGTAACAAAGGTGTTCAGCGTATCAATGCAGATACCCTTTTTCGCAAGTTGCGGAATCGGGTATTTTTTTTTAAAACAGGCTCTGTAAAAACCGGCTCGGCTTAAAAAAATCAATATGCCGGCACTCTCAGGAGTACTCAATAAAACAGGGGTAAAAATGTTTAAAATTTTAAAAAAAGAGAAACTTTCCAATCTGGTCTGGCGATTTCGTATTGATGCGCCACGGATAGCGGGAAAAAGGAAAGCCGGACAGTTTATAATGCTGCGTCCCACCGATGAAAGTGAGCGCATTCCACTTACTATTGCTAACGCAGATGCTCTGCAGGGGTGGATCGAGATCGTTTTTCAGGTCGCCGGAGAAACAACTACTGTGCTTGCAGAACTGGAAGAAGGAGAGTCGATTCTTGACCTTGCCGGACCATTGGGGAAACCGACTCACATCGAAAAATACGGTAAATGCCTTTGTATTGGCGGTGGGGTAGGTGTTGCGCCTCTCTATCCTATAATCTGTGCACTGAAAGAAGCCGGAAATGAAGTCGTTTCTATTATCGGTGCCCGCTCCAGAGATCTTGTAATCCTGGAAAATGATGTAAAGGCACATTCCGACCGGGTTTATATAACAACCGATGATGGAACGCTGGGCCGGAAGGGCTTTGTCTCAGATGTCTTCAAGGATCTGACCGGTAATGGAGAAAAGTTTGACATGGCTATTGTAATCGGGCCCGTTATCATGATGAAAGTGACAACATCGCTCACCGTAGCCGCCGGTATAAAAACTTATGCTTCTCTTAATCCCATAATGATTGATGGTACCGGGATGTGTGGCGGGTGCCGGGTGACAGTCGGGGGAGAGACAAAATTCGCCTGTGTTGACGGTCCGGAGTTTGACGCATCTGTGCTTGACTGGAACGAACTTGTAATGAGGCTCGGGAGCTACAGGACATTCGAAAACCAGGCCAGGGATAAACATGTTTGTAGAATGAAAGGGACTCAGGTATGACCGAAGAGAAAAAAGCAGGGGAAAAACGTTTTAAACGCATACCCATGCGTGAGCAGGACCCTGCCACCCGCGGCAGAAATTTTCAGGAGGTTCCTTTCGGGTACTCGGAAACAGAAGCCATAGATGAGGCAAAGCGCTGTCTTCAGTGCAAAAAACCGCTCTGTATCGAGGGTTGTCCTGTTAATGTGAAAATCCCTGAATTCATTAAACTTATCTCAGATGGCAAGTTCGCTGAGGCCGCTGTAAAAATTAAGGAAACAAATGCCCTGCCTGCAGTTTGCGGAAGAGTCTGTCCACAGGAGGAACAGTGTGAGGCCAGGTGCATTCTGAATAAAAAAGGAGACAGCGTCTCTATCGGCAACCTTGAAAGGTTTGCCGCTGACTGGGAACGCGAAAAAGGGGAAATAACATTTCCTGAACTTAAGAAGAAAAACGGCAAAAAGGTGGCTGTTGTAGGATCCGGCCCCGCTGGTTTAACCTGTGCCGGTGAGTTGGTAAAAGAAGGATTCGAGGTTACGATCTTTGAAGCACTTCATGAAGCCGGTGGTGTGCTTACCTATGGGATCCCGGAATTCAGGCTTCCAAAAAGCATCGTTAAAAAAGAGATCTGTTATCTTGAGAAACTCGGTGTCAAAATCGAAAAAAATTCCGTTATCGGGAAGACTATTCATGTCGATGAGCTGCTGAATGAGGAAGGCTTTCATGCCGTTTTTATCGGCTCAGGTGCCGGACTTCCGTCGTTTATGAAAATAAAAGGCGAAAACCTGATAGGCGTATATTCTGCAAATGAGTATCTGACCAGAAGCAATCTCATGAAAGCTTATAAAGACAATGCATCTACACCGATTCTTAAAGCTAAAAACGTGGTGACTGTTGGCGGCGGGAACGTTGCAATGGATTCAGCCAGAACAGCCCTACGACTCGGTGCAGAAAAATCGGTTATAGTTTACAGACGTGGTGAATCAGAAATGCCTGCCAGAAAAGCAGAAATCCACCACGCCAAAGAGGAGGGAATACAGTTTAATCTCCTCTGCAACCCTGTTGAAGTCCTGGGTGATGATAACGGGTTTGTAAAAGCTGTACGCTGTATCCGCATAGAACTTGGTGAACCGGATGCCTCAGGGAGGCGCAGACCTGTTCCGGTCCAGGGAAGTGAATTTGATATTCCCTGTGAAGCAGTGATCATTGCTATCGGAAACAGCCCCAATCCGCTGATCTCCATGTCTACTCCTGACATCAAAACTACCAGGAAAGGTACGATAGAGGCCAGCGAAAAAGACGGTCGCACATCTAAAAAATTCGTTTATGCCGGGGGCGATATAGTAACCGGGGCTGCTACCGTTATTCTTGCTATGGGGGCAGGTAAAACTGCTGCCAGAAGCATTATGGAAGATCTGCTTTAACCAGCAGAAATGCTGGGCGTTAACAAAAAGAGATAAACCTGAAAATCGCAGTTGGATGAGGCAAAAAATCTTAATCAACTGCGACCTTTGGGTTAAACCGAAGTGAATCCGGCCGGCTGTTTTGGTACCGGGTCAGTAGCACTGATTTTTTCTACCGAAAGCCGGTCTTCTTGTTCCCAGCTCTCCTTAGCAACGCTCTGAGTTAAACTTATCTTTAGAGAAAAAAACGGAAGCAGGTCCTTCAACGTAATTACCCCTGCCAGCTCTCCGTTTTCGGTGACTATAAGCCTTCCGGTAGAATTTTTACACATCAAATCTATCGCTTTCATCACATCTGAGGATGTTTCGATTGAGTTGGTATCATCGCATGTCTCTGCAAAGTTGGAAACAGTGTACCTTTCCCATTCCTCTTCGGGTATCTCTCTGATTTTTTCGGTACTGATACACTTCAGGATTCCGGGAAAAAGTACTGGAAATATTTCAAGGTTGTATCTGTAGATATACCCGGTTATGAACTGATGAAGAGAGATCTGCGGCGGTACAGTGACAGGATCGGACCGCATATACTGAGATACACTTTCTCCCTCCAGGCTTTTTTTGAGCGAAAAAGAATTTCCTGAGAGGTAAATTCCTTCCCTCAGGAGTGCTCCGGTCAATATCCACCATATTCCCGATGACAATAATCCTTTGTATATGATTGCAGCCCCGGCTGCAATAAGCAGAATGGCAAGAGTGTGGCCTGCAAAGAAAACAGCTTTTGATGCAGTTCTGCAGCTTTTACCAGAAATCAGAAAAACGGATTTTAAAATTGCAGATCCATCCAGGGGTGATGCCGGGAAGAGGTTGAGGCCCGCAATTATGATATTGAGAGTTGCAGCTTTATCGAGAATGAAAATCAGGGCTCCCGGCCAGTTAAGATGAAGCCCGGAGAGAAGCAACCCATAGCACAGACATGCTGTAATAACACTAGCAAGCGGGCCGGCCAATGCAGATAGTATCGATTTTTCAACAGGAATTATGCAGTTCTCATCCTTTACAGCTCCAAAAGGAAGCAGTATCCTCTTTCCACCGGGGATTCCCAGTCTGGCATCAGCCAGAATGTGTCCTGTTTCGTGAAGTATCATTGAGAAAAGCAGTATCGATGCTCCTGCAAATCCCCACCACAGCGAGGTGTCTGACGGAATAACCGGGAAATAATAGGGGAGGGCATTTTTTCTGAAAGACCAGGTAATCAGCAAAAAGATCACTATCCAGCTTTCATGAATTCTTACTGAACAAAATGAATTCAGAAATCTAAACTGACCCCTCATATGATGTTGATCTCTCAGCCGGTCACTGTATTCTCATGAAGATTTTTTCTGATTCTGAGCCCGGGAACAGATGTGCATTCCGGTTTGCTTATTGTAAACTTTGAATAACCGGTTGTTACATCTTGAATAAAATCTTTAGAGAGTTTTGAGAGAGTTACCAGTAGCTTTTTTGTTTTACTGTCTTCTTCAAGTGCAGCCAGACTGATAAAAAGGCTGAGGTCTTTTTCAGCTCTGCTGTTTGCAAATTGCAGTATTGCTTCCGGAGTACACTTTGAAAGGTCTACCCCTTTGTTTTCTTCAGAAAGCTTGATGCTGTTATAATCGGAGAAAGAGAGCGGCTTTCCACGGCTGTTTGTAGCAATCATTTCAAGCACCACATGCTGAACCCGTTTTTTTCCCGCCAGAAAATATAGAAAGAGCTTTTTTGCAGGGTCTTTACAAGCTTTTGCCTGAGTTTCATAGAGGAGGGCGGTTTCTATGATGCGGTGCAGGGCGAATTTTAAAAAATCGATGTAGCGGTCATTGTTAATCATAAAAACTCCGTGCCTGACTGGTTTCTGAAAAGTATCATTGCAGATCATAACGGCTCCCTGAAAAGGTGAACCTATATGGTAAACAAAAACTGTGCCATGGCATGGAGTGGTTTTAATGCTGCAGGAGCGCTGGTATTTGCTCCTGCAGAAGAGAGTAAACTTCTCAAAATGAGAATAGATTACAAAAGTGAGAACTTAGACTGGAGTCTGCTGCTGTTGCTGGATTTTGTCAAGTTTACGGTAAAGAGAGGAAAGAGAGATGCCAAGAGCATTGCTTGTTTCGTATTTGTCTCCACCGAAATGCTTCAACGCAAGCATGATATGGCTTTTTTCAATCTCTTCGAGATTCCAGGTTTCGGTGTACTCTTTCTGCTCGGCAGAAAGAATGCTTGATGTTTTTTCCAGGCCGGGGAAATGGGGAACCGCCAGGGGTTCATTCTGGGCCAGAAGAAGTCCGCGTTCGACCATGTTCCTGAGCTCACGGATGTTTCCAGGCCAGGGATAGTTTATCAGAGTGTCTACGACCTTCTGGTCAAGCGGGAATTTGTCGTAGGAGTAGCTGAGCAGAATGTGTTTTATCAGACCGGGAAGGTCCTCTTTCCTTTCCCTGAGAGATGGCAGATTTATGGGGAAAATGCAGATACGGTAATAGAGGTCTTTTCTGAAACTTCCATTTACCGATGCCTCTGTGAGGTTGCGGTTGGTGGCACAAATAAGGCGGAAATCGCTTGTTCTGACCTTGTTTTCACCAATCCTGCGGTACGATTTCTCCTCAATTGTTTTAAGCAGCTGCGCCTGAACCTCCAGGTCCATGTCCCCGATTTCATCAAGGAAAAGTGTCCCTCCATCAACTACTTCTATTAAACCGGGGCGATCTTTAATAGCAGAGGTAAATGCTCCTTTTGCATGCCCGAAAAGCTCGCTCCTGAGCAGCTCCCCTTTGAGACTCGAACAGTTTACTTCTACGAATGCTTCATTTTTTCGTGCGCTGTGGTCATGTATCCAGCGCGCCAGGATTCCCTTTCCGGTGCCGGTCTCCCCGTGCAGAAGAACCACTGTATTATTCATTGCCGCTACATTGGCGTACTGAATAATTTTCTCTATGGCCGGACTGTTGCCGAAAAACGGCTCCGCTTTCTGAGGCGCAAGGCGCTGGTGAATAGAGTCTCTTCTTCTGAGCTCCTCCACCTCAAGACTCTTTTTAATGCTTATAACAAGATCGTCCATATTGACCGGCTTGGTAAGGAAATTGTGAGCTCCGTATTTCATGGCTTTCACAGCCGTGGGGATATCGCTTAAACCGGTAATGACTATGATAGCCATATTTTCGTGTGCACTGTGAAGCTCTCCTATCCACTCTATAGCGTTTCCATCGGGAAGTCTTAAATCAAGAAGTATAGCATCAAAATGCTCGGTTGAAACTGATGACTTTGCATCTTGGAGACATTTGGCAGTCTGGATTGAAAAACCACATTTTGTAAGATAACGCGTGTATCCAAAAATCGTGGCTTCCTCATCATCCACAATGAGCAGTCTGGGTGTCTTCATTTTTTTTCTCCACTTTGTTTGGGAAGATGAGACTTTTTTATTCCCTGAGTTTTGAAAGCAAGTTCAAAATAGTTTCTGTCTATTCACAATGTTTACATAAATAAACAGAAAGCAAAAATAGTGACGAACTTTTCCGAATTGTATAGTTGATAAAAGGAATCTGAGACGCTGAATAATCCTGCATTTCCCTGCATGAAGCGTACCAGAAATTCTATAAAATCATTAGCCCGGATTTCATGAAAAAAATTCCTCGACTTTGGGGAAATCTGAAATGCGCTACCCGGGAATCCACTCGATGGAACATCTCTATCACAATTGCAAGATACTTTGTGTTTCTGCCGGACTATTCTCCGGAAACTGGTACTGACCTCTGGAAATTTTACCAAATTACACTACAAGACCCTCTTCAGGAAACACCTGTCTCTCACATTCCATCTCAATGACCATCATAGATATCTCACGGCAGTCCAGAGCCTCTTCAATACATACTCAGGACCCAAATAGCCAATTTTACACTCTATAATCCGATCCACGGAGTTTTGTGCACCTGCGATTTGTTCAAACCTTTCTGCTACAAGGTCTAAACGCACTTCATCCCTTCCCGGATGCATATGTCAGGTCTTACTAAAAAAAGCATTGCTCTTTATCCCCTTGGCGGCAGTTGTTATTTTCAGATTCTCAAAATTTTTAAGATAACGGGGTTAACATGAGTTTAAAAAGCGCATGGCATCGTACTCACAACTGCGGTGAACTTACCGCAAAAAACGAGGGCGAAAAGGTAATTCTCAACGGATGGGTTCACAACTGGCGCAACCACGGGGGGATCATTTTCATCGATCTCCGTGACCGCTACGGCATTTCACAGGTAGTGTTCAGCCCGGAAACAGATATGAAGCTTGCCGAAGAGGCTTCACAGCTGAGGCATGAGTATGTTATAGCCGTGGCGGGCACAGTCAGGAGAAGACCGCAGAATATGGCTAATCCGCGCATGGTAACAGGAGAGATTGAGATCGCCGCTGATGAGCTTGAGATTCTGAATACTTCGGCAACACCGGTTCTTCATATCAATGATCCTGAAGCATCGGAATCAGAAGAATTAAGGTTCCGCTACCGTTACCTCGACCTTCGGCGACCCGCACTGCAGAATAACATCCTTTTCCGGCACCGGGTAGCTGCAGAAGCACGCAAATACATGTGGAGCAAAGGGTTCACAGAGATTGAAACTCCTATACTCATGAAGAGCACTCCTGAGGGGGCAAGGGATTTCCTTGTGCCAAGCCGTTTAAACAAAGGAAAGTTCTACGCTCTTCCGCAGTCCCCACAGACATACAAGCAGATCCTGATGATTTCCGGCTTTGACAGGTATTTTCAGGTTGCCCGGTGCTTCAGAGATGAGGACCTCAGGGCTGACAGGCAGCCGGAATTCACCCAGCTTGACGCTGAACTGTCTTTTATTGACGAAAACGATATTTATGCAATTTTTGAAAATCTAATCGTCACCCTTTTTAGAAACTGCCTCGGCCGGGAAATCCCTCAGCCATTTCCCAGTATGACTTATGAGGATGCTTTCCGCACATACGGCTGTGACAAACCGGATTTGAGGTTTGGACTTCCGATAAAAGATGTAACGCAGATTTTTACAGAATCGCAATTCAAGGTGTTCAGATCGGTTATCGAAAGCAAAGGGTTTGTAGCGGCCATTGCAGCGAGTGGTTTTGCTGATTTGACCAGGAAAAATATCGACGATCTGACTGCACATGTCGCAAAGTTCGGGGCAAAAGGGCTTGTCTGGCTCCGCCTGACAGATAGCGGGGCTGAGGGACCATCGAAAAAATTCCTTTCTGACAGTGAGATCTCTTTACTCATTAAACAGATTGGCGCCGTTGCCGGAGACATGATCTTTCTTGTAGCCGCTCCGGAAAAAGTCTGCTTTACATCTCTGGGTCAGCTCAGGCTCGAACTGGCCAGGCTTAAAAACCTGACGTCAAAAGATGATTTCAGCTTCTTATGGGTTAATAATTTTCCACTCTTTGAATACAGCGAGGAAGAACAGCGCTACACCTCTGTGCACCATCCATTTACAGCCCCTCTGGACAGTGATATCCCGCTGCTTGATACACCAGAGTACTATAAAGCCCGCTCCCGGGCTTATGATCTTGTGCTCAATGGTTTCGAACTGGGTGGAGGAAGTATTCGCATTCACCGCATGGATGTTCAGCAGAAGGTCTTCGATCTGCTGGGAATAAGCAAGGAAGATGCGGAAAATAAATTTGGATTTCTTCTGAAGGCCCTGACATTTGGAGCACCTCCTCATGGTGGAATTGCCTTTGGTCTTGACCGGGTGGTGATGGTCATGATGGGGCTGGACAGTATAAGAGATACAATTCCGTTTCCAAAGACAACGGCCGGTATCTCCCTGATGGATAATGCCCCGGACAGGGTTTCTGAAAACCAGCTTAAAGAACTGGGCGTAAAACTTGAAGAATAGTAGAATTCCCGGTAAAGTAATGGCGCACACAGAGAAATTCTGTATGCCATTTTCCTTGACTTGCCGATTCTTAGAAACTATTATATAACAAACTACATAATCTTGAATTCTATTTATACGGTAAAATAACAGGAGGTTTAAATGTCTAAGGTTCGTATTGTGACCCGCGTTTTACTAATCGGTTCAATGCTTCTTTGGGGTTTGACCGGGTGTACAAAAAAACCAAGTACTGAGGAAACCGGAAAGCTTGATGAAGCAAGGGTTGCGGCTGAAAGTGCTGAAAAAAAACTATCCGAACTCCGCCAGGAAAGAATGCAGCTCGAACAACAGCTCCAGAGCAAACAGCAGGAGCTCCAGGGTCAGCAAGAAGAGCTCAACAGTCTTGATGAATCTGAAAATTAATTGAAACAGAATGTAATGCGTCTTATTTCTAAAGCCGCATTACTACTCTACTTCCGGCCGGAGATCTTCTCGTCCATTAAATAATGTTATGCAGAAGTTGCTTCTTTAGACCTGTAAACTCAAACTGCACAGAAGCAAATTGCCCGTTACTGGCTCAGATTAATCTATTGCAGAATCCGGGCAGCCTGCAAAAACAAAAAGCAGATTTCCACAGCACTTAATGTAAAACACACATTTCGGATTTCACCGAGAAGGATGTGGTTAAATTTTGTGAGCGAACTGGAATCCGGGAAGGATGATACAGTTCACCTTTCCGGTATTTCTTCTCTGGCTGTGGTGTTGTTTAATGACACAATAATTATTTCTATATCTGTATTTTTGAAAAAGTGGTGCAATGTATGTATTTTATTACTTCTCAGTATGTTTTCAAGAAAAACTGTTCCAGTTTTAAAATCATCTGATCCGGTCTTCCCGGACAAAATTCAAAAAAGGAAATCTGAGCGGTTCTCGCATGTTAAAAGATTCCAGAAAAACACACAGAGATACCAGGACATTAAAGGTAATTCGGATAGGGAAGAAATTTAAAATTAAACTTCCACCTTTTTTTACACCTGCCTTTTTTATCCTGCTTGGTACGATTGTATGTGTTATTTTAATGTTTCCGTATACAGAAACGGTACAATCCTTTGATCTTCCCAAAATCGGTGAAGCTGCAAAAGAGACAATAATTGCTCCATTTACCTTTGATATTCTGAGGTCCCCGGAGGAACTGGAAAAAGAGCGGAAAAGGGCCGTTGATCAGATACTGGCTGTGCTGGATTTTGACAGCGGGGTAAGGGAAAAGACTAACAACAGGCTTTTCGATCTTAAAATCGCAATTGTAAGAATTATAGGCGACTCATCATCAGACTCGGTCAGGAATTCTATCAAGCGTACTGTTTCCAGGGAAATTTCTGAAAACGCCTTAAACGTCCTGCTTAATCGCCCGAATCTGTTAGATGATGCGATGCTGCAGGCGGATGCTTTGCTTGACAAGGGAATATCGGCTGTGCTTCTGGTTCCCGATGTGAAACGTCTTACAGAGCTCAGATCACTGTATAATACATCATTTGAACAACACCTTTTTTATACCCAGAAATTTGTGTCGTTGCTGAGAGACTCCATAGAGACCACCGTTTCTGCAGAAGAGATTCCTGTCAAAGAGGTAGCTCTTGAGAACTGTATAAAGAGGCTCCGGAATGTCAGGAAATTTGATGATGAGGCCTTGAATACAATTTACGAACTGCTTTTTGCATACTGCCGCCCTAATGTCAAGGTTAATGGAGCCGCTACAATGCAACGTCGCCAGAAAGCGATACAGGATGTTCTTGAGATCAGCGGCAAGGTAATAAAAGACACCGAAATAATGCGTATCCACCAGGAAGTCACCCCGGAAGTGATCCAGAAGCTCAAATCTCTTCAGATTGCGCTGGATAAAATGGGCAATGTTCATGAAAAACGCAAGGTAAAGGCGGGAAATGCCGGACGGCTGCTGCTGATGCTGCTGCCACTTCTTTTTGCCGTTTTCTACATTGTTAGATTTGACCGGAAACTTATGAACAACAGCAAGCACCTGCTGGCTCTGGCTGTACTTTTGTGCCTGCAGTTTTTATTAATCAGAGTCACCTTGATGATTGCTCCCCGACTCTTTGCAGGCATGAACGAAGTGACCTCAATTGTGCCCCAGTACTTGACTCCTCTTGCCACCGGATCAATTCTGGCTTCTATACTTTTTGGAATAGAACTGAGTTTTATCTTTACTCTCTTAGTCAGTATCTTTTTTGGCATGATCATGGGATTTGATCATTTCTTCTTTGTTTATGCATTTCTGGGCGGAATCATTGCCTGTTTTATGGGGCGTAATATACGGTACAGGATGCATTTTTTTAAGATTATCCCTCCTGTTATTATGATATACATTGTGGTAATTTCACTCTGGCACATTATAGGCTTCAAAATGTCCATTGTGACTCTGTTTCAGAACTATGGACTCTCTCTCTTAAGTGTAATAGCATCGATTTTTCTTGCCTTGATGGTTACACCTGTTTTTGAGAGGCTCTTTGATATAACAACAGATATGACCCTTGTAGAGCTTTCGGACATGAATCACCCTATTCTCAAACGCTTGTCTATAGAGGCGGCCGGGACCTATAATCACAGCGTTCTGGTGGGGAATCTGGCCGAATCAGCCGCTCAGAAAATCGGTGCAAATCCGCTTCTTGCCAGGGTGGCATCCTATTACCATGACATCGGAAAAATTGAAAAGGCCGATTACTTTGTTGAGAATTGTTTGACAGTTGATAGAAGCCGCCATACAAAGCTGGCACCATCGATGAGTGCGCTGATTATCTGTTCGCATGTCAAGGACGGTGTAGAGCTGGCTCGTAAATACCTTGTTCCAAAGGTGATACAGGATATCATCATGCAGCACCATGGTACAAGCACTGTATCATTCTTTTATGAGAAGGCTCTCGAGCAGGATCAGCATAAACAGGTACAGCCGGAGGACTTTGCCTACCAGGGGCCGATTCCTCAGACAAGAGAAGCTGCAATTATCATGCTGGCTGATTCTGTTGAGGCTGCATCGAGAAGTCTGGGGACAAGTTCACCGAAGCTTCTCCGGGAGCTGGTAAAAAAGATTATAAGAGATAAATTCCTCTCATCTCAGCTTGATCAAAGTGATCTGACGCTGCGTGATCTGGATGAAATTGTGGAAGGGTTCATGCCGGTCTTGCAGGGAATTTTCCATTCCAGGATTGAATATCCTTCCAGAGACAAAGGAGCTTAGGCGTGCAGCAGAAAAATGCAGGTTTCTCCAGAACCCATTTTTTTATCGACCGGAATTTCCAGGGCAGGTATATGCTTACGCTGCTTATTCCGATGTTGATCCTTCTGGTATTCATGCTGCTGACACTTTATTTTGCGTCACAGTCAATTATCAGTACTACAGTACGAATTATCAAACAGGATATAGAAAGCAAAATCGTTCTTGAACTTCAGGATCAGGTCGAACCATCAGCTGAGCGTTATGGCGTGCTGGTTAATGGGATAAAGGATTACATAAGGTCTTTCTCATCAAACAAGGAATTCCGAAGTTCTCTTTTAAACTCACTGATGTGGGTTTTTGGTGTCGGAATGCTTCTGGTAATAGTTCAGATAGTTCTTCTGACAATCTTCTTTTCACATAAAGTGGCTGGTCCTGTGTACAGGTTTGAAAAGGTCTGTCATAACATGATTGAGGGAAACTATACTGATTCGATACGGCTTCGTAAGGGAGATGAGATGCAGAATCTGGCAAAACTCCTCAATGAAGTGGTCAGGATTAACCGTGAGAGGCTGCTTTCGCTTAAATCATCGAAGGATGATCAGGAACGGGAAAAACTAACTTCAACATTACAACTTTAGTATTGACATTCTGGTTAGCTTTATCTAATTTATACAGTCTGTTTGTGGAGATAATATGCAGAACTTTTTTTCAGCAATTAATTACAAACTTTTAGCGGTATGTCTGGTTTTACTGATTACAGGTTATATATTATTGGCGCAGGGACCAGTCGATAATCCCTTATCAAAAAGTGTCGCGCCATTAATTCTTATAGGTGTTTACTGTGTGCTGATTCCAGTTTCACTGCTTGCAAAAGGCAGAGAAAAAGGATCAGAGCAGCAGAAATAGGGCGTTTAGCTCAGCTGGTATAGAGCACCTGCCTTACAAGCAGGTGGTCGGGGGTTCGAATCCCTCAACGCCCATAGAATAAGTAATAAGTGGTTTTGGAAAACCAAAGTTCTCAGGACCGGTAGTTCAGCCGGTTAGAACGCTGGCCTGTCAAGCCAGAGGTCGCGAGTTCGAGCCTCGTCCGGTCCGCCATAATTGGCCTGCTTTTCTAAAAAGCAGGCCTTTTTTTATTGTTTTTTCTTAACAATAAAGTAAATTTAGAAAAAGGCTGTTATTCCAGACTGGACAGATCAATGGGCTCGCTGATCAGTATTCTTGGAGATGTACCGCACAATGATTTCCTGCTTTTAAAGAAGGCAGCAGAGTTGCGGGGTTTTGCTTTATCGGTTATAAGCAGAGACGAACTGAAAACAAAGGAATTCACCGCTGATCTGCCGCTTGGATTTATCTCTTTCCTGCCACCTTCACCCGAATTGGTTCTTGAGCTCTTCAGATCTCTTCCCGTTGGTTCTGGTGAATGCCTTCCCATTTTCCACTTTATTAATTCAGCGATCCCGCCGTTTATAGTCGATTTTCCGATCCTTGGGGTATTTGAGTTGCCTTTGAATGAGTCTGTTGCCTTCAATATGGTTTCTGCAATTTCAAGAAGCTGTGTTGTAAATGCCCAGAACAGCAGAATGATTTCAGAAATCGTAAAGTACCGAAATGAAAAAATGAATCTTGTGCAGATCGGCACTGCAATATCAAAAGAGAATGATTTACAGAAGCTTCTTGAACTGATCCTTATGACAAGCAGGCGGATTCTGTGTGCTGATGCCGGAAGTATCTATTTAAGAGAACGTAACAGTCCAGGCGGTTCGTTCAATGAAACCCTGAGGTTCAAGGTGGCACAGAATGATTCGGTGAACCTGGGCAGGGTTTCGGAGTATTCTGTTCCTATCAACAATAATTTTATAGCAGGATATGTTGCACAAACAGCCCGCTCACTTAACATAGATGATGTAGGCAGGTTGGATGACTCGGTACCATACCGGACAACCAGGGATTTTGAAAAAAAATTCAGCTACAAGATAAAATCTATGCTTACTGTTCCCCTGAAAAATCAGGAAGGTGAAGTAGTCGGGGTGCTTCAACTGATAAATAGAAAGAACGATGCATCGGCAAAACTGACATTAGAGAATGTGGACAGTCAGGTGGATGTATTCTCACTTTCAGATGAGGAGTTTGTGCAGTCTGTAGCTTCCCAGACTGCAGTTTCTATAGAGCGTGCGCAACTGCATGAAAATATAAAAGCCATTTTTGAGGGTTTTCTGAGTTCATCGATTGCCGCAATTGAAGAAAGAGATAAGGTGACTTCCGGACACTCAAAAAGAGTGACCAGTTATGTAACTGCATTTCTGGATGCCGCGCAAAAAGATTCATCCTGCCCTTACTTTGAGCTTGGGAACAACCCTGAGAAACGCAGGCAATTTCAGTTTGCTGCTTTGCTGCATGACATCGG
>JAAYYB010000317.1 GCA_012515615.1 Fibrobacter sp.
ATGAATAGTCAAAACAGAAATATCAGATGGAGTAACCCCCGGAATTCTCGATGCCTGGCCAAGAGTTTGTGGCCTGATTTTTTTGAGCTTCCCTTTTGTTTCAGTAAGTAACCCACTGATTTGATCATAATCGATCTTATCAGGTATGATTGCCGATTCATATTTTTTCATTTTTTCTATTTCAGAAAGATGCTTTTCTATGAATCCCTGATATTTGATATCCGATTCTATAGATATTTTTTGGAATTCATCAACTACTGAATCAATATTTATAAATTGAAATATATCTCCTATGCTGATTTCCGGCCTTTTAAGAAGATCTGATGCATTTACCGGTTTACTGATCTTTTCATCGCTGCAATCATTCCATTCTTCCGGATAAATCTTATGAGACTGAAACTTCCCGATAATCTTTTTTTTCTTTTCCCATATTCTCCTTCTTCTTTCATAGACTTCTTTTTCAAGATATCCAGAATTGAAGGCTAATGGCATCAGTCGCTCATCACAATTGTCTTGTCTTAAAATCAATCTGTATTCTGCCCTGGATGTAAACATCCTGTACGGTTCTTCTGTGCCTCTTGTCACCAGGTCATCTATCAATACGCCTGTATATGATGAGTCTCTACCAAGAATAATTTCCTGCTCGCAAAGGATTTTCTGACTTGCATTCATCCCTGCCATTAAACCCTGACAAGCAGCTTCCTCATACCCTGAGGTCCCGTTAATCTGGCCGGCAAAGTACAGATTTTCTATAATTTTCGATTCAAGAGTCGGCTTTAATTGCAGAGGTTTGAAGTAATCGTACTCTATGCCATATCCCGGGCGAACGATTCTGGCTTTTTCAAAGCCATTCAAGCTATTAACCATCTGTATTTGAACATCGTAAGGCAGAGATGTTGCCAAACCATTCAAGTACATCTCTTGATGTTCTAAACTCTCTGTCTCTAAAAATAATGTATGTCCATCCCTTTCTCCAAACCTTACCACTTTGTCTTCTATGGATGGGCAATATCTAGGACCGATACTTTGTATTTTTCCGGTATAAAGTGGCGAACGATCAAGATTGTCTAGAATAATCTTATGTGTTTCATGTGTTGTCCTCCCGATCCAGCAGACAGTTTTGTTTTCAAGCTTATGTTCTGTAGAAAAAGAAAATGGCCAGGGATCGGTATCCCCCTCCTGCTTTTCCAGTTCATTATAGTTGACTGTTCGCCCATCTATTCTGGGTGATGTACCGGTTTTAAGCCTACCGGTTTTAATTCCCAGTTCAACAATGCTTTCAGTAAGCCCGCATGCCGGAGGCTCCCCCATTCTCCCTGAAGGAAAAGAATTAAGGCCAATATGAGCCGTTCCATTCAGAAATGTCCCTGCTGCTATTACAACTGCTTTTGTACTTACCTTTTCCCCTGAATCAAGTAAAATACCAGATACTTTTCCCTCACTTGTAAGAAGTCTTTTCACTTCCCCTTGGAGGATAGAAAGATTGTCACATTGCTCTAGAAACTCTCTAGCAACTCTGCGATATTTTGTCTTATCGGCTTGGGCCCTGTTACCCCAAACGGCAGAGCCTTTACTGCGGTTAAGCATTTTAAAGTGAATTCCGGCCCTATCGATTATTTTCGCCATCAGCCCACCAAGAGCATCAATTTCCCTTGTGATGTTCCCTTTAGCAACCCCGCCAATAGAGGGGTTACAAGACATCTGCCCTATAAGGTCCAAATGTCCTGTCACCATTAAAACAGACAATCCTCTTTTAGTTGCAATGTGAGAGGCTTCGATTCCCGCATGGCCCCCACCTATCACTATTATGTCAAAACTCATATTTTTTCTTCTGTCTTCAGCTCATGCTCTATGTTTCACGTGAAACATTATTTTCCTATACAGAACCCTTCGAAGATTCTATTTAATACTTCTTCATTATCCTTTTTACCAATTATTTCTTCAATATATTCCAACGATTTGTTCAGGTAATGCGCGGCTATTTCTGCCCTTCCCCAGTTCTCAATAGATTCTATTAAGACATCTAATATGTCTCTTGCAATACTTTCCTGCCTTACACTGCTTATTATATCAGGAAATTCTATTGTGTTTTTAATTCTGTTAATCCTTGAGTTTATTTCTTCTGTAATATTCTGAATGTCCTTGTCCCTCGTAAGGCTGGTTTTGTATACAGGTATTCCTTCTGTATTAAACAGGTTTTCTTTATTCTCATTTTTGTTTAGATCTGTTTTATTTATAAGGAAGATCGAATTTTTATCAGACAGATCCTTTATACTTTTTATCTCTTCTGTGCTTAATTCCTCGTCCGCTGATGTCACCCATATTGTAATATTCGCCCTTCCAATTTCTTGCAAGCTTCTGTCGATACCGGCCCTTTCCACCTCATTATCAGTTTCTCTTATCCCGGCAGTGTCTATCAGGATAATCTCATTTCCTTCAAGATACCACTTTTCTGAAATCCAGTCTCTGGTTGTTCCCGGTTCTTTATGTGTTAATGCCCTCTGGTATCCAATCATTTGGTTGAAAAGTGTAGATTTACCGGCATTTGCAGGGCCCGCTATAACTATCCTGAATCCTCCCTCTATTTCCTTTATTTTTCCTCTTTTCTTCAGGTCATCTTTAATTATTGCGATCAGATCTAAAATCTTTGTTTTCCCTGTTTTTTCCGTAATGACATCGTGATCTTCTTCAAACTCAATTTCTGTTTCTATCTGTATCAAAACCTTTATTATCTCTTCTTTCCAATTTTCAAGCCTTCGCCGCTGTTCGCCATCAAGTGCTGAAATCGCTATCCTGTTTTCAATCTCATTTTTACACTCTATTACACTTTTGACAGCTTCTGCTTTTGTCAGATCCATTTTTCCATTCAGAAAGGCTCTTCTGGTAAATTCCCCTTTTTGTGCACCATCAATTCCTGAAGCGTTGAGCTCTCTTATTATAGATCGTACAATATAAGGTCCTCCATGGCAGAAGATTTCCACCATGTTTTCTCCAGTATAGGAATATGGTTCTCTGTATTTTATTACAGTGACCTCGTCGATCACTTGTTCCGTACCAGATTTTTTAAATTTGTGTAGAAATATTTTTCCAGTTTCTGCTTTGAGAAACTTCTCCGGTGAGAAAAGGCAGTGAGAGATATTTTCAAATGCCATTTTTCCGCTAATGCGGATAATGGCTAATGCACCGGTTCCAGTCGGAGTAGCGACTGCTGCAATTGTTCTGGATAAATCCATCTGTTCCTCATTTTTTCTTTGCAGTCGCTTCCGCTACGTTCTTCTTACTAAATTTTTCTGTATAATATTGCTGCAGTATCGCAAGTGCACTTGATGCCGTCCAGTATAGTACAAGTCCGGAAGGGAAATTATTAAACAGCACCAGCATAAAAACAGGCATGAAATAAATCATAGCCTTCTGGTTTGGATCTTTTATTGTCATTTTGTTCTGAAAATAAGTCAGAACAGCCATAATTATTGGCAGCAATGCAATACTGCTTCCGTATAGAGGGATTCCTCCAGGAATTATACTTTCTAAGGAAACAAGCGATTCCGGTTTAGAAAGATCATTTACCCATGGAATAAGCCATGTACCGGCTCCTCTTAGTTCTATTGCTTTTCTCAGTACGACAAAAAGTGCAATAAATATGGGCATTTGAAGAAACATCGGGAGGCACCCGGGATTTAACGGATTCACTCCTTCCTGGCGATAAACAGCCATGATCTCTTCATTCATTTTTTGGGGATTGCTTTTGTATTTTTTCCTTATTGCATCTACCTTTGGCTGAATATCTTTCATTCTGGACATCGATTTTGTGCTGCTCTGAGTCATTGGAAATGTAACAATTCTTGACAGAATAGTAATAAGCAGAATTGCCACACCAAAATCTTTAACCAGCTTATAAAGAACAATAAGCAACCATAGAACAAATTCGGCCAACCATGGAAACCACTGATTGGCCCATAAAAATTTCCAACCCTGAAACAGTACTTTTTCAAACTTTAAATTATAGCTCTTGAGTATCTGAAGTTGGTTTGGCCCGGTATAAAACCAGTACCCTTGAGTGTTTGCGTCTGCAGTGCTTGTGTAGCCGATTGAGTAATTCATCAGCTTCTGCTTTTTTACTAATTCTCCGCTTTCAAATCCCTTGACTGAAATATCCGCATCTCTTATTGTATCTGCCACTATACTAATGAAAAAGTATTTTGATGTTATTCCAACCCATTTATAATTTCCCGTTGTTTCTTCATTTCCGGGCTTTTTCATTGTTATGTTTTCAACACTGGATCCATCAAAATAATGTACAATTCTAGGCTCTGGCTGTGCATCACCAGTTTCACTTTCATTTATTCCACTTAACCACCCTACTGTTATTCTTTCCCCGCTTATTGCGGTTCCACCAACTCTAAAACCTATCTGATATTTATCACTATCAAATGTAAATTCTTTCTTTACTACATCTCCATTTTTCTCTGTATGGTTAAAGAGTAAGGTCTTTTTCTGCCCTTTTCCTACCTCTATTTTCCCATCTTTATTACCTTGAAACTGAAATAATTTATTGTTGTAGGATATACCGGCAATACTCAACTGCGCTCCCCCACTACTTCCTTCAACAACCAAATCAACCATTTTTCCTTTTTGCTTGCCTGTTGAATAGTTATAACCCTTCATTTTCAAAGAGACAATTCTTGCACCTTCTTCTGTAATTCCTGCAATAATTTTTTCATTTTCTATCCAAACTGTGTCTGCTTCAATATTTTGTGGTTGTTGAGCCGGAAGAGAATCGACTTCGGTAATAAGAGGAGGTTTTACCGATGTATCTGCCGTTATAGTATCTGTTTCTGTATTCAGCTTTTTAGCAGGTGTTTGTGTAGTTTTAGTTTGTTGAGCCGGATAAGGTTTTCTTAGAATAGTTTCATAATAGAACCTATTCCACTGAGAACTATTGAAAAAGGCGACTGTAATAAGTACAAGTATGAATGCCAGTAAGGTATTCTTATTCAATTACTTTTCTCCTCTATTGGATCGTAACCGCCCTTGCTGAGGGGATTACAGCGTAATAATCTCCAGATAATAAGTACTGAAGCTTTTAATATGTTATGGTTATATATTGCTTTTTGTGCATAATGAGAGCATGTAGGTGTATATCTACATGAACCCTCAGGTATACATAGTATGGTTTTAAGTACTCTAATTCCTGTCTTTAAAGTTTCTATTTCTATTTTTCTGATGAAATTTGCCATAATTCAAAACAATTTTCTATTTCTTTATTTTCATTAATTTTTATTCCAGGTCGGGGCTGGATGAGGACATCATAAAAAGGCGGGTTTTTCCTGATCTTTTTTCTAAATATTTCTCTAAAAACTCTTTTTATTTTATTTCTCTTTACTGCATTTCCTACCTTTTTAGATAAAATTACGGCAACTCTATCATTTTTTTCATTGCTGATTTTATAATAGATTCTATACCCGGAACATTCCCATTTTTGTCCATTGAGAATTATCCGGGTAATTTCACTCTTCTTTTTGATTCTTTCTTTTTTTGAAAAAAGAGTTCTTGAAAGGTCACCTCTTCTGTCTAACATAGAGGTGCTTATTTTCAGAGGGAATCAGATACTGTCAGTCTTTTTCTTCCTTTACTTCTTCTGCTGCTAAGCACTTTTCTTCCGTTTGCAGTTTCCATTCTGGATCTGAAGCCGTGCTTGTTAGCTCTTTTTCTTTTTGACGGCTGGAATGTCCTCTTCATGTTGTTCTCCTTTTTGAATAATCTTTTAAAAATGCTTTTCGTCCCCTGATTTTGTCAAATCTTTTTCAAAAAGATCCTTAATAAATTGTTCTTCCATTTTTAGCCACATTTATTAATTTTAGTACCATGCATACTACATTATGGCAAAATGTACTCTCAGTGATATCCCGTTCTATAGATACAAATAGATTTGAGACCTGGTTTCGTCCATTGACATTGATTCATGGTGATGATCCTGTTTCTATTTCTATTTCTGCTCCCAATCAGTATATAGCTGATTTTCTGGAACAGCATTATAAACACCTGATAATCTCCACAGCAAAACAATTTTCTCCTGAAATAGAAAATTTATCAATCACAATTACAAATAAATCTTCTATTGAAAATGAACCTGTAGTAGTCACGTCCCATGATAATATTGTTCCTAAATATGAAGCATCATCTTTTCCGCAACTGAACAAAAGGTTCACTCTTGATAAGTTCGTTGTTGGACCAAATAATCAGTTTGCAAGGAGTGCAGCTCTTGCTGTTTCTGATTCTCCAGGGAAAACAAAATTTAATCCTCTTCTTATATACGGTGGTGTTGGTTTAGGTAAAACTCATCTTCTGCAGTCTATTGGAAACTATGTTCTTAATAATTCCCCCAAATACATTGTTTCTTACATTACTTCTGAAGAATTTTACCTCAACTTCATTGATGCTATAAAAAACAATAGTACTAAGAAATTCACTGCAAAATTTCGTTCTTCAGATCTACTCCTTATGGATGATGTGCAGTTTTTTGCAGGAAAAGAAAGCACACAGGAAGAGTTTTTCTACATTTTTAATACTCTCTATCAAAATGGAAAACAGATTGTTTTAACTTCAGATTTGCCCCCCAGCTCATTAATGGGTCTTCAGGATAGATTAATTTCACGTTTTCAATGGGGTCTTAGCGTAGATATTCAGCCTCCTGATCTTGAAACCCGTGTAGCCATTTTAAAGAAAAAAGCTGAAGAAGACAATCTAAGTATCAGCCAGGATATACTCTATTATATTGCTGAAAATGTTTCTTCTAATATAAGAGAGCTTGAAGGTGTAGTTATACACCTCCTTGCATATGCCTCTATCACAAAATCTGATGTTACAATCGATCTTGTAAGAAGTGTTCTTAAGGAAAATTCAAAGCCTCAAAAAACAAAGTTATCTATAGATAAGGTTATAGATAAAGTAGCTGATTACTACAAAGTACCGGTAAATAATATTCGGGAAAAAAATAGAAGAAAAGAAGTTGCACATTGCAGGCAGGTCGCAATGTATATATCTAAAATAATGACTAATAACTCTTTAAAAACTATTGGTTTAAATTTTGGGGGAAGGGATCACAGCACTGTGATCCATGCTGTCCAGCAGATTGAGTCATTAAAAGATAAAGATACTTCTATTGCAAAAGATATTGATTACATTATATCATCTCTAAATAATTGATATTTATCATGTTTTTATTTTGTGGATAATGTGTATTAATTAGTTTATCAACTCAATATAACGATTATTTATTAAAATTATAGTGTTTTATCAACATTGAAATTTAAGTAATATCAATAGGTTATATAGTTTCTAATAGTTATCAACAACTCTATATTCTATTACTATTATTTATTATTAATAATTGTTAGTAACTAAATATGTGATGATAAAAAATTTTCGGGAGTCTTTATGTCCATCTCTATTCAAAAAAAAGATCTTAATGATTTGCTGCAGAAAGCTTTTCCTATCATACCCGCAAAGAGCTCTCTTCAGATTCTTTCGAATTTTAAATTAACATATACCGGATTTCATCTTGAAATTTCAGCAACAGATCTTGATCACTCTCTTAAAGTAGCAGGTACCGCAACAGGAGATGGTCCTTTTGATGTAACCGTAAACGCCAGGAAGGCATTTGAGATTGTAAGGGAACTTCCTGATGGCAATATTATTCTTGATGTGGATGAAAATGTTCTTTCAATTAATTGTGAGAGCGGATTTTCATGTAAAATTGCAGGCGCTGACTCAAGGGATTTTCCCGGATTTCCAGAAGTCTCTACATCTAATGAATTTGAGATAAGCACACAATCTTTAAAGGAAATGATTGTAAAGAGCAGTTTTGCAGTGGCAAAAGATGAATCAAGGGCATGTCTTTGCGGAATACTGTGGGAAATTAATTCTCATAAAACAGGAATGGTGGCAACTGACGGTCATAGACTGGGAAGTACATTTGTAAATATTCCTTTACAAATTCAGGACACAATCAAGGGAATTGTTTCTCCAAAGAGTCTGATCAATCTAATAAAGATAGCAGATGGAAAGACACCCGATGAAAAAGTAAAGGTAAATATAGGGGAAAAATACGTCACCTTTTCTACACCTGGAATGGTGATGTGTTCAAAACTGATTGACGGTCCCTACCCTGATTACACAAAAGTAATACCAAGAGTAAACCCCAAAACAGCAATAATTGAAAGAGTAATGCTTCAGAATGCGGTCAGGCGGGTTTCTGTACTGTCAAACCAGAAAACCCATCTTGTGAAATTTACATTTTCAAAAGAAAATCTTGAGATTGTTGTTCTTAATAAAGATATTGGCGGTGAGGCCAGAGAAGTAGTTCCTGTAGAGTACAATGAGGACACACATGCAATCGGGTTTAACGGCCAATATATGTCAGAAATTCTTGATATTATAAAAGCGCCAAAAATTAGAATGGAAATGAACACTCAGATTAGTGCCTGCCTTATCTTTCCTGTGGATGAGAAAGAGGAAAATATTTCAAGTGAAGATCTCTTTTTGATAATGCCGCTCAGAATAATGGATGAAGGCTGAGAAATGTTGCCAGTTTTATCCGTTCTCTGTATAATCTTTAACAGAGAATGGGTAATGATCAGTTTATTAAAGCTGATTAATGAGCAGTAATATTTACCCGTTGATTCGAACCTAACGGATCAGGGATGGATTGCATGTCAGAAAGAGTTCCTATTTCAGGAATAATCCTTTTTTTGTTTGTAGTGCCTCTTTTCAGCAATCCGTTTGAATCAGATTTTAATTACTACGGACAACCCTATCTTCTTTTCACAAATACTTCTCTTCTTTCCACTCAGACTGGAAATCCTGTAGCAATTCAGTTTTTGTATGATACAGAAGAAAAACAGATGGAATACAAAGGGGCTGCTGTTTTCACATTTAGAAACAATGCTTTTTCACTGGGATATGTAAGAGGTGAAGAGCCCGACAACAGAGTATATAGCGCTTATTCTTTTAAATATAAAATTCTAAATTTTGGGACATCGTATGCAGTTTCATTCGGTCCGACCGATCCTTCTCTGACAGTAGATATAGCAGCAGCAGTAAAAATTTTTGAAAGCAGATATATTTCTATAGGAGCAAACAATATTCTGGGAACAGATACAATTCTTAATAAATTTAACAGAAAAGCATCGATTTCAGTATGCGGGCCAATTCCTCATTTCAGTTTAATCGGGTACGACTGCTCATATTATTTGAATTTTTATGAGCAAAATAAAGGAAAGGCAAGTCATGGAGGTAAATTTTTTATCTCCGGAAAAACTCATAGTTTTACTTCAGCACATTATTCTTTTGGATTAAACCTGTACAGCGATAGATACGATGTTTTACATGAAAAAATTGAGGGTGGATTAGGATTTCTGCTGAAGATATCTAATGTAGGCACTGGCATATTCAGCGGGTTCCATTATGATATAAGTACAGGGGGTAAGGGTTTTTACGGAAATCTCTTTTTTAACCCCTCCCTCTTTTATGACAGGGATCCTCCTTTAATAGGTCTGGATCTGTACAACGGATCGGAAAAGTCTAAAACAGGGCTATATGTAAAAATTAGCTGTAACGATAGAGAAATAAGTTCAGGAATAAAGAACTGGACTATTGTGTTTAGTACTGTTCCTTCCAGGGAGGGAAGTATTATAAAGACATTTTCAGGCGGAAACATTCCCCCCTCAACCATTTTCTGGGACAGGAGAGATGTATCTGGGAATTTGTATACTGAAAAATCGTGTTTTGTACGTATGATAGTAACTGATAACAATAACAATGTAGCTGCAACAGCGTGGAAAAAAGTCATTTATGACTAAGCCTGAATATTTACAACAGCATTTAGTTTAATTTACATAAAAGTAAACATCACCCATCTTAATCCGTAATAGAGTAAATGAATCTTCTGAACCTTCATATATCGAATTTCAGGAATCATAAAGAAACAGATCTTAAATTTCCGCTTGGGGGAGCAATATTTGAGGGTATAAACGGCTCAGGCAAGACTAATCTTCTGGAATCCATTTATATGCTGTGTACGGGTCGTTCTCAGAGAGGTGCCAAAAGAAGTGATATGATCTCTTTTGGTGCTGAGTGTTCATATGTGGAGGGAAAATTTGGTGCTGAGAACGGGTTAATTACTACGGCATCAGTGGGATTCAGCAGAGATAAGAGAATATCCATGAATATAGACGGCAGGCCGATACAGTCTTTATCAGAATGGTTTGGACACAGGCCGGTTGTTTCTTTTGGATCAGATGATCTGATGCTTATAAGTGGATCTCCCGAACACAGGAGAAGGTTTCTTGATATAGTTGGAAGTCAGATAGATACCGGATACCTGGATGCCCTGATTTCATACCGGCACTGGTTGTCATGCAGAAATCATCTGTTAAATGAAAATATTGACGTAATACAATGTGAGACTTATGAGGAGAAGATGGCAGAAACAGGTGCTGAAATTGTTATCAAACGAAAAGAAATAATTTCAGTTTTATCCCTGTATTTAGCCGATTTTTATGCGGAAATAAGTGGAAAAAGAGAAAAAGCAGACCTGCATTACGAGCCCGGTTTTGCATGCGATTTTATTAGTAAAAATGAGTGGAAAAATGTATTTTATAATATGCTCAGGCAACGCAGGAAAAGAGACATTCAAACAGGCTATACAACAACTGGTCCGCACAGGGATGACCTTTGTTTCCTGTTAGATGAAAAACCAGCCAAAACATTTGGATCACAAGGTCAATGCAGGTCTATTGTACTGTCACTGAAACTGAGTTCAGTGAACTGTATAGAGAAATACCGCAAAGAGAAAATGATATTTCTCATCGATGATGCCATTGCGGAACTTGATCCACAACGCACTTCTACGGTATTTCCCCTTGTAGAAAAGAGGGGTCAGGTTTTTATAGCGACACCTCAAGTAAATGTTCCTTTGTCGGGTGAGTATCTCCGGTGTAGAGTATTTGATGGAAAAGTAGAAGTATTATGAGTATCTGGAATCCCCCGGAAAAACTGGGATCGATTCTGGGAGATATACTTTCTGAACGCGGTTATAACACCATATGCAAAGAGTATGAGGTTATGTCTAAATGGGTAGAAATCGTTGGAGAGAGGATATCTGAGGTCACAGAGTGCAGTCGTATAGAAGACGGGGTTTTGTATGTAAAAGTATCTTCTGCGCCATGGCGACAGGAGATAGTATATCTGAAGCAGGAGATTTTAAAGCAGATAAAAAACCGGACGGGCTGTGATACTATAAAAGACATAATATTTGGTTGATTAAAAGTAAAATTTAGGTTTGGAGCCAGTATGAGTGAACAGAATTACACGGCAGTGAGTATAAAGACGCTTAAGGGTCTCGATGCAGTACGCAAGAGGCCGGCGATGTATATCGGAAGTACGGGTTCGTCCGGGCTTCATCACCTGGTTTATGAAGTTGTAGACAATTCAATCGATGAGGCTCTTGCCGGATATTGTGATAGAGTTGATGTAACGATTTATAGTGATAATTCCATTTCAGTAGTTGATAACGGGCGCGGAATACCTGTTGATTATCATGCTGAAGAGAAAATGTCTGCGCTTCAGCTTGTTTTGACGACTCTTCATGCAGGCGGTAAATTTGATAACTCATCGTACAAAGTATCCGGTGGACTTCACGGAGTAGGAGTATCCTGCGTTAATGCATTATCGGCCTGGATGAAGGTTGAGGTATTCAGAGACAACAAGATTTATTTCATGGAGTTTAACCGTGGTGTGCCCAAAGAGGATGTAAAGGAAATCGGTACAACAGACCGCAAGGGCACAAGCGTGACGTTCAAGCCGGACGATAAGGTATTTGAGACAACAGAATACAGTTTTGATATTCTTTCCAAACGTCTCAGGGAGCTTGCTTTTCTCAACAAGGGTATTTGTATTACTCTGAAGGATGAGCGTCCGGAGGGAAAGTCTCACGAGTTCTGTTATCCGGGCGGCCTGTCATCTTTTATCACCTATCTTGACGAAAATAAAACGCCGCTTCATCCGCAGCCGATCTGTTTTTTTCAGGCGAAGGATGGAATAGAGATAGAGATAGCGATGCAGTACAATGACTCATACATAGAGAATATATTATCATTTGCAAACAACATAAACACTGTTGACGGTGGGACGCATCTGTCTGGCTTTAAAAAGGGCCTTACCCGTGCAATAAACACATACGTTTCAAACAACAATCTTCTAAAGAACAATAATAAAGTTGAGCTAAAAGGAGAGGATTTAAGAGAGGGTTTGACAGCGGCAGTAAGTGTAAAGCTTCCTAATCCTCAGTTTGAAGGGCAGACAAAAGGCAAACTCGGCAATTCCGATATCATGGGGATTGTAGAGACATCAGTAGGTGAAATGCTGGGTGTATATCTTGAAGAGAATCCTCAGATAGCCCGCAAAGTCGTAGATAAATGTGTAAACAGTGCCATTGCCAGAGAGGCAGCACGCAGGGCCAGGCAGCTTGCGCGCAGAAAGACAATCATGGATGGCGGAGGTCTTCCTGGAAAGCTTGCCGATTGTCAGGAACGCGATCCGTCAAAATGTGAGATCTTTCTTGTTGAGGGCGACAGCGCCGGCGGAAGTGCGAAAATGGGACGGGACCGTACATTTCAGGCTATACTTCCGCTCAAGGGAAAAATTCTGAATGTTGAAAAGGCTCGTTTGGATAAAGTGATATCACACGAAGAAATTCAGTTTATGGTGCAGGCATTTGGCACAGGATTTGGGAAAAGTGATGAAGATGATGATGGGTTTAACCTTTCAAAGCTCAGGTACAGTAAGATCATAATAATGACTGATGCTGATGTGGACGGCTCACATATCAGGACTTTGCTTCTGACATTCTTTTTCCGTCACCTTCCGGGTTTGATAGAGAATGGAAATGTATTTATCGCTCAGCCACCACTTTACAAAATAAAAGCGGCAAAGGAGGAGCGGTATGCATTTAATGATGTGGAAAAAGACAGTGTACTTGATGAGTGGAAAGAGAAGAAGAATCTTGTTATACAGAGATACAAGGGTCTTGGTGAAATGAACCCGGATCAGCTTGCGGAAACAACCATGAATCCTGAAACAAGATCATTATTACAGGTAAAACTCGAGGATGCGGTGGAGGCGGATCGGGTATTTACAATGCTTATGGGTGAAGAAGTCGAACCGAGGCGTCGTTTTATTGAAGAGAATGCCAAAAAAGTCAAAAATCTGGATGTGTAATAAATGAATGGTAAACTGACTTTATTATTAACCAACGATGACGGGTACGGATCTTCAGGAATAAGAAAACTTTTTAATATTCTGTCAGCAGATTATAATGTGATCATCGTTGCTCCTGACAGTGAACGCAGCGGTGTCGGTCACGCTTTTACTTTCAATGCACCGCTTCATTACGAAAAGATGGAATCCGATCCCATTGGGGGCTATAAAGTAAGTGGAACACCAGCAGATTGTGTAAAATTTGCAATCAGCTATCTTCTTCCCCAGCGACCCGACATCGTGGTATCCGGATTAAACATAGGAGAGAACTCGGGTCTTTCGGCATTTTATTCAGGTACTGTTGCTGCAGCACGAGAAGGAGCATTCTGGAATATTCCCAGTTTTGCTTTTTCTCTATGCACCGAAAGTCAGGATTATGCACAGGAATATGCTGAAATGGTTCCTGGAATGATAAGGAGAATAATGAGTTCTGAGAACAGGACTCTTCCAGAGGACTCCAAAATATTTTATAACATTAATTTTCCCCCATGCCCGGTATCAAATGTAAAAGGCACAGCTGTTACCTGGCAGAGCATGGCATTCTTTGATGACAGATACGAGAGGGTAGAAGTTGAGAGTCATCGTACAAAAGAAGGCTACATGATTTACGGTGAGAAGAAAGATGTAGAAATTTCAGATGCTTACGATTCACGAGCATTGATGAATAATCATATTACAATTACACCGCTTTCCTTCGATGCAACCGCGCATAGTGCAATGCCCCACCTTCGCTGGCTCGAAGATGAAGACTTTACAAAGAGGTAATTTACAATGAGTGAAAACGGTACTAAAATTACGCCCGTCTTCATTGAAGACGAAATGCAGAAATCGTACCTTGATTATTCCATGAGTATGATCACCTCACGGGCGCTGCCTGACGTACGTGACGGTATGAAACCGGTCCACAGAAGAGTGCTGTTCGGCATGGAAGAGCTGGGACTTCAGCACAGCAAACCAACAAAGAAATGTGCGCGTGTGGTTGGAGATGTAATCGGTAAATATCATCCACATGGAGATGTTGCGGTATACGATTCACTGGTACGAATGGCCCAGGATTTCTCCCTCCGCTATCAGATGGTGAAGGGACAGGGGAACTTCGGTTCCATAGATGGAGACCCGCCTGCAGCGATGCGTTATACGGAATGTAAAATGACCGCCCTGGCTGAAGAGATGCTTGCAGAACTTGACAAAGACACTGTCGATTTTGTGCCGAACTATGATGATTCACTGAAGGAACCCTCGGTGTTGCCAGCCAAAGTACCATACCTGCTTATTAATGGCACCACAGGTATTGCTGTTGGTATGGCTACCAACATGGCGCCTCATAATTTAACCGAAATAGTAAACGGTATCATAACCGTCATTGAAAATCCGGATGTTACGATTGAAGAATTGTTTAAAATTATACCCGGCCCCGATTTCCCTACCGGGGGAATAATCTACGGGAGAAGTGGGATACTTGAAGCCTATAAGACCGGCAAGGGTAAAGTAATAATCAGGGCCAAAGCAGAAGTAGTTAAACTGGCCAATGACAGAGAAGAGATTGTGATAACAGAAATCCCTTATATGGTTAATAAGGCATCTCTTCTTGAAAAGATCGCGGAACTTGTCCGGCTTAAAACAATAGAGGGAATATCGTTTCTCCGTGATGAATCGGACCGCAGTGGAATGCGTATTGTTGTCGGCATTAAGAAAGATGATTTCGGAGACGTTATTCTTAACCAGCTTTATAAGTATACGATGATGCAGACTACATTCGGGATAATCAATCTTGCACTTGTCGATCTGCAGCCTCGTCTTTTAAGTCTCAAGGAGCTGATCACCTATTTCGTTGAGCATCGACATGAAGTCGTTGTCAGGCGGACAAAATATGAACTGAAGAAGGCTCAGGAAAGGGCTCATATTTTAGAGGGGTTGAGAATAGCACTTGATCATATCGATGAGATAGTTGCACTCATAAAGGCCTCCAGTTCTCCGGATGATGCACAAATAAAGCTGCAGGAGCGCTTCGGCCTCAGTGAAATTCAGGCCAAAGCAATTCTCGACATGAAACTTCAGCGGCTTACCGGTCTGGAAAGGGATAAAATTGAAGCCGAGTATCAGCAGCTTCAGATCCTGATTAAAGATTTAACTGCTATCCTTGAGAGCAAAGAACGCCGCATGCAGATAATAAAAGATGAGCTTCAGGATCTTAAAAACCGTTTTGGTGATCCGCGCCGTACAGAGATAATTGATGCTACAGGGGATGTAGAGATTGAGGATCTGATTGCTGAAGAGGACATGGTTATTACCATGTCTCAAGACGGATACATCAAAAGAACATCCGTAAACACTTACCGCTCACAGGGTCGGGGCGGTAAAGGTGTGATAGGGATGGAATCGAAAGAGAGCGATTTTATCAATACTCTTTTTATCGCATCGACACATGCATATATCCTGTTTTTTACAAATACCGGACGATGCTACTGGCTCAAGGTCTACCGGATTCCGGAAACTGCGCGGCAGTCACGGGGTAAACCTATTGTAAATCTTATTGATCTTAAACCAGATGAAAAAATCGCGGCATTTGTGCCTGTAAAGGAGTTTGACAACGATCATTTCATTGTAACCGCAACCGAACAGGGCGTGATTAACAAGCAGCCACTGTCGGCGTATTCCAATATCCGCCGTGACGGGATCAACTCGATCAATCTTGATGAGGGGGACCGTGTTATAGAGTGCAAACTGACAACAGGAGATAACGACATTATTTTCGGAACCAGTTCCGGACAGGCAGTACGGTTTCATGAGAGTGCCGCAAGGGAATTGGGAAGAAACACCCGCGGGGTAAAGGGAATCACTCTCAGAGGCGGTGATAAAGTGGTCGGTATGATAATAGTTGATGATGACCATGATGTTCTGACAGTGACCGAAAAGGGATATGGAAAACGGACACCGGTCTCAGAATACCGCAAGACAAACCGTGGAGGATCAGGAATCATAAATATCAAGGTTACTGAGAAGAACGGCATTGTGGTTTCTTTGAAAGGAGTCAAAGACGGTTCAGACCTTATGCTGATAACCAGGAATGGAATCATAATAAGGGTTGATGTCGATAAAATTTCCACAATAGGCCGAAACACTCAGGGTGTCAAGCTTATCAGTCTTGAAGAAGGTGACAGTGTTATAGATGTTGCGCTTTGCGACAGGGAACCTGAAGTGCAGGAGATAAATCAGACTGCAGAGATACCTGAGGCAATACCCGAGGGGATCGAAGATGTCGACGCACAGGAAAGTTTCAACGCTCCAGATGAAGATACTGGAAGCAGCGATGATGAGGCACAAGCACCTGATACACAGGAATGAGAAGATCTAATAGATAAATAATAGTAAAGAATTAAAGGCACAGGATTTTCAAACCTGTGCCTTTTTTTAATCACCATCACCGCTCAGTTTAGTTACTGTCAGCAGAAGCGTAGCAAGAGTTGCCAGGATGGTTGTTATTTTGAAAACAGCATCAGCAGTATCTACAAACAGTTTATGAGGATTAGAGTATTTGACTTTGTATGGAACCACAACTGCATCACCCGGTTCCAATTTGTAAGTTGCTACCCTTGATATCTTATTGGTAATAACGGATCCATTAGCTTTTATAATATATACGTTCTTTTTATCGGCATTTACATTGTGTCCGCCAGCCATCTGGACGTAATTTGAAGCATTATAATTATCAGAATATTTGAAAGTGGCCGGGTTGAAGACTTCTCCAAGAACAGAGATTGTATTGACAGACCTTGGAATAAAGAGATCGTCACCATCTTCAAGCATAAAATCATCAATGGATTTGCTGTTCTGCAGGTCAATGACAACTCTTCCCAGAACAAGAGTACTGTCGAGTTTTCTTTTCAGTATCATTTGACGATTAAGAAGTTCCCAGGCTTCAGCCGAATTTTCAGCAGCGACTTTGGCCGAAAGTTTTAAAATATCGATTTCCATTTGATTGCTGTATTCCTCACTGCGTTTCCGTTCTATTTCCTTAACCGATTTTCGCGTAAAAACAGCAGCTTTTAAATAAGCATCTTCTTTATAACCGCCTGCTCTTTTAATGAGGTTTCCAAGGGTTTCATCCTCGAAAAGAACATAAGTTCCAGGATAGGCAAATTGCCCTCTAAGTGTAACTGTTCTTTCTTCAGACCATCCAAATTTTTTCCTGATAAAAATTTTATCTGTGCGCTGCAGAACAAGATTGTGTTTAGGATCATCCTGCATGGCGCATTCGACGCAGAAATCGAATTTTTGAACGGAAATATTCTCTCCATCCAGAAAATTACGTCTGTACAGCTCACCTTTAACCTGGCTTGCTTCATCTTTAAGTCCGCCAGCCTGAAGGATGAGATCCCGGATTTCCATGTTGCTGAATAATTTATATGTACCAGGGCTTGTTATCGACCCTTCAATATTTACAGAGCGGTCAGGTTCAAAAAAATCTTTGTGGTAAATAATAATGTGGTCGCGTTCCTGCAGCAGATGATCGTCATTGCTCCCCGGGTTTTCAAGTATACTTTTAAGGTTGAAAACAATGATGCGGTTCAGATAAGATGGTTCTTCCTGTCGGAGTACAACTGCATAATCGAAATAAGTTTCAGGGAGTAAAGATTTAAAGTTTGTGATAATATTACTGATTCGCATACCGTCTTTGAATTCATATTTCCCGGGCCGTTCTACATTTCCGCTCAGATAGATTGCATTTTTATCTTTGATCAGAATGGGAAAAACTTTAATGATATCTCCGTCCTGGATTTTAAAATCAGGGATATTTCCGCCAACAGAATCAATATCCAGGACTTTATGATACTGGTTTTCAGTAAAGCGCTCGACCTGAAGTTTGTTGCTCCAGGCAGCTGGAGTTATACCCCCTGCCAGTCCAAGCAGATCTTTAAGAGAAGTTTCTTTGTTAAGCTCGTACAGGGCACTTCTCCTTACATTGCCGGCCACAGCCGCCATGTTTTTAACGATCGGGACAAGAATGACATCACCGGATTGTAACCTCAGACCGGTTTTATCATTTCCAGAGAGGAGAAAATCGTAAAAATCAATTTTAGATACCAGTTTTCCGTTTCGTTTTAATTCGACATTTCTAAGGGATCCGTTTTTTGTAGGTCCGCCGGCTGCAAAAAGAGCATTTGTAACATTGGAAAGTGCGCTGATTGTATAAAAACCCGGAGATGTAACTTCACCGACAATGTAAACACCGACAGTCCTGAGTTCACCCATTGAAACAGAGACACTGACACCTTCAATTTTTTCAACTTTATCCTGAATATTAATTTTCATGTTTTCGAATGAGAGGCCTGCAACAGAAACGGGTCCGATTCTGGGGATATTAATTTTTCCATCCCTGCTAACTTTCAGTTTGTATTCCTCATTGATTCTTCCCCAGAGAGTAACAATTACTTCATCACTGACATTGATGGGATAATCAGCGGGAACAGAAGAGAAATCGGTAGGGGCGAAAGTGGAGGGTCTGGACTTTCCAAAGAGATCATAACCAAACATCTTTAATGTCGGGATAAGGCTGTCAGGATTGACACTTTCTGCTCTGAGCAGCTTTTCGTAAACGGATAAATCTTCCGGCGCTTTGTACCCTGAACTCAGTGAGTTCCCATGAAGAGAATCGATTGTGTCGGAATTTGATATGAGGCCGGGAACTTTGTAGTCTGGAGAGGCATAAGGATCGTTCCCGTAAATTTTCTGAAGCATACGGGTGTTATCGATCGAATTTGATATCTGCTGATTCTGCAGTTGTATTTTGATCTGGTTCAGCGTCGCCGGGTCGATTTGCTGTTGAGCGAAAATATCAGTTGTATTGAAAAGAAAGCATACAACAGACAACATGAGAACTGAGCGTGAATGATAAAGCATCAGGAAATTGCCTCTTTGAGATCGTAAAAGATTCCATTGTCAATTAAATAAGTTTCGAGAGCTGATTTTCCGAGATTCATAAACTGGTTATGTTTTACAGCCAGAACAACGGCTTCATAGTAATTTTTACGGGGGTTGGAAACCAGTTCTACACCATATTCCTCAAGTACTTCAGAAGCATCTGCTACAGGGTCCCAGAAATCTACATTCAGGCCGAAATCTTTGAGCTCTGCAACGATATCCAGAACTTTTGAATTGCGGATGTCAGGAACATTTTCTTTAAAAGTGATACCAAGGACAAGCACATGTCCATCCATAATGTTGAGTTTTTTATGGATCATTTTTTTAATGAGTTCTCTGGCGAAATATCTGCCCATGGCATCATTGATTCTTCTTCCTGCCATAATGATTTGCGGGTGATGTCCGATCTCTTCCGCTTTAAACGCAAGATAGTAAGGATCGACACCGATGCAATGTCCACCGACAAGGCCTGGTTCAAACGGAAGGAAATTCCATTTGGTCGAAGCGGCGGCAAGGACATCTCTGGTGGAAATTCCTAATTTGTCAAATATGATTTTCAACTCATTCATCAGGGCGATATTGATATCGCGCTGAGTGTTTTCAATAACTTTGGCAGCCTCAGCCACCTTTATTGTGCTGGCAGGGTGTATACCGGCTTTTACCGCTGAGCCGTAGACGTGAGCGACTTTTTCCAGAGTATCCGGGGTGTCTCCTGAAACGACTTTAGTAATAGTAGCGAAGGTGTGTTTTTTATCACCGGGATTTATTCTTTCCGGTGAATATCCTACAAAAAAGTCTTTTTTCCACTTCATCCCGGAGTGTTTTTCCAGAACCGGTACACATTCATCTTCTGTAACACCTGGATAAACAGTGGATTCATAAACAACGATCGCCCCTTTTTTCATATTCGCACCCACAGTTTCCGAAGAGCGGTAAAGAGGAGTAAGATCGGGGCTTTTGTGGTTGTCAATAGGAGTAGGAACGGCGATAATAATGAAATCGGCTTTATTTATAATAGAGGGCTCTGAAGAGAACTGCACGTTTGAGCTTTTGAGGGTCTCATCGGAGACTTCCCCATTTGGGTCTTTACCGCTCTTTAGAATATCGATGCGTGATTTTTTGATATCAAATCCGTATACATTGAAATAGTTTGAAAGTTCTACTGCAAGAGGCAAACCCACATATCCCAGTCCGACAACACATATTTCCGGTTTATACATTGAATCTCCCTGAAGTTGCGTCAAATTTTTATAAATCAACCATAAATATTGATAATATAGAATATAGGAATACGAGATCAAAACATGACCACATATACGATACCAGACTAAATAAACACCCGTTACTGCATAAAATACAACAAGTTACAGGAAAAATCGAGAGTTGACAAGGTTTATACCCTGTAATACTCTTTATACCACTGAATGAAACGGGCAATTCCCTGATCAATATTAGTCTTAGGCTCATAACCCAGAGCACGGATTTTTTCGATATCAGCCCTTGTAGCCGGGACATCGCCCGGTTGCATCGGGAGGTATTCTCTGATCGCCTTTTTTCCAAGCTGCTGCTCGATCTGATCGATGAAATCGAGGAGATTTTCAGCTTTGCTGTTTCCGATATTGTAAATCTCGCTTTGTGTGGGGTGATTAAGAACCCTGATTACACCATCGACAATGTCATCTACATAAGTGAAATTGCGTAGCATTTTACCATTGTTAAATATCTGTATGGGTTTATTATCGAGAATGGCTTTAGTGAATATGAAGAGAGCCATATCGGGCCGTCCCCACGGTCCGTAAACTGTAAAAAACCGGAGTCCTGAGCAAGGGATACCGTAAAGCTGGCTATAGCAGTATGCGGTCAATTCGTTTGAACGTTTTGTAGCCGCGTAAAGAGAGATCGGGTGATCAACCGGATCTGATTCGGAGAATGGAAGTTTGGTATTGTTGCCATAAACAGAGGAGGAGGATGCGTAAACAAAGTTTTGGACTTTAAAATGTCTTGCCAGCTCCAGAATATTGAGAAAAGCTTCGTTATTGGATTTCTGGTAGGCAAAAGGATGGGTTAAGGAATAGCGGACACCGGCCTGGGCTGCAAGATGACAGACCAGATCGGGGTTGTAATCTTTAAATATTTTTTGGAGTCCGGAAAAATCACATAAATCGAGTCTGTGGAAATGGAAGTTGGAAAATTTTTCCAAATGGGCGAGACGTGCTTCTTTCAGTGCCGGATCATAATACTCATTTACATTATCGATTCCAATGATTTCTTTACCTTCAGAAAGAAGTTTCTGGCTTACATTGAAGCCGATAAATCCGGCCGATCCGGTAACCACTATCATATTGTACCTCCAAAGAATTTCGGTTTCACAGATGCATCTCCACCTTTTATTAAAGTTCCCCTTGAGAGGATGAGGTGACGGTAATGGTAAGGGCTTATTAGTTGAAGATCATGTGTAGCCATAATAACAGTTGTTCCCCAGCTGTTGATAGTCTGAAGGAGTTTAAAAATTTCCTGCGATACAACCACATCGAGATTACCTGTTGGCTCATCAGCCAGAAGAACCCAAGGATCATTTACGATAGCTCTGGCAATTGAAACGCGTTGCTGTTCGCCGCCGGAGAGCTGATTAGGGAAATTAAAACATTTGTGGCTCAAACCGGTAAGGGCAAGAACCTCAAAGACTTTTCTTTTTATATCTCTCTCTCTTTTACCAATAGCACGCAATGCAAAAGCCACATTTTCGTAGACATTTCTGTCATTAAGCAGTTTGAAATCCTGGAAAACAATTCCCAGTTTGCGCCGCAGGTAAGGGAGATCTTTATTGCGCATGTATTTAGAATCGAAGCCGCAGATAAACACCTGTCCGGAGGTCGGCAGTTCTTCCATATAGATATGTTTTAGAAGAGTTGTTTTTCCTGCACCACTTGCTCCGGTAAGGAAAACGAACTCAGCTTTATCTATGAAGAAGGAGATGTCGTTGAGAGCCTCGTATGAATCATCATACCTTTTTGTTACATGCGAGAACTGGATCATGGTCTACACTATTTTTTTAAGCAGAAAGTGGATTCGTTCAGATCTGATTGAGTATTTCCTCTCCGAAAACCCATCCCAGATTCCGATAATCTTGAAAAGGTTTCTGGGGACCGCATCCTCGATCAATTTTGGAGGCAGTACTTTCTGTATGTGGCGTTCGGAAATTTTCTCATAAAGGTCCGGTTTTTCATCTGTTAATTTAAATATAGTAAAATCGTTGTATTGAAGCGTTTTTTCTTCATCATAATAACTGTGCCTTACCATACTGTAATCGCTGTACTCTTCAAAATCGAGGTATTCAAAAAAATGTCTGATGGAATTAGTTTCGGTAGTAATATCAAAAAGAAAGTAACCACCCGGATTGAGGCATTGGTAAACCTGATCGAAGAGTATATGGTAGTGATCAAGTCTGGGCAGGTAATTGATACCATCGTAAAGGAAAATTACAAGGTCAAAAGATTTTTTTAGTGGCAGTGCTCTGCAGTCGGCACAAAAAAAGGGGATTTTTTTTTGTGCTGCTTCTCTGCACATATATGGACTGAGGTCGGATCCGTAATAATTGTAACTGGAATGAATCAGTAATTTTGCGAGTGATCCGGTACCGCCGCCGATTTCAAAGATAGAGACTTTTTTCTTTTTGATATACTTGCGGGAAATTTTTTGAATGAGATCAGCCCACTCATCATACTCTACATGACTCATCAGCCGATCATAGACTGGCGCCAGAGAGCTGTAAGAGGATTCTTTGATAGGTTGTTTTTTAATCGGCATGGTAAAAAATCAGGCAAAGCTCAGATCCTGATATCCAGGAAAATTTGTTTGCGCCACTCAGATACAAGATCAATCAGTTTTTTCTGAGCCAGAATATCTTTTGTTTTTTGAGCCAGGATCAGGTAGTCGTGCTCAAGAGTCAGGCTGCGGTTTTTTACTCTGTCATCCACGCGGTATATAGACCAGGAATTATCCTCCTGAAGAGGGGCGGAGATAAATCCGGAACCAGATGTGTCAATTGCAGTTCTTAAAGCCGCTGGTAATTCAAGCAGCGACATCCATCCTAAACTACCGTTATTTGACTTCGTGGCGGCATCATCGCTGTATGCCTTTACGCTTTTTTCGAATGCATCTTTAGAATTACAGTTTGTCCTGATAGAGTCGAGTCTGGATGTAACCGTCTGAATCTGCTTTTCAGTAGGAGCTACTTTGATATAAATCTGTCGAAGATGAACATTCTGGTCTTTTTTAGCAAGAGAATTCAGTATGTGGAACCCAAGCCTGGTTTCAAAAGGTTCACTGATCTGACCAGGGGTCAAGGAAAATGCTTTTTCCTCAAAAACAAGTTCGCCCAGAGATCCTTTACCAATAAAACCCAGATCTCCCCCATCTTTCCCCTCAGGACTTTCAGAGAACATTTTGGCCATTTCAGCGAAGTCAGCGCCATTATCAAGGCGCTGTTTAATTGATTTTATTCTGGCAAAAGCGGCCTGACGTACTGAGTCGTGAGGACTTACTTTTATGGACAATTTCGAAAGACAAATACTTTCACCGGCCACAGGAAGGCTGTCTTTATACTCGTTGTAAAATTGTTCAACATCTTTTCTGCTTACTTTAAGTGAATAAAGGTATGATTGATGAACTTTCTGTTTAAGCAACTGTTCCCGAATGGCTTTTCTGGCTTCTGATTTGAATTTAACAAGTGATAGATTCTGTTCTCTACGAAGAACTGAATCGAGGCTGTCCATTGTCAGATTATTCTGCTGAAGCATCATTGTTATGTGATTGTTAAGAGCATTTTCGACTTCCTGGTCCGTTACTGAGATTGTACTGTCCTGTTTTGCATGGGCCAGAAGAACTTTTCCATCAATAAGTTCATTAAGGAAACCTTTCCTCAAAGGAGCGATATCGACTGAATCTTTGTTAAGTCCCAGACCATTGAGCCGCATAATACTGTAAGCGTCAATTTCTGATTGAAGTATTATCTCATCACCAATAACAGCAGCGATTCCATCCAGACGCGTTTCTGCTGAAAGAACAATACTGAGTGTAAGTAAAAGAAAACCTGCCATGGATGTTTTTCGCATCTTTGGACTCCTATCTATCTGTATTAGTATTTTTAATTTCTGAAGTTTCAGAAGCATTTCCGCTTAACTGATCAAAACTAAACTCGACATCATTTTTTAGCCGCAGATCAGAGAGAAGCTTATCGAGATTTTCTTTCTGGGCCTTTGTCGAAAGCAAGGTTGTGATCTCTTCCCATGCTTCTTCAAGCGTGCATTGACCACCTTTTTCAAGTTTTTCCTGCAATAAAATCACATGATATCCAACCTCTGTTTTCACAGGACCGTAGATGCCGGTAGTTTTGGCGGATTCAATCACGCTGCGGATTTCCGGCTGCACATCTTCTATTGGTACATAAGTACCCGAATCAGAAAAAGGAAGCTTTGAATGCTGGACAGCAAGCGAAGAGAAATTGTCTGCGTTGGCAGTAGTTTTAATGGAGGCGGCAGTCTGGATACTGTCAACAACTATCTCAAGAAATTTCACTACATCTTTCTCGCGAATAAGTTCGGTTTTGTGCTGGTTGTAATAGGATTCTACAATCTCCCTGTCAATTTCTACAGACCGGGAGGATGCTCTGGAAATAATTTCGGCAGCAAGCAGATCCTTTTTTATCTTTTCAAGTCGCTTTTTTATATCCTTGTCTTTATCAAGTTTAGATCGGAGCGCTTCTCTGTAAAGCAGTTCGGTATCTATCCACTGTTTTACATAGGTAATATTCTGTTCTCTGGTAATCTGGTCGCTGTATTCCGAAGGAATGCTCTTATATATGTCATCTACAGTAAGCTCAGCGTTTCCCACACGAGCCACTACTGGACTTTTGTCCGGTTCCTTGCATCCAGAAAAAACCAGAATACTTACTACGCACGGGTATATAGAATATTTAGAAAACATCTTCATTGTTTTTACTTGTAATCCGGATATTGTGACAGATCGGGGATGGTTTTCATACGGAGAAGGGCAGAAAACCCCATGACAAAGATACATGATGCAGAGGCGGAAATCCATTATCAGGGAAGGAAAACGGGCCGAACAAACAGAACAATTAAGCCTAAAAGTCGCAGATGGGGAGAGCAAAAAATCGTAAGATGTTGGGATGATAAGGCTTGAAGGCGGCGCAGGTCTTATCGACAATGTGATAAGATCAAGACGCCTGAAAGCCTTAGCGCTCAACAGGTTACGGTTTTTTGCCTCATCCAACTGCGATTTTTAGGTTAAGAACAAGTTCCGGTGTTTTTCTCTTAAGGGATTTCGATACCGATACCGATTCTGACCCCGATGCGGGAAAGAACTTGCGACTTGTAACATTCAACTCGTAACTAATTGCCGGAAATCCTGGAGAGAATGTCAAGAGACTGAAGAGCCTGATCGTGTGCATTCCGGGCCGCAAGCTTTGTCCGGAGGGTTATCGGTGTCTCATACTGGATCTGGAACTGAAGATCGCTGGACTTGATCACCTTGCCGATGTTCTCTTTGACCTGTTCCTGATCGCCTTCAAAGGTAAGCACAAGCTCATCGTCTTTATTTACAGCAACTCTTGAAGTACCGGTATTTCTTGCACAAATTTTGATTTTCATCAGGAGCAGAAGTGCATCTACACTGCCGGGCATGGCACCGAAACGATCGTTCATGCTCTTTTCTACATCAGAAATATCCTGGAAGGATGAAACAGATGAGAGTTCCTGATAAACGGCTATCCGGGTTGCACCATCAGAAATGTACTCTGTAGGAATATAGGCTTGAAGCGGTATCTCGAGCTTGACCTCCTGGGCGGTGGTCTCCACCTTTTCACCCCTTATCTCCTTTACAGCATCCTGCAGAAGGCGGCAGTAGAGCTCAAAACCAACTGCGGCGATAAATCCGTGCTGACGAGTTCCAAGGATATTTCCGGCCCCGCGGATCTCAAGATCCCTCATCGCGATCTGAAAACCCGATCCCAGGTCGGTATACTGCTCCAGTGCCCGGAGTCGTTTAAGCGACAACTCATTTACCTGTTTAAAAGACGGGGTAAGAAAATAAGCGTATGCCTGCTCTGAGGAGCGCCCTACCCTGCCCCTGAGCTGGTAGAGCTGAGAAAGCCCCAGGGTATCCGCACGATTCACTATAATTGTATTTACATTCGGTATGTCTAGGCCGTTTTCGATGATTACAGTTGACAGAAGGACATCGTAACGTCCTGCTATAAACTCCTTCATTATCATCTCAAGCTCTTTTTCATCCATCTGCCCGTGAGCTGAAATTACCCTGGCTTTTGGGACCAGCTGCTCTATTTTATCCTGCAGAGCATCGAGGTTTTTAATTCTGTTATTGACAAAATAAACCTGCCCACCCCTCTCAAGCTCAGTCTCTATTGCATTCTTAACCAGTTCATCATGATATTCTGCCACTTTGGTTTCGATAGGAAGGCGATTTCGCGGCGGGGTATTAATGATGGAAAGATCCCTTGCTCCGATAAGTGACATGTGCAGAGTTCTGGGAATGGGAGTGGCAGTCATGGAAAGTACATCCACCTGGAACCGGAGCTGCTTCAGTTTTTCTTTATGTTTGACTCCAAACCGCTGCTCCTCATCGATTATCAGCAGTCCAAGATTTTTGAAAACCACATCTTCAGACAGCACTCTATGAGTCCCAATAGCAATATCCACTTCCCCATCGCGCAGTTTCTGTAAAACCGGTTTTTGTTCGCCCGGTTTTAAAAATCTGCTAAGCATACCGATTTTCACCGGAAAGTTAGACATCCGCTCACAAAAAGTAGAGTAATGCTGAGCAGCCAGGATGGTAGTGGGTGCAAGTACCGCAACCTGATATCCAGACATTACAGCCTTGAAAGCGGCTCTCATCGCCACTTCTGTTTTTCCGAACCCCACATCACCGCATATAAGCCTGTCCATGGGTTTCTTTGACTCCATGTCTTCCTTGGAATCCTTGATGGCACGAAGCTGATCGGGTGTTTCTTCGTAAATAAAAGAGTCTTCAAACTCTTTTTGCCAGAGATTATCGGGCTGAAACATTATACCTTCAAGAAACTCGCGCTTGGCATATAGATCAATAAGCTCCTGGGCCATCTCCTTAAGAGATTCCCGTGTTCTTGTCTTGAGCTTTTCCCAGGAGGAGGTTCCAATTTTTGAAAGAGAGGGGGCTATAGACTCTTTGCCGACATATTTCTGAACCTTATGGAAATCATCGACCGGGACATAAACCTTCGCATTGTCGGCATAAATCAAAACCATGCAGTCACTTTGACTATCTCCGGTTTTGACTCTTTCAATACCTATGAATCTGGCTATTCCATGGTCTTCGTGAACCACATAATCCTGTGGACTGAGAGCATCGAACCCGGTAATGGGAATTCCGCTCTTCTGTTTTTTTACGCGTACCGGACGGACCGAGCGGTTAAAGATCTGTGCTTCAGTGTAAAGCAGAAACCGGTTTTCATTGTCGATAAATCCTTTGAGTAGAAATCCGATTGCGAATTCTACATAAGGACAGGAATCAGCAATCAACTCCTGCATTCTTTCTGCGTGGCCCAGATTAGGGCTAACCAGAATACACCTGAGGCCATTTTCATTGTGCGACTTCAGATCGTCTGTTAGAGATTCGATTTCCCGCGGGAGCTGAGGCTGTTCATTGATTGAAACCTTGAAACTGAGAGTATCGGGTGGAGTATCGAGAGTCTCCACAAAAACCGTGTCATAAAAGCCCAAATCTCCGATTATAGTATCGTCGACGTGAAGCAATTTATCCGGAGGGGAGATAAAGGGCAGATAGAGTTCCGGGACTCTCTCCAGATGCCTGGCGTAGTTCTGCCTCGATTCATCAAGCCTTCGTCCAATCGGTACCAGATCGTTCCAGACGATAAGGGTGTCGCTTGATATATAATCGAGAATCGATGAATACGGCTGCTCAAACCAGTGAAGAAACCACTCGATCCCTTCAAGATCCCCCACGCTTTTCCACTGGTGCTCCAGTTTATGGACCATCATTGAATCGGTACCGCTTTCACGGCAATGCTCTGCCATTTTCTCAAGAGCGCTATCTATTTGTAAATCACTGAAACAGAGCTCTTTCATGGGGAAGATCTGGATCTGTTTTTTTGACTCAAAAGATTTCTGAGTGAAGACATCAAACTCTCTAATTGTGTCAACTGTGTCACCCCAGAATTCGATCCGGAGCGGATTTTCACCAAGAAGAGGATAGACATCAACTATTCCACCCCGGATACTGAAAGTGCCGATATCTGTGACCTTGTTTTCCCTGTGAAATCCACTTTCTGTTAACCATTCAGAAAGAGTGGAGATTGAGATCTCATCACCAGTTTGCAGACGGATAATCTTATTGAATAGATTTTTCCGTGGCAGGATCTTCTGCATTAGAGCGGCATAAGGGGCAACATAGACTTTTTTTGCACTTTCCAGAAGAGCAGAGAGAACTCCGAACCGTGCCTCAACTGTGGGTCCGAAAGGTGATTTCATGTTGTAAGGCACTGCATCACGGGATGGAAACAGCATTACCGCATCATCACCAAGAAACGATTTGCATTCCTCGACAAGCGTTTCGGCTTTTTTGCTGCTCTCTACAAGTACAAGGACCGGGCGCTGTGATTTTTCAAACAGATCACTTATGAGGAAAACGTCACTGGAACCATTCAACCCGGTAAAAAGTGAATTGTGAGGATTTTCAGTGATCCATTGTGAAACACCGGGAAATGAGAGAGATGACCATATATTCTGAAAATGCTCTATTTTCATTTATTTCTCATGTAATAATTGAAATCTTGAGGTCGGAAGCAGAGAAGAAGGAGAAATGAGCTAGGAAGGATTCGAACCTTCGACTCTCGCCTTAAAAGGGCGATACTCTACCACTGAGTTACTAGCCCGTTTATCCCAAAGGGGCAAAACAGTCATAAAAAATAAATTACCAGATAACTCAAAGCAATAGAAAATGCCCAATAATGATAAAAATTAATTCGATTTATGAGTAATTGTATTGCGGAAAACCGGGGAATTACTTTGAAGCGATGCACACGAGGTGGTAGAGTTCTCTTAAAACAGATTTGATCTGGTTCCCTGACTTTAAGGCTGAATTCACTACTTTGAACCCACACTCCGGACAGGGAATAAATGATGCCTTGCGGCATCTCTGGGCAAGAAGCCATACGCTCAAGTCAGGCAGCAGAATTGCCGGGCGGCAGATTACTTTTTTGAATCCGGCTTTCTCGATTTGTGCCCATAATGAACTGCTGTCCAAGCTGCGTATATGCTGAAAAGAATGAAACTGAGCACCGCAACTTCTGCAGAAAACAAATGAGTCTCTCAGAAATTCCTGATTTGGTGTGGTAACAATCAAATTACCGCCATCAGCCAGAATTCGTCGTGATTCGAGCAGGATCGCCTCAAGATCCGGAGGAAGCAGATGTTCAACTGTTTCAAGGAGGAATACTGTTTTAAAAGAGTTGTCATCAAAAGGCAGGGATTTTCCCTTTTGGAGGGGAGTATAGCCCAGGAAATTCCGGTCATTTCTGAATCTCTCATTTACGATTTTACCTGCACTGTCGGAGACATCGGCACCATGGGTTTGAAGCCCCTGTGAAAGGAGAAGAGATATCAGGTGCCCTGACCCGCAACCCAGATCCAGAACCGGTGCGGAAAAGGAAACTTTTTTTCGTGACCAGGAGATCAGCGCAGCACCTCGTTGTTTGCTGAAATGCCAGTTTTGCATCCCTGGCGTTTCTTCGTAATTGCTCCAGAAACGGGCGATTTTTTCGGGTGTCCATTCGACTTCAAAACAATCCATGAGAGAAGTATACGATTTATACAGCAAAGTAACAATAAATTCATTTATACCTGATTTTTACAGGCGGATCAGGGTGTTCTCTGGTTTGTTAAAATATTGGAATAAGAATCAAGATTTTTTGGAAGGGGGCATTCGTCCCCCCTTGCGCTCCAGCCCGTCGCGGACGCCGGTCTTGCGCTATCCCCTGGTGCTGTCCACCGGTTGTGGAGGCAGTTAACACCTTCGCGGTCTCGTCTGTCCGCTTCAATGCACAGGCGAACTGGTGGTAGATTAAAATATATTATAGCCTCCCGGAATCTGCACCGTAAGGCCGGTGAATGTATTGTGTCAGGATTGTAAGTAAACACTATGATTATATTGCAATACTTGACATTAATTCTTTATCCTTGATTTGCTACTTGTGACTTGTGACAATTAATCTACCACCAGTTCGCTACTGCTGCCGCAAAAGTGTTTGCAAATGTGATAACCATACCTGCCTGCAAACAGGTGGACAACAAGGGTTGATAGCGGAAGACCGGCGTCTTCGACGGGCTGAAGCGAAAGAGGGGGCCCTCTCTTCCAAATGTTCTTCAGATCTGGCCTGTTAAAATCAGTTCAGGTCTTAACAGGCTGGAAAACTTGAGATTGCTTTTTGATAGAGGAAAAATGGTGGTGAACATACGGAATCTTGGCATAATGGTAACATATTGACCGGGTTTCCAGGCATATTTGAGATCACCAAAGATATAGTGAGAGAGTGAACCATTATCCCTTAAGTTGTAAGCATTGCTGTATTTGGCTTCGAAAATGAGCTTACCGGGACCGAGCGGAACTGTTGTACCTGCACCTGTAATAAATCCACGCTGGTCGTAAACCGGTGCAGTGCCGGATCCAAAGAAAGAAGAGGAATCAAGGGGGTTCCGACTATTTACATTTGAGAGGCGGGCATAGGCAGCGTAAAGATATGCTGAAAGAGAGTTTGAAATTTGGTAAGAGACTGTGAAACCGGCTGAGATTTCGTGATCGGATCTATCTCTTGATGCATTATAGTTGCGGTTGAAAATGAGCGAAATCTGCGGAGTTAAGGAGAGATTACCGGCAGAAACAGGAATGTCAGCCAGGGTCATAACCACAGCGGGGTTTGACGGATTATTATCTGTAAGGCCATCATTATTGACAATGTCTTGCCTTCTTGGTTCAATTACGGTAGAGAAAAGATCGATTCCCAGATTGAAAGAGTTCTGCAAAAGCTGCATGCCGGCACTTATTCCCATCAGTGAATTGTTTGTAGCCACAGACCAGCTGATAAAGGCTGCTTCTGAATAGGTTCCGCCGGCAAGTGAGCGCTCGATTAAATCGAGAGGACCGAAACTTTGAAGATGAATTTTTCCTGCTGCGAACCTGAAAACACCCGGGTTCCATTGGGCAAAAGCCAGATGAAAGTAAGGGACAGAAAATGGGGGATACCCTTTGTCTGAAACGGTAGCGGGATTGTTTCCAGAGTAGGAGACCGCTTCGGTTGAAAACCAGTCGTTACCGAACTGGAACTGAAGAAGAATATCTGGCGTGGGTTTAAAGATAGTACCCCAATAAAACCCGATTCTGTTGGAATATTCTGAAGCCGACAGGGAGTTTTGAGCGGTATCGGCGACTCTGGTGTAATCGATTCTCAATCTGTATTGAGCAAGACCATAAAAAGTAACTGTGGAATCGTGCGGTTCTATTCTGGCAAATACTGAGGAGAGGAGGAGACCTGTCAGAATTAATAGTTTTTCCATGTCTATAAAGAGCGTCAAAAATCATTCCAGAAATCGGCACTGGACAACAGGTTAACATTGATTAAAGGATAAAGAGCAGCTATGAGAGGTTTTATCGGCAAACATGATGTTTCTCTCACCTGAGATTTTATAAAGAATCAATTTGAGTACGGTTTTCTTGCTCTTTTTTTTGTTTTCAGATACCTTAGAAGCCGGAGAAAAAAAGAAAAGCATAGCCTGAAGAAGCTACTCTTAAAGTGTTTATTTTTAAGCGACTTTTTGTTTTTCCCAGGACTTTGTTTCAAGCGCGGATCTGACAAAGTTTATATGAGGTATTCATTATCAAATTTATCAAAACCCTGTAGTAAGCGAAAGGGTGCTCATAATCTGCTCGAAAACGGGAAGGAAATTATCGTAAAGATTGGGCTTTGTCCAGAAAGAGATCCGGATATCATAAGTTTCGATATTAAAAAAGAACTCTACAAAACGGAAGTCGGATTTGTCGTACACCCATTTGATCATATAATTCTCAGCTGCGTGGAATTCAGTAAGACCCTGATCATTTTCTACATCATCTCCGTTAAGTCTTCTGATATACTCCGCATATTCCCTGGCCGGCTCGTTGAGATTGACCGCTATTCCTCTGGTTCCGTGAAATCCCTCAACAGTGGCTCCTATAAATAGAAGCTCAAGGCCGGATTTCTGAAGCTCCTTTGCAAAAGCCCTGCTCCCACGTTCCATCTCATTTGGATCAGTGTAGATCCGCCAGTTACCGCTGTAGTTTAAAATGAAGCGCAGAGGTTTGTTTTCGTAAATCTTGTCTTCTGGATAGTAGTCATCAGGGTAAAACTGCACCATCGCAGGCGCACAGCTCACAAAAAGCAGGCCAGCGATAATCAATACAGATTTCATCAAATGCTCACTTGGGATTACAGGAAATTTTTACGTCGCTCGTTTATTCGCTCTATAGAAGCACCCAGAGATGCAAGACGAAGATCCATGTGATGGTATCCTCTGTCAATTTGTTCTATATTGTAAATAGTACTTTTTCCCTCTGCGGCACATGCGGCTATAAGAAGCGCCATCCCTGCCCTGATATCAGGTGAGCTTATGGTGGCGCCGTAAAGAGGAGACGGGCCGACGATTACAGCCCTGTGAGGATCGCAAAGCACAATCTGCGCTCCCATACCGATGAGCTTATCAACAAAAAACAGCCTCGACTCAAACATCTTTTCATGAATCAGACAGGTTCCTTCACACTGAGTGGCTGTGACAAGCAGTATCGACATCAGGTCAGTAGGAAATCCGGGCCAGGGACTGTCCTCTACCCTGGGAATCGCACCGCCCAGATCTTTCCTTATTTTCATCGGCTGTTTATCAGGTACAAAAATACTCCTCTTTTCAGCATCTGTCTGCACCTCAACACCAATTCTTTCAAACTGAAACAGTATCATCCGCATTACTGAAAGATCCACGCCGGTGATATTCAGGGGTGATCTGGTGGCTGCAGCCAAACCGATAAAAGAGCCGGCCTCTATATAGTCGCTTCCGATTTCATGATCAGCGGACCCGAAATTCGCTGTGCCATGAACTTTAAGCACATTTGAACCTATGCCCTCAATCTTTACACCCAGCTTTTCAAGAAACTTGCAGAGCCCCTGAACATGCGGCTCAGATGCAGCATTACCGATAATTGTAATTCCTTTTGCTCCCGCTGCGGCAATAAGCGCGTTTTCAGTTCCTGTAACAGAAGCCTCATCGAGGTAAATATCGGCTCCCTTTAACCCCTTTGGAGCCTCAAGAATAAAATTGGTCTGCTGGGTCTTGCGCTCGACTCTTAGCTCGGCCCCAAGGGCCTTGAAGACCAGAAAATGTGTATCCATTCTTCGTCTACCGATCATGTCTCCACCAGGCTGGGTGATAACTGCCTTTCCGGTTCTTACAAGAAGAGATGACGCAAAAAGGATAGAAGCCCTGATAGCGCTTGATAGTTGGAGGGGAAGTTCCGATGAACCGATTCGCGGGGCTTCGATAGTGACTTTACCAGAGGATATCGGAGAAATTCCGGCACCAAGAACAGATGCAATTTCAAGCATGTTGCGTACATCACCGATTTCCGGAACATTGGTTAAAGAGACCGGCCCTGAACTAAGAAGTGATGCTGCAATAATAGGTAATGCCTCATTTTTATTTCCAGAAACCCTGATGGTTCCGCTAAGTCTGGTTCCGCCTTCAACGATAAAGCTACTCATGATGAAACTCCCTGAAGAGACTGAAAGGTAAAAATAGAATATGGTTGGAATGTAACTGGGTACTATTCTATTAAGATATGAGGATTGGTACATGTCAGGTTGTTGTTTTACCCAGGAGATGACTTTTGGATTTAACGTGGTTAAGTTACAGTTTTACCCCTGAGGTGAATTTGTGACCTGAAGTTTTGAGATAACCAGACCAGTAGTATACCCTCCTTAAAAGCCGGTTCAATCGGATTATAAAAGAGACCCAAAGTGAGTTTTAGAAAAATGAAGCCACTAATTTAAATTGATCTTTGAATTATAGAAATCTGCTGATTGAAAATATAAAAGTAGTCCATCCCCGGGTAACGTGAGTTATACAGGTGGCGTTAAGTCTCTAATTCACCCCTGAGGTGAATTTGTGACCTGAAGTTTTGAGATAACCAGACCAGTAGTATACCCTCCTTAAAAGCCGGTTCAATCGGATTATAAAAGAGACCAAAAATGAGTTTTTTGAAATATGAAGCTTTTTATTTTAATGAAAGTGCATATTATAGAAATCTGCTGACTGAAAAAAGTAGTCCATCCCCTGTTCTATTTCACCCCAGAGATGACTTAGTGATTAAGTTAACTCACAGCTTCATCCCTGAGATGACTCTGGGATTTAAGTCATTAAGTCATCTCTGGGGAACATATCCTTCCCGATGCACCTCCGCGGGAATCGGAGCATAATGAACACATTTGCACCTGGTACACCAGTACGCATTACCACGATGTTCAGTTTTCTCGATTATCGAAGTCACCAATTCCGCCTGCTGAAGCACTTGAGGGGGTTCATCTTTCCTGAGTACGTTTTCCTGGAGACTTATTACAGGAGCAGTCGGTGCACTCAATTTAAGGAGAATGGCTCCTGAGATCTGGACAGGTGTTCTCGGATGGTCCGTATGGCCGACACCCTTTCCCTGAGCAATGTTAAGAGAATTCAGAAGGTACTGGTAATCGGGATCAGAATTCTGGCCCAGCCAGAAAGGTCCGGCTGCAATTTTGAATTGCATAATTACAAAAAGTGAAATCAGAATAATAAATAAAAGACAGACTATCGGTACTGGATTTATACGTCTCATCTGATACCCTTTGCAAGAATCCGGAAATTTGAATTTTCCCAGACCGGTAAGTATTCAATTCCTCCGGAGTAAAAAGATTTTGACCGTGATGAGAAAATCAGGTCAATCTGCAGTGTTTTTGGAACTAAGGATGACGATACATTGCCGATATTAACGTTTGTAAAAAGTTTGTTTGATGTTAAAACCCAGAGAGGATATTCCCAGTCGTCTTCAGTCAGATCGAGGCCTATTGAATGCGCATCAAGAGAGTTAATCATGGATGCAGCCTGCTTGTAAACCTCTTCCAGTTCCGGCCTGTTAATGAAGTAAAGAGAACTTCTCTCTTTCTGAATGAGAGCCGGGAGTGGTTTACTTTTATTTGCAAAGAGCCACGGAACAGAGAAAATAAAGATAAAGATAGAAAGGTAAAACAGAATGCGTCGCGGTAAACAGCTAAGAACAACAGCCGATGGCGCACATGAGAGAAGGAAAAGAGAAGTGTGGAGCCTGCTGTGGAATGGTTGCCATTTAAGAAACGCGCAGAAAAGCAGAAAAGCTGTTCCTGTCAGAAGAAAAAGCAGACCGGGAAGTCTCCGGTTTGATTTCATTAGAAAAAAAAGAAGAGACACAGAGGAGATGATGAGAAAAAAGTGAATGGTATTTCCGGCTGTATCTTCATGAAAGCTCACCCGAACCTTGAAATATGATCCGGGCCATGTGGATGCCGGGTTGTGACTTTCAGGACCAAGCATCTTGTTAATTGAATTTGTGAGACTGCGGTTTATTGCTTTTGAGGGAACGCCGCTGTGAATTCCGATATTTCTGACTACATTTGATAAAAAAACCGGAACTGTCAGATACTCATTTCTTACATTAAAGTCTCCCATACCTATCTGATCAGGGCCAAGCGGGCTGCCAAAAGTCTGTACCGAACGGTAGTAATAAGGCAGGTTTATCAGAAAAGTGGTAATCAGTACAATAGAAGCAAAACGTAACGCAAGAGGAAATCTGTTTTTCCTGAATAGCCCTGCTATCAGGAATAGAAGAACTGGAAAGCAGAAGAAGTACAGGGTGGCTTTTGTAAGGAGGCCCAGTCCCATTGCGGTCCCGGCAAAAAAAGCGGTTCCTTTGGAGGCTTTCCTGACCAGGCGAATTGAAAAAAAGCTGAATAGAGTAAACCAGAAACCGGCGATCAGATCGGTCTGGGTACTGGATGCCTGCAGGATACACATAGGAACAGTGGCACAAAGAAACCCGGAGAAAAGCTGAGTTTTGCGATCAGCACCCATCTCTTTGCTTATCAGCGATATAACAACAATAGAGCCAAACATGGCGGACCATTGTACCAGATTCGCCATAGAATCAAAATCTGTAAGGGAGAGGATTTGAGCGGTTACATATTCGGCCCAGGGCTGATAATAAAGCTGCCTGAGACTGTTGGATGCGTACAGGCCAATACTTCCGTTCTGGATCCAGTGCATTACCCTGCTCATATGATAAGTCATGGAATCCCAGGTGTTGGGTGGGAAGAGAAGCGATAAAAGAGCCTCAATCGAAAGAATGAAAATTATCGCTGATAAGAGAAGCTTTTCATAATTGTCAAATTGAATCTTTCTAAGGGTAAATTCATTTCTTTTCCGGGTCAGCAGCACAATACCTGTTGCTATCAGCAGAAAAAAAAGCCAGGACAGGGCGATCCAGGTCGGCTTGAATTTTCCAAACAGACTCAGTGTTTCGGTTATGAATGTAACCAATAGGCCCCAGACAGAGGCGCTTTTTACAAATGCTTCCCGTTTGTTTTTCTGATCAAAGAACAGAAGAAGTATTCCCAGAAAGACTGAAATCGGGAGTATAAGAAGCATAAGTTTAGCCCTTGTTTAACTGAAAGAAACAAGCTCCCGGTGATTTGAAATCCAGATGCAGGGAGTGGGTTCCCTGAATTCCAGCTTTTAATTGGATCATATCCTCATATTATACAATAAGACTGCCTTGAGATGGCAACCGGGAAATAGTAGAGGATTTTGACTTGATAACTAAATAGACCCTTTTTGAATCTGAACGATAAAAGATGGTTCAAAGGTTGTTCCAGTTAGTTAGAAACTTCCCGATTAATCAGATATTTATCTTACAGATCCGAAAAAGGAGCAAATGGAACAAGAATTGCCAACTAAAAAGACTATTTGCTGAGAATTAGTTTTCTGCATTTCATATTGTCCCGGGGAATGTCTGCCCCTGGATGATAAAGATAAAACTACCTGAAGAAAAAATCCAGGAGTCTGCCTGGCAGATCACCTATAATTTGCCAAAAGATTCAGCCATGATAAATACCAGAGGATTCATATGGGCCTACTTATCGGTTTTCGGTTTTCTCATGTATTACCAGCTCGAATGGGCAAAAAGCAAGGAAATTTACTCCAGCATTCTGATTCGATTCATTGCAGTTTTAGTAATCTCTTTTTTAGTGTTATACCTATTTTTACTCTTAATTCAGCTCGGTTTTAATCTGCTCAAGAGAGTTCCTGAAATAAATACTTCTTTTATTCTGTTCTATCCGATGTCACTGTTTCATCTGGGATGGTATCAGTTTGTTAGTGATAAATTAATACCCTTTTTTTCACCGCTTCTGTATGCAGTTTTTGTATCAGCAATTTGTTTTTCGGTTTATCAGGTATGGATAAAAAGCAAAGTGCAAGACATCCGAACTGCTCAAAGATTAAAACCGGCAGATCTATTCCGAAGGGTAAACTATTCCTTTTTAGGGTATCTTCGAGAAATCCATTCGAAGCTCATACATAATCTTTTTTATCCGGTTAGGTTTGTGGGGCTAATGATTTTCCCCTCCACATGGCTTATTGTATTAATGCAGATAATCATCATTGTTAAATATTCAGTATATGGAGTTTACCGACCGGTTTTGTTCCCTGTTTACATATCAGTAACTTTTCTTATGCCGGTACTATTGATTCAGAGTCTTCGCAGTTTATTCTCTTCTGTTCCTTTCATTGGGAAAGCAATCTCCTTTCTTATATGTATAGTTTACTACCTTCTTACACTTTTCCATATCACCGAAGATGCTCCGCTGGATTATTCAGTTCTGCAGCTGAATGCGGATCTATTGACTTATAATCAATCGTATATCCTGCTTTTTGAAAGGCTTAAAACGGACTCTTACATTATGACTTTTCTATGCCTTCTCCTTACTGCAGCAATCATTATTGTGAGCTGTAACAAGCGGGCGGTATTTAAACCGAACAAGCCCTTTCTGGCTGCAGCTTTATGTATCGGTGCTTATGCAGTCCTTTTTTTTACTCCCTTACAGAACATGGATCAGCTTCGTACTTTTTACTACTCATATAAAGATTATTCGGTACAGCAGAAAAGCATTAAAGAGGCTGAAAAACTCCTGAAAATGCCTTTCCCCTATATGCAGAAACCGGACTCAGTATTGAATGTTTTTATTAATAACAGGGTAATGCCGAATATATTTCTGGTGTGCCTTGAATCGTGTAATGGCAGGATGATTGAACAGAAGACAGAAAATGGACAAGAGATAACACCGTTTTTTAACAGCCTTATAAAAGAGGGTGTTTACGCTGAACACTTTTATGCAAACTCCGTGCAGACTGCCCGTGGGTTCTTCGCGATTCTTACCGGGATTTTGCCCGGGTTCCGCAAAAAAGAGTTTACCTCAATGCCCGATCTTAACCTCAGATGTTTACCAGATATACTTTCCGAATATGGTTATGAAAGCTATTTCATCAAAGCTTATCACGACCTCAATTATGATAATACCGGTGAATTCATGAAAAAGGCAGGTTATCACAATGTGTGGTCTATGACAGATGATAAGCTCGACGAAGAGGAAAAAGCCAACTGTTGGGGATGGGGTCTTCAGGATGATTATTTTTACCGCAAACTATTCCGCATGATTGATCTGGAATGGCAAAGGCAACAATTAACCAGTGTCAATAAACCTTTTTTTATTACCACCTTCAATGTATCAAATCACATGATGTTTCAGAACATCCCGAAAAATCAACGATACCTCTATCCCGATGCCGGGCCATCTGATTTCGTCGAAAATTTCCGTAACTCCATGTTTGTTTCCGATTCCTGTCTCAGAATATTTTTCAACGAATTAAACAAAAGAGAATGGTGCAATAATTCAATTGTAATTGTGACAGGAGACCATAGTTTTCCCTCTGGAGAGCACACACGAAAAAATGAAAAGGGAGCATGGGAGGAAATATTCAGGACCCCTCTTCTAATCATATGGAAAGGGCACCTTCAACCTTCACGTCTTCAAAAAAGCGCCTTTTCACAAGTCGATCTAATGCCGACGATTTTTGATCTGCTGGGTATCAGCCCTGCGCACCACTCAATCGGCAAATCGGTTCTGGAAACTGGAGATCGTGATCCTGTGCTAATGACTCAGCCCTATGATGGAATATACCTGGCGACTGTTGATTATCCCTTCAAATATGTAAAGAAATTGAAGGGAAATTTGAGTTTTCTGTTTGATCTGCAGGAGGACTCACAGGAGAGTAAAAACCTGATTAACAGCGGCTCTTATATGCAGGTGGGAAATAAGCTTCAGAAAAATCTGATGAAAATAATGGTTAATCAGGTTCTGCTTGAAAAAGACCGGATTTGGCCGGCCAGCAACTGATTTACTTCCATCCTTCGGGAAAGAAAGTGTCAAGAATTTGAGCTGCTCTTTGTTGATCGTCTTTATTGATTCTGACCCTGATGTTCTGGACATCAGCCATATCCAGAACGTCCTCACTGCTTCCGACAATAAAACAGTTGATGTCGTTTGATTCAAGAATTTCCTGGGCCAGATCGGCCTGATGAAGAGATTTGAAGTTTCCCAGTTCGGTAAACTCATTCTGTTCCATAAAAGACTCTGCTTTCTTCTGCTCAGGTTGGAATTCCTGGAGAGATGGTGAATATTTTTCTGGCCAGATAGCTTTCCATTATCGATATTGCCTCTCCGGTTCTTTTCTCTTCAGTTCTGACCCAGAAAAGAATACCTCCGTGAATCAAACCATCAATATATTTCTGTGCAGTCTCTTCTGGTAGATCAAATTCTTTCATTATCGTCTTGAGCCCGCCATTTGGCATTATGGATGCAGCACCGACCATGGTTGTAGCAGTTGTGCCCGCGGCGTAGATTCTTCCGGCGTCTGGAGTTTTAACAGCCTGTTGTCCTCCAAAAAGCCTTCTGAGTCCTTTAATTTTTTCATGTTCGGCATCTGACCCCTTCAGATAGGAAATATCATGGCCTGAATTTTCAGATACTCTTTTGCTATCGATTCCTGTACGATGCAGTTCATCTCTTCTTCCCGAAATGAAGCCCCCAGAAGTCTATCTATGGCCTTTTTGGCCAGATCAATTTCAAGATATAAACAGAATATAATCCTCATGAAACATCCCCTTTCCAAACATAGGCCCCAAATCACTAAAGCTAAGCGTATGCCAGAGAATACAGCATATCCAGTATGAATCTTTGGACACTGAAACTGAAAATTTATCTCCTGCTTTTACTTTTGTTTAGTACACTTTTTGCAATTCAGTTTATAAATTCTTTGTCACTTAAAACTGCTTCAAAAGGATCCCCCCATGGAAAATCCTAAAACTGTGCGGATTGGTATTACCGGCTCTTATGGTGGGAACAATCTGGGTGATGAGGCGATTCTTCAGTCGATTATCTCCCAGATAAGGAAAAATATAAATGCAGAAATTGTCGTCTTTAGCCGTGATCCGCAGGATACACTTGCCCGTCATAATGTTGAGAAAGCTGTAGCCGTAAGAAAACTTTCCAGAAAAGAGTCACAGTCTGAAGTAGAGCAGCTTGACATTCTGGTGGTCGGGGGCGGGGGAATCCTTTACGATTCAGATGCCAGGATCTATCTCAGAGAGGCTCAGATCGCAAATGAGAAAGGTATCCCGGTGATGATCTATGCGGTGGGTGCAGGGCCGTTAAAAGACCCGGCATCCCAATCGCTTGTCAAAGATGTAGTAAACACCGCAATCGTCGTTACGGTTCGTGATAAGCCTTCGCTGCATATTCTGGAGGAGATTGGTGTTCACAGGGAAATCGTAGTTACTGCAGATCCTGCAATATTGTTAAAACCGGAAGCGGTACATATCGACTTTTTAAAACTATGGGGCATAAAGAAAGGATCAAAAATTTTTGGCATGTCTGTCCGTGAACCCGGAGCTGCTGCACCGGATATCCGTGAAGAGCACTATCATGACCTCATAGCCAATGCTGCCGATTACATTATCGACCGCTATGATGCCCGTGTGCTTTTTATTCCCATGGAACGGAAAACCGCTCACGATCTCCACCAGTCCCATGCTGTAATTGCCAGAATGATTTATCCGCAGTATGCAAGTGTGCTTGAAGCAGAGTATACTCCAGGGCAGATTATGACCGTACTTAAAAGCCTGGATTTTGTAGTCGGAATGCGCCTGCATTTTCTTATCTTTGCGGCTTTACAGGGAATACCCTTTGTGCCTCTGCCCTATTCCGGGAAGGTAATGGGGCTGCTTGATGAACTGCAGCTGGATGCCCCGCCACTTGAGAACATCACCCCTGGAAGGCTCATTGCCTATATTGACAAAGCCTGGGATAAGCGGCAGGAGATTCTGGAAAAAGTAAGGGGACTTCTTCCGGGGCTCAAACAGCGCTCAGAACAGAACACTACTCTGCTGATTGAATTATTGCGAATTGTATATGCCCGCAGTGGTAAGAGCCCGGATGCCCTTCCCTGGACAAAAGAGAGCCGGAAAGGATAACAGAAAATGTAGTCTTTCCTTGTGGAGGCTACCCCATGATGTAAGTATACTGAGCGAAGCAGATGGAGGGCATATTGGCATGTGATACTTACCCGCATGCACGCCTGAGCAGCTAGTATAAGTATTAACTTCTAATTACCGCCGCGTAGACTTATTTTATCACTGTTGTGATAAGAAAAAAATACACGCTCATTCCGATTGATTCCACAATACGAACCTGGTCTAAAGCGGGAGCCAGTCGAAAGAAACTAACCGGAGAAAAAAATGAACCTTGCTACTATGTTTACCCTCTCAAGAGTTGTAATCGCCCCGATTTTCGCCTATGTATTTATCTCGGGTTATAAATCGGGCTCAATCAGCTGGATCTGGGCCGCTGTTGCACTGGCATCCCTTATAGAAATTTCTGATCTTTTTGACGGAAGAATTGCACGGGCAAGAAAAGAAGTGACGGATTTCGGCAAAGTATTTGATCCCGTTGCTGACAGTGTATCAAGACAAACCGTATTTATCTCATTTATGGTTAGCGGTATTATCCCTCTCTGGATGTACCTGATTTTTTTCTACAGGGACGCTTTCATGCAGCTGCTCAGGATTATCTGCGCTTCAAATGGCATTGTACTTGCGGCCCGCAAATCAGGGAAAACCAAGGCTGTCCTTCAGGGGATCGGCGCATTCGGGGTACTGGGAGTAGTGCTGCTTCAGCTTTATAATGTGGCCTGGATGCCTGATGAGATCGCAGGATATGACCCGGGTTTCTGGGTACTGCTGCTTCCGGCAATCTTTACACTTCTCTCAGTAATAGACTACGTTATTCCAAACAGAGCTATAATAAAAAAGATGCTTAAGCCCTGATCACTGAATTCCGCACTCTTTAAGAAGCGCTTCCGGATCCACCGATGCTGTCCCCAGTTCTGCGACTGTCAGTCCCGCCGCATGATTTGCCAGATAAGCTGCCTCAAGCGGGGTAGCACCGCTGGTGACCGATGCAGAAAAAACGCTTATAACCGTATCGCCAGCTCCTGTCACATCAAAAACCTTTCGGGCAACTGTGGGGAGATGAGTGTATTTGCGCTCTCTGTTTTCAAACAGGGCCATCCCCCGTTCACTGAGAGTAATTAAAAGAAAGGAAAGTGAGAGTTTGTCGACGATTTTCCACCCAAGTGCCATAACCTCCTCATCGGAACAGTTCCGGTAAGGAACACCAAGCATGACGTGTGCCTCTTTGAGATTAGGGGTGACCACAGAAACACCCTTGTATAGATCGAAATGACGGTCCTTGGGGTCGATAGCCACAAACCTTTCCGCTCTAGAGCATTTTTCTACAATCTGGCCCAGAATCTGCTTAGATATAACCCCTTTTCCATAATCTGAAATAATGGTTCCCTGACAGGATTTGAAAAAATGTTCATATTTGCACCAGAGGGTATTGCACTCTTTTTCATCCAGATCCTTGATCAGTTCGCGGTCAGCCCTGACAATCTGCTGATGGCGTGCAAGGATACGGGTCTTAATCGTAGTGGGCCGGTTTTCAGAGCAAAGAACTCCATCTGTGCAGCACCCTATCCCACCCAGGCTGGTCTTCAGTAATACCCCGTTTTCATCTTTGCCGCACACAGAGATAAGAAACGGTTTTATGCCAAGTTTAGAAAGGTTCTGTACTACATTAGCTGCCCCGCCCAGCCTCCGGCTGACAGATTCCACCTCTACAACCGGCACCGGTGCCTCTGGAGAAATCCTTTTTACATCACCCCAGAGATATTCATCTATCATGACATCACCGACAACTATTATCGATGTGCTGCGGAAATTTTCAACGACCTTCTTAAGACGTTCCGGAGATAAATTAAGATCCTGCATTAGAGAACCTTTCCGAAGATTATAAACTGGAAGAAGTTAAGATAGGGTGTAAAGATCGGGTTAATGATACTGCTGAAAATCGGTATTTTAAGACCCCACTCGGCAAGGAGTAAAACCATGAAAACCGTAGGGAGGTACCTGCTTTTCCGGATGTAGCCTGGAATCCAGGAATCCGGCAGCAGCCCGATCAGGATTTTGGAGCCGTCGAGCGGCGGAACCGGAATAAGATTGAAAAAAGAGATGCCTATATTTAAATAAAAGCATAAATATAGAAAATCTCTCATATGCGTATTCAGCATAAGTGAAGGCAGGTAGTTGCCTAAAATGCGAATTGAGAAGCCGAAAATAAGAGCCACAATGACATTGGAAAGTGGTCCGGCCAGACTGACAAGGAAAATGTCTCTTTTAGGTTTTTCAAAATTATACCCGTTCACAGGAACCGGCTTGGCCCATCCAAAAGGCCCGAAAAGAAGCATCACCGTACCGAAGAGATCCAGGTGAGCCGCCGGATTAAGTGTCAGCCGACCTGCGTCGCGCGCAGTAGTGTCCCCAAGCCGAAAAGCCATCCACCCGTGGGCAAACTCATGGATAGTGAGTGCGATGAGAATCGCTGGTATTCTCAATATAAACATCTCAAGGTTCATTTTTTTCTTTCTTTGCTATGGATGTCACAGGAATATCGCTTTTTAAAGGCAATTGCGCAAGATTCAATCCAGATTGGCTGATCATTTCTGAAACCGATACGATTTCATAACCGCCCTCTCTGAGCCTGTCAATCAGTGTTCCTAACACCAGGTGAACCTGCATTTCTTTCTCAGATCGTTCTGTTCCCAGGTGCATCAGGATTATTCCGCCGTTGATCCCATAGGGTTTCGTTTCAGACAGTGTTAATATTTTTTCAAGCACCTGTTCAGGGGTTTTAAATCCAGGTGTATTTTCATCGGGGATCCAATCATTGCTGTCCAGACCCTGCGCCCAGGTTTTCCCCTGCCGCCACCCCACATGCATATATCCTGATTCGAGACCCCATCGGCAGATAGTGCGGTTAAACTCTCCGTAAGGAGCCCGCCAGAGAGGAGAAAATTGCAGACCGGTTTTCTCTTTCAGAAGCCTCTCATTTCCCTGAAGCTGCTTTGAGATAAATAGCCTGTCGATATTTGGAAGAAGAGCCTGAGTGCGGTCCTGTTCCCAGCTTGTCAGGTGTGGATGAGTAAAGGTATGATTACCCAGCTCATGCCCGTCTGCAGCGATCCGGACAATCAGTTCAGGATATTTCCTGATAAACTGGCCGGTCAGAAACATGGTACTTTTAACACCTCGTGATTTGAGGGTATCAAGAATATCAGATGCGACATTCGCACTGGATCCGCCATCAAAGGTGATTGACACCAGGTTTTTATCGACTGCACCGTTATTAAATGAAAGCAGGGCACCATTATCACTGAAGGAGTGTCGGGTTTCTTTCTGTGGTTTTAAATCTGGAACAATTCTCTCAACGGAATCAGTTTTCTCCTCGCTGTTTTCGCTCAAAGCTGCCAGTTTTTCTCTCAGCGATTTAATTTCATTATTATTTTTTCTCATGTACTCGATCAGTTTTACTCTATTCTCTTTAAGTGATCGATTTTCCTGTTTTAAGGAGTTGAGCTCCCTGAGTGCCCAGGTTCCAAACACTGCCCCGCCAAATGCAATAGTTGATAATGCCCAGATAACGACCCACTTATAAGACATCTCTTTTTTGATCGGCGGCGGACTGGAAAGCACAGTAACTGCGGGTCTGGTGACAGAAGAGGTCGCACAGGTATCAGCACAGTAAAGATTACCTTTGTTGATTACGGCACAATCGCTGCAGATCCATTTTCCGCATTTTGCGCAGCGTCCCCGGGCTCTTTTGCGGGCGTGTTTTACACAGTTATAAGTTTTTCGCTTACGGGAGGACATAATTAAGTAAATATAACTTACAACAGGCGGTGCATTCATAGATACAGGAATAAGAATTATAGGTACAGGTCACAAGTTGCAGGTTCCGGGATTGGCTTTTCGTTGTTATTGAAACAAACTGGATTTCTGCATTCGCAGAATGAAGGTTCCGGAATCTATACTCAAACACTTCACATTTTCTGTATATACTGTATTATTTTTCTTATAGATGAATGCTGTCGAACTGAATAAAGTCTCAAAAAGCTACCGTAAGGATTTCTGGGCAAAAAAGATTTCTGCGGTATCGGATCTCTCCTTTACAGTAAAAAGAGAGCGGGTCACCGGATTTGTCGGTCCTAACGGTGCAGGGAAAACTACTACGATCAAGATGATCATGGGTCTGGTTTTTCCTGAGAGCGGTTCGATAAAAATTTATAACAGAGACTACGGCTTTCCATCATCCAGAAAAGGTGTCGCCTATCTTTCAGAGCAGCCCTATTTCTACGGTCACCTCACAGTTGTCGAAAGTCTCCGCTTTATATCGGAACTAATTGGCCTGAACAGATCAGTTATCAGTAAAGAAATTGAACGGGTACTTGCTGTTGTCGAGCTTTCCGGGAAAGCCGGATCCCGCATAAAAGAGCTTTCCAAGGGGATGCAGCAGCGTCTGAATATGGCACAGGTGCTTCTGGGAGACCCACATATGCTAATTCTCGATGAGCCGATGAGCGGCATGGATCCGCCAGGAAGAAGACTTTTCAGGAAGCTTTTTTCTGAACTGGCAGCAAAAGGGAAAACCATATTTTTCAGCTCTCATGTACTGGAAGATATAGAAGCGGTATGCGATGATGTAGTAGTGTTATCAAAAGGGAAACTTGCGTTTTCAGGAGAGATCGAAAGTATTCTGGAAAAAGGATTTCTGGGAACAGAGATGATTGTATCCTTATTGACTCCGGATGATCTTCTCTTTTTGCGTGGTCTTGATTGTGAAGTTACTGAGCTTGACAAAGGGACCTTCTCCCTGTTTGTCCCCCGGGGCGGAAATCCGGGGCAGGTGCAGAATCTCCTTTTCTCAAAGGGTATTGAGGTACTGTCGATAGTCAGGCGTACTCTGCCTCTTGAGGAGCTCCTTTACAGAAACGATGGAGATCAGGAAGAAAATAAGGCAGAAATAAGGAGACAGGAAATCTCAGGCAGAGGCGCAGAGTGTAAACCATGAATTCAATTCTCATAATCTCAGCAAACACCTTTAAAGAGACGATCCGCAACAAAGTCCTTTACAACATCCTTCTGGTAGCAGGTGTAGCGCTATTTCTCTCGATGGCATTCGGTGATCTGTCCGTTTTCTCCAGGGCACAGGTGATGGCGGATTTCGGACTGGCAACCATGTCGCTCACCGGTTTACTTCTGGCAGTATTTATCGGTGTAGGGATGCTTGGCCGGGAGATTTCATCGAAAACTGTTTATAGCGTACTGACAAGGCCGGTTACCCGGGAGTCGTTTATACTGGGGAAGTTCTTCGGGCTTTTTGCAACTCTTATGATGAATTTTGCACTGATTTCAGTAGTTTTTTTCATTTTTATAAGCCTGCTTGGAACATCTGTCAAGCCATCACTGTCCTGGGCCGTGGTGCTCACCGCAGCAGAGATGGCGGTGATGATTTCCGCTGCAATCTTTTTCTCCTCTTTCACTACTCCCACGCTGGCTGCAATATTCTCTATAAGTTTTTATGTTGCCGGTCACCTTAACAATATGATCGGTATCGGCGCCGAGCAGCAGAACAGTGTAATCTGGAGAACAATTCTGAAATTACTCTATTTTGCATTTCCCAATCTCGACCATTTTAATATCAGGGCAAGAGTAGTGTATGAGCTCAGTATCCCTGAGGGGTACATTGCGGGTGCCCTTCTTTACGGACTTCTTTACACAACACTTCTTCTCTCTCTTTCAATACTGTTCTTTTCCCGGAAAGATTTATGATCCGTAAATCGTACATTCTGATATTTGTTTCAGTGTTGTCGATTACGGGGATCGTATTTACACAAAAGAAACTTACTGTACTTACGGGATCCTCCTGGTCAAAGGAAAGCATGACATATCTTCCAGGCCAGGACCGCATAAAAGGCGCACTTCTGGGGTTTGAGTCCACTGTCTCGCATTATCTCTGGATAAGGACCATACTATATTTCGGAGATCATTATCTTTCAGATAGAAATTTTGAGTGGCTGATACAGATGGTTGATGTAATTACACGATTGAATCCCGCTTTTTATCCAGCTTACGAATTTGCCGGCCTGATGATTCCTGATTTATGCGGTTCCCCTGATGCCGCCAGAGTTATTCTGGAAAGGGGGTTGTTTCATTTGGGTGATAAAAAATGGAATATCGCGTTTTATCTGGGCATGATTTACTATAAATATTACAACGACACTAAAAGCGCAGCTGACTACTATGCTCTGGCATCAAGAGTACCAGGCGAAAACAGTCATAAACTCGCAGGTCTTGCTGCATCATTCTACAGAGAGGCTGGAATGGATGAGCTGGGGCGCAATCTACTTCTGTTCATGTATGAAACCAGTGAGAGTCCGGATGCAAAGAAATATCTGATGGATAAAATTAATGATGAAGTGAAAAATATTTCTCAGGAATCTATCCTTTAGATTGAATTATGGTCTGAATTTCCCTATATTCAGATGATTATGGAGGAGAGGTAATAAGGTGCAGAAATGGGAATATCTTCTTATCATCGCTGAAAAATATGGCAAAGGTATTTTCGGGCATGTTCTTCCCAAAGAGGCATCCTGGAAAGTCCATTTTGTAAATGGTGAAAACCTTAAAAACTGGACTGATGTTACACTTTACAATTATCTGAACAAAATAGGGGAGCAGGGATGGGAGGTAACCACTATGACAACTCATACAATTATCAGAACCGGCAGCCTTCCTGTCGAACACATGTATCTTACAGCTAAAAGGCCCAAGCCTTGAGAAAACATGAATAAAATATCTCCCAAAGACCCCCGTGCTCACATAAAGACCGACAGATTCAAGGCCTGCCCTGAGTGTTTCCGGCCAAAAGATGACTGTATCTGTGAAAAGGTTGTCTCATTGGATAACAAACTTAAAGTTATCATCCTTCAGCACCCTCAGGAACAATACAAACAGCTCAATTCCGCCCGCCTGGCCAATATGGCTCTTTTAAACAGTAAGCTCCTTGTCGGACTCTCCTGGCCTAATTTCAAGATAGTTGCCGGCTCTGAAGAACAGCCTTCAAAATGGGGAATTTTGTATTTAAAAGGCAACTCAGATAAGAGCAAACCGTGTCAGGTTTTCGGACGGAATAAAAAAGAGATGGAAAACCCATCTGAGCTGAGGGGAATAATTGCTCTTGACGGGTCCTGGAAGCAGGCAAAAACTCTCTGGTGGCGCAATCCCTGGTTTCTGAAACTAAACAGGATCACTTTAAACCCTGAGCACCCGTCTTTACGGTCTCAAACAAAAAGTGAAGGCCTCGCTACAATAGAAGCTATTGCTCTGGCTTTAAGATGCCTTGGTGAAAAAGAGGAGATTTCTGTTTCTCTTAGGGAACAATATGAGAGACTGATAGTAAAAAGTTAGTAGTCGATAAAAATAGCCCTGCCTGCGGCCCGCATTCTTGATCCTTCTTATCGAAATAATGGTTGTTCCCTTGAATAATTTGTAATCCATCAACTAAGGACGGCGCGCACGTACTATTCAAAGAAGAATTCCCAAAAGAACGGTATTCGTCAAGAAATTGGTATGCACACAGACAGAGCGTTATTTCTGGTACTGTTCTTATAAATATAACACCTTTTAATTAAAAATGAGACTATGTTGTGAGATAATTTTTCAAAGCAGGGTATTAGGAAATAAGATAGCCCTTAACAATCAGGACTTCCCCAGAGATGACATAGTGCCAGGGACCCAAGATTTCTTTTTCACCTCAGAGATGAAAAAGTGACAATGCAAAATTCCCAAAATCATCTCTGAGGTGACATAGTGCCTCAACTCCACG